>JBDTRK010000075.1:0-16475 GCA_039931685.1 Betaproteobacteria bacterium | reverse complement strand
GTGCGCTCGTTCCCGAGCAATCTGACAGCCATGCTGTTCGGCCACAAGGTGAAGCCCACGTTTACAGTGGAAAACGAGCAGGCCATCGCAAAGCCGCCTACGGTGGACTTCTCCAATCCCGCGGCTGCGCCCGCCCCGGCACAGGGCAGGTAGGCGCATGACTTATCGTGGCGGGGCGGCGGCCTTTGCGCTCCTGCTGCTCGTTTGCCTTGCGGCCCTGGCCGGGGACAGCCCGATTCCGCCTCTGACCGGCCGCGTGGTCGATCAAACCGGGACGCTGAGCGACGGGCAGAAAAGCGCGCTCGATGCCAAGCTGCGGGATTTCGAGCTGCGCAAAGGCAGCCAGATCGCGGTGCTGGTCATCGCAACGACGCTTCCCGAGCCGATAGAGTCTTTCAGCATCCGCGTTGCCGAAGCCTGGAAGATTGGCCGCAAGCAGGCGGACGACGGCGTCCTCATCGTCGTTGCCAAATCGGATCGCACCATTCGCCTTGAAGTGGGCTACGGCCTGGAAGGCGCCATTCCCGATGCCGTTGCAAAGCGCCTGATCGACGAGGTGTTTGTTCCCGCATTCCGCGCCGGCAGTTTTTACGAGGGACTCGACGCCGGCGTCGACCGCCTGATCAGGATCGTCGACGGTGAAGCTTTGCCCGAGGTTGGCCGGCGTCCGTCCGGCGGCGGGGAAATGCGCTCGCTCGAATCCTATTTCATGCTGTTCTTCATCGCGACACTGGTCCTGGGCGGTGTGCTGCGAGGGTTGCTCGGACGCCTGCCCGCCGCCGTCGTAGTCGGCGCCGGGATCGGCATTCTGGCGTGGCTGATAGTTGCGCCGGTGCTGGTGGCGCTGCTGGTGGCGGCCATCGCTTTCGTGGTGACGTTGCTCGGCGGTGGCGGCGGCATGCCCGGCAGGATGGGCGGCGGCTTCGGCGGGGGTGGCTTCGGCGGCGGCGGCGGCGGTGGCTTCCGCGGCGGCGGCGGCGGGTTTGGCGGCGGCGGCGCATCGGGGCGCTGGTGAGATGAGCCCATCGCGCCTGTTGCGCCACCTGATGTCGCCGCAATGGCGGGTGCGGCAATGCTTGCCCGCGCCGGTACTGGGGCGCATCGAACAGGCCATAGTGCAATCCGAAGCGCGGCACGGCGGCCAGATACGTTTCGCGGTCGAGCATGCCCTGGACGCGAGATCGCTGCTGCGCGGCGTGGGTGCCCGCGAGCGTGCACTGGAAGTGTTTGCAGCGCTCAAGGTGTGGGACACGGAACACAATAACGGCGTGCTGATCTTCCTGCTGCTGGCCGATCGCGACGTGGAGATCGTGGCCGATCGTGGCATCCACGCAAGGGTCGGCGCGCTCGCCTGGGAATCGATCTGCCGCGAGATGGAAGATGCGTTCCGCGACGGTCAATTCGAACTTGGCATAACCCGCGGCATAGGGCGGGTTTCAAGTCTGTTGGAATCCCATTATCCACCCACCCGGCGCAGTGCCAATGAGCTACCCGACAGGCCGGTCGTTCTCTAGCAGGCAGTGACGGCCCGGGGACTATTTGTCCTGGTCGTGCCAGTGCTTGCGGGTCAGGAAAGACATCGAAGCGGCGATGAACAGTCCGAAGGCGATGATGATAGCTTCGATCGGCACGTCGATCTTGATCATCATGGCATAGACGCCGAGCAGAACCAGGATCGACAGGTTCTCATTGAAATTCTGCACGGCAATCGAATGACCGGCCCCCATCAACAGGTGGCCGCGGTGCTGCAGCAGCGCATTCATCGGCACCACGAAGTAGCCGCCCATCGCCCCGATCAGCACCAGCAGCACGATGGCGATGCGCCAGTCGGTGATGAAGACCATCATGACCACCAGCACCCCCATGGCAATGCCCACGGGCAATACGCGAACCGCGCGTTTCAATGACACGTATTTTGCCGCCAGCACCGAGCCCAGCGCGATGCCCAACGCCACCACGGCGGTTAACTGCGTGGCCTGTTCCAGGCTGAACTTCAAGGCCATCGATGCCCAGGTAAGCACGATCAGCCTCAGGGTGGCGCCGGCGCCCCAGAACAGCGTGGTAACCGCAAGCGACACCTGGCCGAGTGGATCGCGCCAGAGCAGCCTCAGACTGTGCCAGAAGTCCTGCATGATGAAAATGGGATTGCGTTTTTGCAGCTTGTGATCAATGGCCACCTTGGGAATGTACAGATTGATCACTGCGGCTATGAAATAGAAAAACAGGATGATGACGATAGCCAGTTCCGGCGGCGTATCGATGCCGGTCTCGATGAACGGCAGATCGACGCGCGCGAAAACGTAGCTGGCGAAGCGGGTCCCGAC
Organism: Betaproteobacteria bacterium; assembly: GCA_039931685.1. GTDB lineage: Bacteria > Pseudomonadota > Gammaproteobacteria > Burkholderiales > JACQAP01 > JACQAP01. The sequence goes on along the minus strand of JBDTRK010000075.1, from coordinate 14,151 downwards.
CATGATGCCGCCGAGGATGGAGCCAAGGATGATTGCCGCCACCGTCAGGCCTTCCATCCAGCCGTTGGCGAGGACGAGCTTCTGGTGCGGCAGGTATTCGGTCAGGATGCCGTACTTGGCCGGGGAATACATCGCGGCGCCGACGCCGACAAGGCCATAGGCGAGCAGCGGGTGCGTGCCTACCAGCATGGCGATGCAGCCAAGCAGCTTCACGGCGTTGGCCACGAACATTACGCGGCCCTTGGGCAGGGAATCCGCAAACGGGCCGACGAAAGGGGCCAGCACGATATAGGCGAACACGAAGAACTGCTGCAATACCGGCGTCTGCCATGCCTGCGCGTGCAGGCTTGCCAGCATCGCGATGGCGGCAAACAGCAGGGAGTTGTCGGCCAGAGCGGAAAAAAACTGGGCCGCGAGAATGGTGTAGAACCCGCGGTTCATGGCGTCGGGGCGGACAAAGGTGGCGAGTCCGGGTTCTGTTCGTTAACTGTCATTGCATCTTTTGCCGGCGGCTTTATACCACATTGGCTGTTTCGGTATCGCATGCCGCGGATAAACAGACCGCCTGATTATGTGTCCGAACGCATAGAATAACGGCTCAACGTTGCATCTTGTTCAAAGTTGGGGAAATCAAACCTTACATGGCCCGACCGATTCAGGCTAGTTTCGACCTGGCCGCCCTGAAAAACAATTTCCTCGCGGCGCGCCGGCATGCCGGCGCCGCCGCGGTCATGGCGGTAATCAAGGCCAACGCGTACGGCCACGGCCTGATACGTGTCGCGCGCGCGCTGGCGGACGCGCAGGCATTCGCGCTACTGGAACTGGACGACGCAGTGCGCTTGCGCGATGCCGGATTCCGCCAACGCATCCTGCTGCTGGAGGGTGCGTTTTCGGTCGCGGAATTGCCGGAAATCGTGCATCACGGATTCGCCGTCGTGGTGCATCACCGGGAGCAACTGCAGATGCTCAGAAATGTACGGGCCGACAGGAAAATCGACGTTTTCCTGAAATTCAATACTGGCATGAACCGGCTGGGCTTCCCGGCCGGGGATGCGGCGCCCGTATTGGAGGAAGCAAAGGCCTTGGCTTGCGTGCAGAAAATCGTGTTGATGACGCATTTTTCCGACGCCGAGGGCGTCAGCGGCGTCGGCTGGCAAATGCGCGAGTTTGACAAATACGTCGCCTGCGCCGGCTATGAACGTTCATTGGCAAATTCGGCCACGCTGCTGCGATTTCCAGAAGCGCGTGGGGAGTGGGTGCGTCCCGGGTTGATGTTGTATGGGTCGAGCCCGTTGATGGATGCAAGCGCACTGGACCTGGGTTTGCGCCCGGTCATGACGCTCAGTAGCGAACTGATCGCCATTCAGGAACTCAAGGCCGGTGACACCGTCGGCTACGGAAATTTGTTTCGTGCCGATCGTGCTATGCGTATCGGTGTCGTCGCATGCGGTTATGCCGACGGTTATCCGCGCCACGCCGCCAACGGCGTGCCGGTGCTGATCGAGGGGCTGCGCGTGCCCATTGCCGGGCGCGTGTCGATGGACATGCTGTGTGTCGACCTGACCAATGTTCCGCATGCGCGGGTGGGCAGTCCGGTGCGCTTGTGGGGGGCGGGCCTGCCGATCGAGGAGGTGGCCGCGGCAGCGGGTACGGTCAGCTATGAATTGATGTGCGCGTTGGCGCGGCGCGTTCCCATCGCCGAATCGGACTGAGGCGATGGCCCGGACAAAAACCGTATATACCTGCACCGAGTGCGGCGGGCAAACCCTCAAATGGCAGGGCCAGTGCCCGCACTGCACCGCCTGGAATACGCTGGTCGAGACCATTGCGGAGAAGGCGTCGGGTTCGCGCTACCAGTCGGTCGCGCAGGCCAGCATGTTGAAGAAGCTTGCAGACGTCGAAGCCAGTGAGGAGCCGCGCCGGCCGACGGGCATAGACGAACTGGATCGGGTGCTCGGCGGCGGGCTGGTGACCGGCGCCGTGGTCTTGATCGGAGGCGACCCGGGCATCGGAAAATCGACGCTGTTGCTGCAGGCGCTGGCATTGCTGGGCGGCAGCTGTAATGCGATCTACGTCAGCGGCGAGGAATCCGCGCAGCAGATCGCGCTGCGCGCGCGGCGCCTGGCAGTCGACGCGACCGCGCTGAATTTGCTGGCGGAAATCCAGTTAGAGAAAGTGCTGTCCGTGCTGACAGCGCAAAAGCCCGATGTCGCAGTGATCGACTCGATCCAGACGGTCTATTCAGAGGCGCTGCAGTCGGCGCCGGGCAGCGTGGCGCAGGTGCGCGAATGCGCCGCACAGCTGACGCGGTTTGCCAAGTCCTCCGGAACTTCGCTGCTGCTCGTCGGCCATGTGACCAAGGAGGGGGCCCTGGCCGGACCGCGTGTGCTTGAGCATATGGTCGACGCCGTGCTGTATTTCGAGGGCGATACGCATTCGAGCTTCCGTCTGGTGCGCGCGGTCAAGAATCGCTTCGGTGCAGTCAATGAACTTGGCGTGTTCGCCATGACGGAGCGCGGACTGCGCGGCATCTCCAATCCTTCCGCGCTGTTCCTGTCTCAACACAGCACGCCAGTCGCAGGGTCGTGCGTGATGGTCACCCAGGAAGGCAGCCGGCCCCTGCTGGTGGAGGTGCAAGCGCTGGTGGACGAGGCGCATGCGCCGAATCCGCGCCGCCTGAGCGTCGGTCTCGAACAGAACCGCCTGGCAATGCTGCTCGCGGTTCTGCATCGACATGCCGGCATCGCAGCGTTTGACCAGGACGTATTCGTGAACGCGGTGGGTGGCGTCAAGATCGACGAACCGGCGGCGGACCTGCCGGTGTTGCTCGCCATCGTATCGTCCCTGCGCAACCGGCCGCTGCCGGAAAAGCTGGTCGCCTTTGGTGAAATCGGACTGGCAGGGGAAGTGCGTCCAGTGCAGCGCGGACAGGAGCGGTTGCGGGAAGCGGCCAAGCTCGGATTCAAGCTCGCGATCATCCCAAAGGCGAATGCGCCCAGGGTTGCCATTGAGGGAATCGAGGTGGTCGCCGTGGAACGCGTGGAAGAGGCGGTGGCGCGCGTGCGCTGAAAGAAACCGGCCGTACGCTCCGGCACGACAGGAAGCTGCGCTCAGCGCACCAGTAACAACACGGCAGCCGCCACGACCATGCAGCCGCTGCCGAGCCAGACAAGTTTCAGTTGCGTGGTTGTCATGCCTGATGTCTCGGCGCTGCGCCCGCCCAGGTCCGACTGCCGCCAGGTCGCGCTGCCCGATTGCGTTGCCGCGGCGCTGGCGCGCTTTGCGTCCGCCAGCCCCTTCAGGCGCGCGATTTTCTGCGTTTCCGAGAACTGGTCCAGGTCCTTTTCCATGCCGGTGAGCGCGGCCAGGCGCATGGTTGCATCGAACGAATCGAATGCCTTGGACAGGCTGAGCGCCGGATTGGTGGATTCCGCGGCGTCGGGTATCGCGTCGGGCTGCGGTGATTCCGAAGGGCCGTCGTCCGCCATATTGAGTATCCGCGCTTCCTTGTCTTCCTGGCGCGTGAGCGGCGAATCGGGCTCGACAAACGGCATGCCCGTCGCACCGGCGTCAATTTTCGCGGCAGCGGCTATGCGCGGCGCCGACGATTCCCCGGAGAATTCTGACAGCGCCTGGCGCAGGTCATGCGACAAATCCTTCGCGTTCTCGTAGCGGTCGTCCAGGTTCTTGGCGAGTGCCTTGGCGATGATGAAGTTGAGTATTTCGGGCAGCTCCGGGTTGAGCGTTTTCGGCGCCGGCGGGTTGAAATTCATGGTCTGGTACATCACCCCATGGATGTTGTCCGCAACGAAAGGCGAAGTTCCCGTGAGCATTTCGTAGATCACCACGCCGAGCGAAAATATGTCGGAGCGCGTGTCCGCGCGCTTGCCCGAAACCTGTTCTGGCGACATGTATTTTGGCGAGCCCAGAATCATCCCGGTCATGGTCTTGACCTCGTTGTTGCGCATGCGGGCGATGCCGAAATCGGTGATTTTCACCAGTCCGTCGTTGAGGACCATGATGTTGGCGGGCTTGATGTCGCGATGGATGATCTGGCGGTCATGCGCGAACTGCAGGCCATCGGCGACCTGCGCGCCGATATCGAGGGCATGGCCGAGCTGGATCGGCACTCGCGACTGGATGAGCCGGCGCAATTCCTGGCCTTCAAGAAACTCCATCGCCATGTAGGCGACGCGCTCGCTGCGTCCGATGTCGTGAATGGTGACGATGTTGCGGTGGGATAGGCCGCCCGCAGCCTTGGCTTCCTGGTAGAAGCGCGCCTCGTATTCGGCCAGCTCATCCTTGGGCAGTGTCAGGTTGATGGTCTTGATGGCCACGATGCGGTCGAGCATCGGATCGCGCGCCTTGTACACCGTGCCCATGGCGCCCTGTCCGAGTTCGGACATGATCTCGTAGCGCCCCAGCATGCGCACTGAAGTCGTCTCGCTCATGGCTGCGCAGCTTGTTTGGTCTTGGCGTTTTTGAAGATCGGGCCCCAGATCGGGTGACCGGCTTCCGCGGCATCGAGCTCCAGTTTCGGATCGAGCTCAAGCGCTATGGCAAATTCCTCTCGGCAGGTCAGTTGCTGGCTGGATACGCAGGCAATGAAAGCCAGGTACTTGTGGGCCTTGACGCGATCCGGCCGGGCCAGGCCTTCCTCCAGGGCGAATTGCAGGCGCCGCTTCGCAACTTTGTAGTTGCCCTCCTCGTAATTATGAATGCCGTCTTCCAGATAGCTGGTGCCCGCATGAGGGGTCATGCCCAGGTCCTTGAACACGCCGGTCTGGCAGCCGGCAGTGAACATGACGACAAGCAGCAGCAGCGAGGTGCGGATTTTGAGCATGGTCGCTTAGTTGAACTTGTGCTTGATGCGCAGCTTCTGGTCGGCCTTCACGTCGACGACCTGGGTGTAAACGGGAAAATTGCCGTTCTTGATTTCGATCTTGCGCTTGCCGGCAGCGACTTCGACTTCGTTGACCGGCGGACTGACGCCGATGCGCTCGCCGTCGACATAAACTTCCCCCCAGGGCGCGATCGCGAGCGTAATCATGGCCGCACCCGCAGGCTCCGCTTCCTTGGGAGCGGATTTTTCGCGCGAGAAGAAAGCGAACGCCGACGGCTTGGCTTCTTTCCTTTCGGCGACCTCGGTCTTGGGCGGCGGCAGCGCAACTGCCTGCTGGTCGCGAGCCAGGCGCACGATCTTCGTCCTGTTTTTGCCATCGGCCGGTTTGCGGTTGCCGCCCGGCGCGGGACTATTCTGGCTGGCCGCGTTGTGCGACTTTTTCTGCTCGTCAGGCTGCGATGACAGCGCCGATACCTCGCCATTGGGGCCGAGCAGATTGATCACGACTGCAATGGCAAACGCCGCCACCGACATAGTGGCGGTGCCAAGCGCGATGGCCCGGTTATTGAGCCACGGCTCGATGCGTGCAATCACGAAGGACCATGGCCGCGAGGGTCCCGTGGCGAGGGTGGCCGAATTGGCCTGCTGCCTGCCTTCATGCGTGGACTCCCGGGCGCGCTCGGCCGGCGAGCGGATGGCGCCGCTGCGGGCATTGGAGTAGCCGACACTGTAAACCTCGTGCTCGCGCACATGCTTGTCGGTGCGCGAACCCTCGTAGTTGAACAGCTTGGTGTAGCCTTCCGAGATATGCAGGACCACTTCATAGTAGGAGCGCGATACCAGGATCTGTCCTGCCTGCGCGAACCCCATGACGCGTTGCGCGACGTTGATGCCATCGCCGATGATATTGGGCTGGCTGTTGAGGTCGCGAACGAGCCGAACCGGGCCGAGGTTGATGCCGATGCGTGCCGGTAAACGCGGGGCGGCACCGACTTTGGGCGCAAAAGCCTCGCGCAGGCTCATGGCGACGAACAAGGCGTCCTCAGGATCACCGAGGAAATTGATGGCCACGCCGTCTCCGGTATCGAGAATAATGCGGTCGTTCGGCGAGATATCGCGGATCGACTCCGCGATCAGCGCGTTGAACCGGTCCTTGAGCTGAATCTGCTCCGAGACCGGCTTTTTCGAGTATTCCGCGATGTCGAGAAACAGCACGCTGCAGATGAACGTGCGGTTGGCGCGCTCGGGCATCATCTGGGCGTCACCTGCGGCTTCGACATCGGGCGATTTCCTGAGTGGAACTCAAGCGTTTCCGGGGACGGGAATCTTAGCACTATTCGAGTGCTTGGCCCTACAAGGAATCATTAAATTTTCCACTGGCGTCAAGCCCTTTGAGAGCAATCCTCGATGGTTTTCTAGGTTTGGCGGGGTGCATCGCCGGCGCCACTGCGGGGCCGCTGCAATCCCGTATCATTGCGCACGGACCGATGCGACCGGGTGGTCGCGGCCAGCCGGCCTTCGAAAATACTGTCATTCGGCACAAACCGGAGCAATCTTGACCCGCCACAGCCTCTACGACACCGGCCTGGATAGAAATCCGGCCAATTATGTTCCCCTTTCGCCATTGTCCTTCCTCGCGCGCTCGGCCGAGGTCTACCCTGACAGGATCGCCGTCATCCACGGAGCGCGCGAAACGACCTGGAGGGAAACCTACCGCCGTTGCCGCAGGCTCGCGTCCGCACTGGCCAGGTACGGCGTCGGTGCCGGCGATACGGTGGCGGTCATGGCGCCCAATGTGCCGGCGATGTTCGAGGCCCATTTCGGCGTTCCCATGACCGGTGCGGTACTGAATGCGCTCAATACCCGGCTCGATGCGCAGGCCATCGCCTTCATGCTCAATCACGGCGAGGCGAAGGTCCTGCTGACCGACCGGGAATTTTCACCGACGATTGCCGCGGCAATGCGTCAGGTCGAGCGCGATGTGCTGGTCGTCGACATCGATGATGCGTCTGCGGCCGGTGGCGAGCTGATTGGGGAATGCGAGTACGAGGCCTTTCTCGAAGGTGGCGACGCGGATTTCGCGTGGGCCCTGCCGCAGGATGAATGGAACGCAATTGCGCTGTCCTACACATCCGGCACAACCGGCAATCCCAAGGGTGTGGTTACGCATCATCGTGGCGCTTACCTGAACGCGGTGGGCAACATTGTGACCTGGGCAATGCCGCATTTTCCGGTCTATCTGTGGACACTGCCGATGTTCCATTGCAACGGCTGGTGCTTTCCGTGGACCCTGGCCGCCGTGGCCGGGACCAGCGTGTGCCTGCGCAAGGTCGAGGCCGCGTCGGTATTCGACTTGATCCGCCGCCACCGGGTGACCCATTTCTGCGGCGCGCCGGTGGTACACAACATGCTGATCAATGCCCCCGCCGGGATGCGCACCGGCATCGGCCACAAGGTAGCGGCGATGATTGCCGGCGCGGCGCCGCCGCAGGCCGTGATCGAGGGCATGGAGCGCATCGGCATGGACCTGACCCATGTTTACGGCCTCACCGAGGTGTACGGTCCGGCAGCAGTGTGCGCCCGACATCCCGAGTGGGCGCAATTGCCGGCTGCAAAGCGGGCGGAACTCAACGGCAGGCAAGGCGTGCGCTATGAAATGCAGGAGGCCATGGACGTGCTCGATCCGCAGACCATGCGGCCGGTGGCGCGCGACGGGCAGACCATTGGGGAGATTTTCTTCCGCGGCAATATCACCATGAAGGGCTACTTGAAGAATCCGCAGGCGACCGCGGAGGCCTTTGCCGGCGACTGGTTCCATACCGGTGATCTGGCGGTGATCGACGGCGATGGCTATGTCAGGATCAAGGATCGTTCCAAGGACATCATCATTTCCGGTGGCGAAAACATATCGACTATAGAAGTCGAGGATGTGCTCTATGGCCATCCCCACGTCCTTGAGGCTGCGGTGGTGGCAAGGCCGGACGAGAAGTGGGGGGAGGTGCCGTGCGCTTTCGTAACGCTGAAAAGCGGCGCGCCGGCGATCGCGGCCGAGGAAATCATTTCGTTTTGCCGCGAGCGGCTGGCGCATTTCAAATGTCCGCGCACGGTGCTATTCGGACCCCTGCCGAAGACTGCGACCGGCAAGATCCAGAAGAACGTATTGCGAGACCAGGCGAAGGCGATATAAGCAGGCAGGGAAACCGATTGGGAAATCGAGGGACGTGATATTGAATTCTCGCGTGGCCGAACCCTGCAGTGAGGGCCGGATTTGCGCGGTCAGTCACGTCCACGTGACGGGCTGCGGTAGAATCCGCTTTCTTTTCCATCTAGCCGAAGGTTTGCGAAATGAAGGTAATGGTTCCGGTCAAGCGGGTGGTGGATTACAACGTCAAGGTGCGCGTACGTCCGGATGGGTCGGGCGTGGAAACCGCCAACGTGAAGATGTCGATGAATCCGTTCGATGAGATCGCGGTGGAGGAAGCGATGCGGCTGAAAGAGGCCGGGGTCGCAACCGAGGTCGTCGCCGTGTCGATTGGCGGGGCGCAATGCCAGGAAACGCTGCGCACGGCGCTGGCGATCGGCGCGGACCGCGCCATCCTGGTCGAGACCGGCGTCGACGTGCAGCCGCTGGCGGTGGCGAAACTGCTCAAGGCGATCGCCGAGCGCGAGCAGCCGGGCCTGGTAATACTCGGCAAGCAGGCCATCGACGACGATTCCAACCAGACCGGGCAGATGCTGGCGGCGCTGCTCGGCTGGTCACAGGCTACATTTGCATCGAAGCTCAAGGTCAGCGGTGCGACAGCGGAAGTCACGCGCGAAGTTGACGGCGGGCTGGAGACGATTTGCGTCAAGCTGCCGGCAGTGATCACCACGGACTTGCGCCTGAATGAACCGCGTTACGTCACGCTGCCGAACATCATGAAGGCGAAGAAGAAGCCTCTGGAAACGCTGACGCCGGATGCACTCAAGGTCGACGTCGCACCGCGCCTGAAAATCCTGAAGGTGCAGGAACCACCGAAGCGCAGCGCCGGCAAACTGGTCAAGAGCGTGCAGGAACTGGTCGAAAAACTGAAAAACGAGGCGAAGGTCATCTGATGAGCATTCTCATAATCGCGGACCACGACAACGCGGCCATCAAGCCGGCTCTGCTCAACACCGTCGCGGCCGCACAGAAAATCGGTGGTGACATCGACATCCTGGTGGCCGGACACCAATGCGACGGCGCCGCGAATTCGGCAGCTGCAATTCCCGGCGTAAGGAAGGTGCGGGTTGCCGATGCGGCGCAATATGCCCACGCGCTCGCTGAAAACCTGTGCACGCTGGTCGTGTCCATCGCCAAAGGTTACAGCCATGTGCTGGCGTCATCGACGAGCTCGGGCAAGAACGTGCTGCCGCGGGTGGCTGCGCTGCTGGACGTGGCGCAGATTTCCGACATCATCAGGGTCGAATCGCCGGATACCTTCGTGCGCCCGATTTATGCGGGAAATGCGTTGGCCACAGTGCAATCGGGCGATGCCGTCAAGGTCATAACGGTACGGTCCACGGGCTTCGACGCTGTGGCGGCGACAGGTGGCACAGCAACGATCGAGACCATCGCCGCGGGTGCGGATAGCGGCCTGTCCTCGCTGATCGGCGAGGAACTCACCAAGTCGGAGCGTCCGGAGCTGACGTCGGCGAGAGCGATCGTGTCAGGCGGCCGCGGCATGGGCAACGGAGAGAATTTCAAGCTGCTCGAAGCGCTGGCGGACAAGCTCGGCGCCGCGGTCGGGGCGTCGCGCGCCGCCGTCGACTCGGGTTTCGTACCGAACGACTATCAGGTCGGGCAGACAGGCAAAATCGTCGCCCCTGAACTCTATATTGCGGTTGGCATTTCCGGGGCGATTCAGCATCTCGCGGGAATGAAAGACAGCAAGGTCATCGTTGCCATCAACAAGGATGCAGAAGCGCCGATTTTCCAGGTCGCGGACTACGGCTTGGTGGCCGACCTTTTCCAGGCCGTGCCCGAACTGACTTCCGCGCTCTAAACTTCGCGCCTTACGGGTCTCCGCGAAGAGATATTCAGCATCGCTTTCAGGAGTAGCAGATGTCCACATACGCAGCGCCAATCCGCGACATGCAATTCGCGGTCAAGGAATTGATCGGTCTCGACGACATCACGGGGTTGCCGGGGTGCGAGGATGTCACGCCCGATGTAGTCGACGCGGTGCTTGAAGAAGCGGGCAAATTTGCCACCGGCGTGCTTGATCCGCTCAACCGTTCCGGCGACACGGCGGGCGCGAAGCTGCGCGACAATGTGGTCACTGCAGCGCCTGGATTTGCCGACGCGTTCAGGCAATTTTCGCAAGGCGGCTGGACCGGGCTGAACTGCGACCCGCAATACGGCGGCCAGGGACTGCCACACATCCTTTCCGCACAGACCTCGGAAATGTGGAACTCGGCCAACATGTCGTTTTGCCTGTGCCCGATGCTTACGGCGGGAGTGGTTGCTTCGCTGATGCGGCATGGTTCGGATGCGCAGAAGAATGCTTATCTGCCGAACCTGGTTACCGGCAAATGGACCGGCACCATGAATCTGACCGAGCCGCAAGCCGGTTCGGACCTGTCGGCGGTGCGCACCCGCGCCGTCCCGGAAGGCGACCATTTCCGTATTCACGGGACCAAGATCTTCATCACCTGGGGCGAGCACGACATGGCGGAGAACATCGTGCATATGGTGCTGGCACGCACGCCGGATGCGCCCGAGGGCGTCAAGGGCATCTCCTTGTTCGTCGTGCCCAAATTCCTGATCAACGCCGACGGCAGCCTGGGCAAGCGCAACGACGTGAAATGCGTTTCCATCGAGCACAAGCTCGGCATCCACGGCAGCCCGACCTGTGTGATGGCCTACGGCGATGGCGACGGTGCGGTCGGCTATCTGATTGGCGAGGAAAACCGCGGGCTGGAATACATGTTCACGATGATGAATTTCGCCCGCCTCGAAGTCGGCATTGAAGGCGTGGCGATAGCCGAGCGCGCCTATCAACTCGCGCTCGAATATGCGCGCAGCCGCGTGCAGGGCAAGGAGATCGGCGTCAAGAACGGCGATCGCGTCAGCATCATTCATCATCCGGACGTGCGCCGCATGCTCATGAGCATGAAGGCGCAGACCGAAGCGATGCGCGCGTTGGCGACGCTGGCGTCCGCGCATCTGGACAAGGCGTTGCTGCACGCCGACAAGACCGAGCGCTCCAATAACCAGGCCATGTTCGATCTGCTCACGCCGGTCGTCAAGGGGTGGTGCACCGAGCAGTCGATCGAGATTGCGTCGACGGGCGTTCAGGTCCACGGCGGCATGGGGTTCGTCGAGGAAACCGGGGCCGCCCAATATTTGCGCGACGCGCGCATCACGACGATTTATGAAGGTACGACCGGCATACAGGCCAATGATCTGGTTGGGCGCAAGGTCGCTTACGAGAAAGGTGCCACCATCAAGGTGCTGCTGGGACAAATGCGCGGCCTCGACGCGGAGCTGGCGAAAGTCGGTCATCCTGGATTGGCCGTGATCAGACGATCGCTGGCCGCTGGCGTGGAGGCATTGTCGGAAGCCACCGACTGGTTGCTGGCTACTTTTCCCGGCAATGTGAAGGCAGCGTCCGCCGGGGCGGTGCCGTTTCTCAAGCTGTTTGGCACGGTGGCGGGCGGCTGGCTGATGGCGCGCGCGGCGCTGATCGCCAAGAACAGGTTGGACGCAAACGACGACGACTACGATTTCTACCGCGCCAAGATCGGCACGGCCCGCTTTTACGCCGAACACATCCTTCCCCTTGCGGCAGCCTACAAGGAAGAAATCGTGCATGGGTCGACCAGCGTGCTTGCGCTCGAGGAAGCGCAGTTCTGAACTAACGCCGCGCGCCGCGCGGGTCGTGGCAGGATGCAGACGCAGCCCGGGTGGCTGCGTTTGTTTTTATGCTGTCCCGAAAACATCCATTGACAAATATTCGCGGGCTGCCGATGATTCAAACGCACGTTTGAACTCGGCGTATTTTCGTGGAGGCGGGCCGGTGAAGCGCGGCGGGACAAATGGCGGCGGGACAAATGCAATGGCCGATCATGAGCAACTGGCGGGTGACACCAGGGAGCGGATCCTGCGTGCCACCGAGTCCCTGTTCATGGAACACGGCTATTCGGCAACTTCGCTGCGCGCGATTACGGCAAGGGCCAGGGTCAATCTGGCCGCTGTCAATTACCACTTCGGATCCAAACAGACCCTGATCCGCGAAGTATTCGAACGCCGCCTTGGACCGCTGAACGCGGCGCGCATCGCGCAACTGGACGAGTTGGAGGCGAAGGCAGGCGGGCGTTCACTTGCGATCGAGCAGATCATCGAGGCCATCGTCGCGCCGGCCCTGCTTGTCGGCAAGGACCCGCTGGCGCGAGGCGCGGTGTTCATGCGTCTGCTTGGGCGCGCGTTTGCGGAGCCCGCCGAAACTTTGCGCGACATCCTGCCGGGTCAATATCGCCAGGTGGTGATCCGCTTCAAGCAGGCACTGGTGCGCGCGCTGCCGGAGATGCCCGACCAGGAACTGACCTGGCGAATGCACTTCATGTTCGGCACGTTGTCCTACGCGATGGCGGGCAATGACGCGCTGAAACTGATCGCAACCTGCAGTCTCGAAGGCGCGGAAGACGCGGAAGCCATCATGCACCGCCTCATTCCCTTCCTCGCCGCCGGCCTGCAGGCGCCTTTGCCGCCATCGCGCGGCGCGCGCGCCGCGCCAGGAAGGCAGGCAGCATGACCATCGCAGATGAATCGAACACGGGAGGTGAAGCATGAACGCCGTTCTCTGGGGCGTCGCCGCTATGGCGCTGGTGTGGATCCTGGCTTATGTGCGCGCAGGCGCCGCATTGTGGGCCGCGGGCGCAACTGCATGGCTGGTCGTATGGACACTCTGGTCCGCTGCGGGCGGGACAGGCAAGGTCGCTCTCTGGACACTTTTCCTGGTCGTGGCTGCTTTGCTGCTGGTGCCGCAGTTGCGCCGCGCGCTGGTGAGCGATCCGCTGCTCAACTGGTTCCGCAAGGCGCTGCCGCAGGTGTCGCAGACCGAACAGGAGGCGCTGGATGCGGGCACCGTCTGGTGGGACGGCGAATTGTTCAGCGGCCGGCCGGACTGGGACAAGCTGTTCGGTACGCCCAAGCCGCGTCTGACGCCCGACGAGCAGGCGTTTCTGGACGGCCCTGCGCAAGACCTGTGCCGCATGTGCGATGACTGGGAGATCACACACGAATTGAACGATCTGCCGGCGGAAGTCTGGCAATTCATCAAGGACCGCGGCTTTCTGGGCATGATCATCCCGCGCCAGTACGGCGGGTTGGGCTTTTCGGCTTACGCGCATTCGCAGGTGGTGCAGAAGCTCGCGACGCGCAGCGCAACAGCGTGCGTCTCGGTGATGGTGCCGAATTCGCTCGGGCCCGCCGAATTGCTGCTGCATTACGGCACCGACGAACAGAAGAACCACTACCTGCCGCGCCTGGCCAAAGGCCTGGAGATGCCCTGCTTCGCGCTGACTGGGCCGGACGCCGGGTCGGACGCCGGCGCCATTCCGGACTACGGCGTGGTGTGCAAGGGTATACACGAAGGCCGCGAGGTGGTTGGCGTCATGCTGACCTGGGAAAAACGCTACATCACGCTGGGCCCGGTGGCCACGCTGCTCGGCCTGGCATTCAAGCTGCACGATCCGGACGGCTTGCTCGGCACGCAAGAAGACATCGGCATCACACTGGCGCTGATTCCAACCGGCCATCCGGGTGTGAATATCGGCCGCCGCCACTTTCCTTTGAATGCATCGTTCATGAATGGTCCGAACTGGGGCCGCGACGTCTTCATTCCGCTGGACTGGATCATCGGCGGCCGGGAATATGCCGGGCAAGGCTGGCGCATGCTGATGGAATGCCTGGCGGCGGGACGCTCCATATCGCTGCCGTCTTCCAGCGCCGGTGCAGCCAAGCTCGCGCTGCGCACCACCAGCGCCTACAGCCGGGTACGCAGCCAGTTCAAGATTCCCATCGGCAAATTCGAAGGCATCGAGGAGGTGCTGGCCCGTATCGCCGGCAACACCTATGCGATTGACGCCGCGCGTACCATGACCGCCGGCGCAATCGATCTCGGCGAGAAGCCCTCGGTCATTTCGGCGATCGTCAAGTATCACTGCACCGAGCGTGGCCGGCAGGTGATCAACGACGCGATGGACGTGCACGGCGGCAAGGGAATCTGCCTCGGACCGAACAATTATCTGGGCCGCGCCTATCAGCAGATTCCGATCGGCATTAC
>JBDTRK010000074.1:0-16478 GCA_039931685.1 Betaproteobacteria bacterium | reverse complement strand
TAGACAGTGATGTCTCCCGCTTCTCCTCCCTGAGCGGGTGCCTTAATCCAATTGAGGCTTTGTTTGGCCCCCGGTTTTATTCCCCTTTAACCGGGGGCTTTTTTATTCTACCCGCCCATGTGGACACTAGGCTGGCGCATACCAGCGGTTAAGAACGGCCTCCGCCTCGTCCAGCCCCATTCTGCTATGCGCGGAGAACAATTGAACCGAGACATCGGGAAATTCGACAGCCAGGATTTTCGCGGTATTACGCAGCTGTTCCACCGCCTGTTGCCGACCAAGCTTGTCCGCTTTGGCGAGCAGGACATGAGCCGGCTTTCCGGTACCCTCGAACCACGCCAGCAACTGCCGGTCAAGATCCTTCATTGGATGGCGAATGTCCATGATCACGATCAGGCCGCGCAGTGCCGGCCGCAACTGAAGATACCCCGAGATAAGCTGCTCCCATTCGTTTCGCATCCCGCGCGGCACTTTGGCATAGCCGTAACCCGGCAGGTCCACCAGGAAGCGCTCCGGTCCGAGACTGAAAAAATTGATCTGCTGGGTGCGCCCCGGCGTCTTGCTCACGAACGCCAGACGGTGGCGCTGAGCAAGTGCATTGATGGCACTCGACTTGCCCGCGTTCGAGCGGCCCGCAAAAGCGACTTCGACTTGCGACGGCGGCAAGCCGCCCTCGTCCGCAGCCGATGTGAAGAAGGCGATGTCGCGAAACAACCCGGATTGGCTCATGAGTTACGTTAAAATGGCGATGTGGTCGGGCCCGCGGTGGCGCCTGGTCCCGCGGTAAATCAGGGAGTGTTCATGAATCGTTTTCTGGCGACACTGGTCGCCCTCATCTGCATCAACTGCGCCCATGCGGCAGGCGACTCGTCCAAAGGTCAAGCGATCGTCGGCAAGGTTTGCGCGGCGTGTCATGGATTCGACGGCAACAGTTTCCTGCCGGCGAATCCGAGCCTTTCCGGCCAGCATGAAGAATACCTGTACAAGCAATTGGCCGAATTCAAATCGGGTGCGCGCAACAACGCGGTCATGGCCGGGATGGTGGCGAACCTGTCTGCCGATGACATGCGCAATGTGGCGGCTTACTATGCCTCGCAGGTGCCGAAACAAATGAGCGCGACTGACAAGGATCTGGTGGCGCAGGGACGCAAGCTTTATCGCGGCGGTAATGCGACGAACGGCGTTGCCGCGTGTGCGGGCTGCCACTCGCCCAATGGCGCCGGCATCCCGGCCCAGTTCCCGCGCCTCGCAAGCCAGCATGCCGAGTACGTAGCCACGCAGCTGAAGGCGTTTCGTGCAGGCTATCGCGCCAACGATCCCAATCAGATGATGCGCGCCACGGCCGTAAAACTGACCGACCAGGAAATTGCCGCGCTCGCGGAATACATATCGGGATTGCACTAGGGCCATTCTGAAAATCAGGCGCTGGAAGTTTTTTCGAACGCTATCTTGGCCGCCGCAGCGGTAGCGTCTATTTCCGCATCGCCGTGGGCGGCCGAGACAAATCCGGCTTCATAAGCCGAAGGCGCGAAGTAAATGCCTTCGGCGAGCAGTGCATGGAAGAAGCGGTTGAAAGCCACCTTGTCGCATTCCATGACCTGGGCGTAGGTTTGCGGCGGTGTCGTACGGAAGTAAACGCCGAACATTCCACCGACGGATTGTGCGGAAAACGCAATTCCCGCATCGCGCGCGACGGCCTGAAGTCGTTCGACCAGCTTCGTGGTGTTCGCTGTCAGGCGCTCGAAAAAACCGGGGGCCTGAACCAACTTGAGGGTCGCCAATCCTGCGGCAACCGCAACCGGGTTGCCAGACAAGGTGCCTGCTTGGTAAACCGGGCCCAGCGGCGCAATCGACTGCATGATGTCGCGCCGGCCGCCAAATGCACCGACCGGCAAGCCGCCACCAATGACCTTGCCGAGCGTCGTGATATCCGGCGTGATGCCGAATAAGCCCTGTGCGCCTTGCAGGCCCACGCGAAAGCCGGTCATCACTTCATCAAAAATCAGCAAAGCACCGTAGCGCGGGCACATATCACGTAACGCGGTCAGAAATTCGGCGGTGGGTTTGACCAGATTCATATTGCCAGCCACCGGCTCGACGATGACCGCTGCAATGGAGTCGCCGTGCGCCGCGAACGCCGCCTCCAGCATCGCGGGGTCGTTATAGTCGAGCACCATGGTATGTGCCGTGATCTCGTCCGGTACGCCTGCAGAACTCGGTTGCCCTAGCGTCAGCGCACCGGAACCGGCTTTTACCAGCAGCGAATCGGCATGGCCGTGGTAACAGCCCTCGAATTTGACTATCTTCGGCCGCCCGGTAAAGCCACGCGCAAGCCGAATCGCCGACATCGTGGCTTCAGTACCCGAACTGACCAGACGCACTTGTTGCATAGACGGCAGGCAGTTAACGATTAATTGCGCCATCTCCAGTTCGGATTCCGTTGGGGCACCGAAACTCAATCCGCGAGTTGCGGCGTCTTGTACCGCCTGTACGACCTGCGGATGGGCGTGACCCAGCACCATAGGCCCCCAGGAGCCGACGTAGTCGATGTAACGCCGGCCATCCGCATCCCAGACATAGGCGCCATTGCCGCGCGCAAAAAAAACCGGCGTCCCGCCAACCGAACGGAATGCCCGTACCGGCGAGTTCACGCCCCCCGGGATGACCACCTGCGACTTTTCAAACAGAATTTCGTTTCTGGACTTCACGCTTCGATCTCACGAATTGACGGGGATTTGGAACAACCGCGCAAACCGGCGGGCCTGCGCTTCGATGTCGGTGGAATCAAATAATGCGCTGACGACGGCAATGGCATCCGCGCCGCCTGCTATCAACCCTGCAGCATTGTCCTCGTTAATGCCACCAATTGCGACGATTGGCAGCGCAAGTTCCGACGCTGCGACGCGCAGAAGCTCCATGCCGGCATGCGAGGCCAGCGGCTTGGTCGCGGACGGGAAAAAACTGCCGAACGCAACGTAGTCGGCACCTTGCGACTGGGCGGCGCGCGCGCGACCCAAGTCGTTATAGCAGGATACGCCGATCAGTCTCCCCGCCCCCAATTCGGCGCGCGCCGCAAGCACGGTAGTGTCGTCCCTGCCAAGGTGAACCCCGTCGGCTCCGCATGCTCGCGCGAGTGCGACGCTATCGTTGACGATGAAGAGCGCGCTCCGGTCGCGGCACAAACGCGCAATCTCCGCCGCTTGCGCCTGGCACAGCGGCGCTGCGCTTGATTTGCTGCGGTACTGGATGACCCGGGCTCCGCCGCGCAAAGCAGCGTCGACTTTGCCAACCAGCGCGCCTGTATCGGTCAAATCCGGCGTAACGGCGTACAGTCCGCTAACTAGCTGGTTCATCCTCCCGCTCTTCCTCGCGCGCCCAGAACAGCCGATCCGGCACGAGTTGTCCCATGCCGGTTCGATACGCATGCTTGAGCGTCTGCCACGTATATTCCTGCGCATCGCGGACCGCCTCGGGAATGGCCAGTCCATTGGCGATGGTTGCCGCAATCGCAGACGCCAGCGTGCAGCCGGAGCCGTGGTAAGTTCCCGCGAGTCGCTGCCACGAATCGGTGCGCAGCACACCCTGCTGCTGGTAGAGCGTATTGACAACCTGCGGGGTATTTTCGTGCGTACCGGTAATGAGCACGTATTCGCAGCCCAACTCCAGGATGCGGCGCGCGCATTCTCCCAGATCCGGATTGTCGTCTTCATCGCCGTCGTCGTCCTGCGCCAGTCTGCGTACCTCGAGGCTGTTAGGTGTAATCAAGGTCGTCTGCGGGATCAGTAGCTCGCGCATGGCAGAGATGACATCTTCTGAAGCAAGATCGTCTCCGCGACCCGAAGCGAGGATCGGGTCGAGCACCAGCGGGATATCCGGATAGTCGGAAACCACTTCGGCGATGGCGGCTACTGCCTCGACGCTGCCGAGCAGGCCAATCTTGAACACCGCCACCGGCACGTCTTCCAGTACGCAACGCGCCTGATCGGCCACCCACTCGGCGTCGATGGGCAGCATATCCTCCACGCCCATTGTGTCCTGGATGGTCACCGCGGTGACCACCGACAATGCATGGCAGCCCATGCTCGACAAAGTAAGGACGTCCGCCTGGAGGCCAGCGCCGCCGCTGGGGTCGGTTCCGGCAAACACGAGAACAACGGGAGGTGATGCAGGCACGGCGGTATAGGTCGCGACGGCGTTTCCAACTAAAATAGAAGTTTAACCGAAAGCCCTGTCCACCATGGCCGCGAACGACGACCAAACTCTCAAAACCTACATGTGTTTAATCTGCGGCTTCATCTATGATGAAGCGGCCGGCTGCCCCGAGGAGGGTATTCCCGCCGGCACTCGCTGGGAGGACGTCCCGGTCAATTGGGTTTGCCCGGAATGCGGGGCCCGCAAGGAAGACTTCGAATTGGTGGAAATCTAGCAAAAGGTCAAAAGGTATAGATATGCGCATTCTTCACACCATGCTGCGGGTCGGCGACCTGAAGCGATCCATAGACTTTTACACCAACGTGCTCGGCATGCAGGTGCTGCGGCAGAAGGACTATCCCGACGGCCGCTTCACGCTGGCCTTTGTCGGCTATGGCGACGAAGACAAGGAAGCCGTTCTCGAGCTGACCCATAACTGGGACACGGCCACCTATGACGTCGGCACGGGCTACGGACATGTTGCACTGGAGGTCGAAGATGCCTACAAAGCTTGTGAAGAGGTAAAAAAGCGCGGCGGCCGCGTTACGCGCGAGGCCGGCCCCATGAAGCATGGCACCACCGTGATCGCTTTCGTGGAAGATCCGGACGGTTACAAGATCGAGTTCATCCAGCGCAAACACTAGGAATTCAGCGCCTCAGCGCCGGCGGCCGGCAACAAGGTTTGCTATCCGCACGAAGTCCGCGACGCCCAGCGTTTCTCCCCTTGCGCCCGCATTGATTTCAAGCTGCTCGAAATCGACCGCCGTCAATTTGTCCTTGAGCGTATTGCGCAGGGTCTTGCGGCGTTGACCGAATGCCCGCATGACCACGTCTGCGAACAAAACCTCATCGCTCGCGACCTGGGGCAATTCCATGTGCGGAACCATGCGCACGACCGAAGACCATACTTTAGGAGCAGGGCGGAAAGCCGAAGGCGCGACATCGAACAACGAATCGATGCTCCAGCGATACTGCAACATCACCGATAGCCGCCCGTATTCGGCAGTACCGGGCAGCGCGCTCATGCGTTCGACGACTTCACGCTGGAGCATGAAATGCGCATCGCGCACGGCTGCGACGTGGCCCGTCAGGTGAAAAAGCAAGGGCGTGGAGATGTTGTAGGGCAGGTTTCCGACTACGCGCAAACCGCGCCCGAGTGCCGTGAAATCGAATTCGAGTGCATCGCCTTCGTGGATCGTCAATCCGCCACCAAGAGGGCTGGCACGCAGTTCGCTGACGATGTCACGGTCGATCTCTATCACGTCGAGGTGCACGAAACGCTGCAACAGTGGAAACGTCAATGCGCCCCGGCCGGGACCAATCTCGACGACATGTTCGCCCGGCTGGGGGCGGATGGACGTTACGATCTGCTCGACAACACCTCGATCTTCCAGGAAGTTCTGGCCAAAACGCCTGCGCGGTGCCTGCATCTCAATTATCCCGCCTGCGTTGCGCTGAAAACCGGCAAGCATCGCACCTTGAGACGCCGCCGGTGCCGTTGCGAAGCTGGTGCATGCTCACTGATGCTCCGCGAAAAAGGAAAATCGGGCGTTCGGCAGGAGCGGTGGCGCCGCGCTGACCATCGTACGGTACGACCAAAACCAGCGCCGGATCGGCTCAGCGCTCGTCCAGGTGCAGCTCGACGTACGCCCGGTCGCGCTGCTGACGCACCCATTCCTGATAAGCCTCGTCGGCCTTGCGCGTACGGATCGACTGGCGCGCAAGCACGCGCTGGCGTTCCTTTGACATGTCTTCGCTGCGCCGCTCCACGACTTGAATCAGGTGCCAGCCAAAGGGCGACTGCACTGGATCACTGACCTGGCCCGGCTCGAGAGCATTCATCGCGCGTTCGAATTCCGGCACCGTATCGCCGGGAGACAACCAGCCCAGGTCGCCTCCGCGCGACGCACTTGCGTCCTCCGACTGCAAACGCGCCAGCTCGACGAAACTGGCGCCGTTTTCTATGCGCTCCTTGAGATTTGTCAATCGCTGTTTTGCTTCGCCTTCGGACACGACTTCATTGAGCCGGATCAGGATGTGCCGTGCGTGCGTCTGCTGGATGATCACGGGGGTTTCATTGCCGCGCTTGTCGGTCAGTTTGATGATGTGAAATCCGTTGGCACTGCGCAGCACCGGGCTGACATCCCCGACCTTCATGATCTTGACCGCCTCGACGAATATCTGCGGGAGACGCGCCGCCGGGCGCCAGCCCATCGGACCGCCGTCGAGTGCATTCTGCGCATCCGACACACCTGCGGAAACCTGCCGGAAATCGGCGCCATCACTGATCTGGGCGAGTGCCTTTTCGGCGATGATGCGCTTTGCCTGGATCTGCTCCGGGCTGGCCTGCTCCGGTACCAGGATCAGGATATGGGATAAGTTGTATTCGTCATCCTTGCCGCCCTGGTTTTGCTGGTTCTTCAGGTAATTGTCGATCTCCGCGTCGGTGATCAGGATCTTGCTGTCTACCTCGCGCTCCTTCAGGCGGGCAATCAGTATTTCATTGCGCAGCTCTTCCCGGAAGCGATTGAAATCGATGCCATCGGCCTCCAGCATCTTGCGGAACGCTTCCGGCGAAACCTTGTTTTCCTGCGCGATGCGCTCAATTGAGCGCTGCAGCTGGGTATCGTCTACGCGCAGTCCTGTCTCCCTGGCGGATTGTGCCAGCACCTTTGCGGTAATCATGCGCTCAAGCAGCTGGCGCTCCAAAATATCATGGGCCGGCAGAGGCGTACCCTGGCGTTTGAGCTGCTGCGTCGCCACCTTCACTTGCTCATCGAGATCCAGTCGGGTAACGACATCACTGTTGACCACAGCAACAATCCGGTCGAGCAGCACGATGTCGCCTTTCTTCTGATCGTCCTGCGCTGCCGACGCAGCAAGAGAAACGCACAGCATTGAAAGGATCAGGCAATTTCTGGTAATCATTGTCATTTCGCTTACTCGGAAAATTTGCGCGATGGTGGCGACGGTCGAGGACGCCGACATCGCGTTCCTGCGTCAATATGCGGGGAACGGATTGAAATTCTCGCGCGGCCTGTCGTTCGTTTTTTCGTAGCCGGTAATATTCTGGCGCAACAATTCCAGCGGGCTCGAACCGATCCGCGAAAGACCGGTGAGCTCCAGCTGCAAAAACATCGCGTTGACGTACTCCTGGGTTGCGCTGGCAAAGCGATGCAGGACGAAGCGCGCCGCCCAGCAGCCGGCATTGTACTCGACGCCCAGCAACCCCTCCAGAAGCCGCCTGTCCTGCAGCGTGTAGTTGTAACGCGCCAATCCCGTCCAGCGTCCACCGATGGGCCATTCTGTCGACAAATCCACCTGTTCAAGCGTATCGCGGGTATAGCGATAGCCGAAGTTCACCGCCTTGCCGATCTCGGGCTGATAGCGCACCACGACACTGCTGCGTTCGACGCGATCCTCTTCCAGGCTGTACTGCGTGCCGAGATCCGCGTACCAATGCTTTGTGATCTGGCCACTTACGGCCGCCAACACATCGGATTGCGTCGAATTGCGCAACTGCGGTGTGAGCGAGACCTCTTGTTGCTTAAAGTAAAAGCGCTCACCCAGCGTGAAGCGCAATTGCTCGTCGCCCGAATCCGGATCGATCAGCCGGCTGGTGACCGCGGCGGTCAACTGATTCGCATCGTTAATTCGGTCGCCTCCGCTGAACTGGTTCTCGGTGAATATCTGTGCAAGATTGAAATCGGCCAGGGCGGTATCGAAAATCGGCAACTGCGCCTGCTCGCGAAACGGAATGTAGACGTAGTAAAGTCGCGGTTCGAGGGTCTGCAGGAAAGCGCGTCCCCATACCGACGTTTCCCGCTCGAAGGTCAGCGCGCTGTCCAGGCTGTAGATCGGCAGGTTCCTTGATTCGTCGGAACGGTTCACGTCAGCAAATGAATAGCTCGTCGTGTGATAGCCGACCTTTGGCGTAACGTAGAAAAACGGGGTCTGGTACGGCGCACTGATCGAAGGATACAAAATCTCCCGCCTGCCGCTTGTCAGGTAGGGATGAACGAACTCGACATACTCGCCCTGCATGCCGAGTTCGAGGTGCGCTCCGGCCTGTCGAAGCATGCTCAGCGTGATCTGCGGCACGCGCGCATAAGGCGGCACTACCGGAGCCAACGGGTCCTGCAAGGTCTGGAAGCGCTGCACGCGGGTGTTCAGCGTCCACCAGTCCCCGTCATAGAACAAATCGGCCTCGCGGTTCAGGTTGGTCTGTGACGTAGCCGAAATCTTGTCGCTCAGATCCGTAAAGTAGGCGTCGTCCGAGACGCCCTGCAAATCGAGCGTACCCGAAAAGCCGTTGCCGAAATTTTGCTTGTGCTGCCATAAATAGCCATAGCGCGTCTCGCCTTTCTGACGGTCGTCCGGCAGATACTCGCCGCGTATCTCACCACTGGCTTCGGACTCCAGGTAGCGGAAATCACCGTTCATCAGCACGCCGCGCTTGGCCAGCACGCGCGGTGAAATCGTCAAATCGCGATTGGGTGCCATGTTCCAGTAGAACGGCTGGGTATATTCGAATCCGCTCTGCCCGGTGCTGCCAATGGTGGGCGGCAGCAACCCGGACTTGCGTCGGCCGCTCAGCGAGAAGTCAAGGTAGGGCGAATACAGAATCGGCACGCCCTTGAACACAATCGTTGCGTTGCGTGCCACGCCGACATCCCGGATCCGGTCCAGTTCCAGGCGATCTATGCGCATGTACCAGTCGTCGTCACCCACATCGCAATTGGTATAGGTGGCTTTGCTTATCTTGTATTGGTCGCGATTCTCGACCACCAGGCGCAGTGCGTCGCCGCGTGCGCCATAGCGCGGCAGACTGTACTTGGGGCGGTCGATATAACCACTGTCATTGGTCAAATCGTAAAACAATTGCTCACCGGTAACAACGTCACCTTCCTTTTCAAAACGCACATGGCCAGTCGCGGTGAGCTGCCGTTCAGGAATAGTCAGGTGCAACTGATCGGAGAATATCGCCGCGCCGCGTTTGCGCAGGCGCACGCTACCGGCCGCGTCCATGTCCTGTTCAGTGTGTCCCTCGATGCGCTCGGCATCGAGGAACAAGTCGGTATCATCGTCACGCCCCAATGAATAAGGAATCAACTCCGATTGCATCTGCAGCTTCAAGCCGAGTTCTTCGGCGTGCACGCCGGGAGCGACATACAGAATCAACGACAGGACTGCAGATGTGACACGGAAGCGATGCATGCGGGTTGTTGATCGAGGCGAGGTGCTAAAATCTCACAATTCATCCCTCAAGGCAACGAAGCAGCTTGGATCGTTACGCGCTCGTTCAGGATTGGCTGCACCGCCAGCTTCCCGGACGGACCTTCTCTCTCGCCCCGGCTTCGGCGGACGCCAGTTTCCGGCGCTATTTCCGGGTCGCGCTTCCCGATGCAACCCTCATCGTGATGGACGCGCCACCCGAGCAGGAAGACTGCCGACCTTTCGTTCACGTGGCCGGACTGATGGCCGCCGCGGGACTCAACGTGCCGGCGATTCTCGCGCAGGACCTTGCTCAGGGCTTCCTGCTGCTTTCCGACCTGGGTTCGACGACTTATCTGGCGGTACTCGACGACACAAATGCGGACGCATTGTTCAGGGATGCGATCGCTGCGCTGATCCGCTGGCAACAGGCCAGCCGCGAAGGTGTATTACCCGCCTACGGTGAAGCTTTGCTGCGGCGCGAACTCGCCTTGTTCCCCGACTGGTACGTGCGGCGCCACCTTGGCATCGAGCTCGATACGTCGCAACGCGACGCGCTGGAAGTCGTATTCAGCCGGATACTCGCCAACAATCTGGCGCAACCGAAGGTTTATGTGCACCGCGACTACATGCCGCGCAACCTTATGTTGACCGAGCCCAATCCCGGCGTGCTCGACTTCCAGGATGCCGTTTATGGTCCGATCACCTACGACGTGGCTTCGCTTTTCAAAGATGCCTTCATAAGCTGGGAAGAACAGCGCGTCCTCGATTGGACCATCCGCTACTGGGAACAGGCGAAGCGGGTGGGTTTGCCGGTTAACAACGACTTCGGCGAGTTCTATCGCGACGTTGAATGGATGGGGCTGCAACGCCACATCAAAGTGCTCGGCATTTTCGCGCGCATCTGCCACCGCGACGGCAAACCCGCTTATATCAAGGATGCGCCGCGCTTCCTCGGTTATGTTCGTGCGGTCGCGGCCCGTTACGCGCCGCTGAAGCCTATGCTGCGCCTGCTCGACCAGCTCGCCGAACGCGCGCCGTCCACTGGCGACCTGGCCTGATCCGCGTGCCCGGTCTTTCTTCCCCCGTTGCGATGATTCTCGCCGCCGGTCGCGGTGAGCGAATGCGGCCGCTGACCGATCGTACGCCCAAATCCATGCTGCAGGCCGGCGGCAAACCGCTCATCTTCTGGCATCTGGACAAACTTGCGCAAGCCGGTTTCGGCGCGGTAGTGATCAACCATGCCCATCTGGGAGAACAGATCGAATCCGCCGTCGGCAACGGCCATCGTTGGCATCTTACGGTTCGCTATTCGCCGGAAATGCAGGCGCTCGAGACCGCGGGCGGGATCCGCAATGCTCTGGCGTTGCTGGGCGAACCAGTGTTTGCCGTCGTCAATGCCGATGTCTACAGCGATTATGACTATGCGCGCCTGGCCAAGGTGGTTCGCGAGATGAAAGCTCCAACGCTCGCGCACCTGGTCCTGGTCGACAATCCGCCCCACCATCCGCATGGCGATTTTTGCCTGCAGGACACCCTGGTGCGCGAGGGCGGCGAGAGCCTGCTCACCTTCAGCGGCATCGGCGCCTATCGCGCCACGTTGTTCGATCCGGTTGTTCCCGGGAGCAAACACGCTCTGGCGCCACTGCTGCGCGCGCACATGGCCTCCGGCAGAATCACCGGCGAACACCATTTCGGCCAATGGGACGACATAGGTACGCCGCAACGACTTGCACAGCTCGATGCAAGATTGCAACGAGCGCCTCAGCGCTGAACGGGACTCTCACCGGGCCGCGTCCTGGCCGTATAATCCGACTACTTAAAATCCCCCGGCATTACACCCCGTGATCGATCCCGCCTTGTATGCGCGCCGCCGTGCGCGGCTGGCCGAATTGATGGAAGATGGCGTTGCGATCGTACGCACCGCTCCGGAGCGCTTGCGCAACCGTGATTCTTCCTATGCGTTCCGCTTCGACAGCTATTTCCATTACCTCACCGGCTTTCCCGAACCCGAAGCGATATTGGTGCTCGTCGCCGGAAAGACCCGCAAGAGCATCCTCTTTCTTCGAGAGAAGGACATCGAACGCGAGATCTGGGACGGTTATCGTTATGGACCGGACAAGGCGCGGGAGACGTTCGGTTTCGATGAAACCTTTCCGATCGCCAGGCTCGACGAAATGTTGCCCCAGTTGCTCGCCGATCAGTCAGCCGTGTTTTGCGATGTCGGCTCCGATCCGGGGTGGGATCAGCAGATCATAGGATGGATCAACAAAGTTCGCGCACAGGTCAGGTCCGGGGTCAGTGCACCGGGTGAAATTCGCGATGTCCGCCGTTTCCTCGACGACATGCGGTTGATCAAGGACAAACAAGAAATCTCCACCATGAAGCGGGCTGCCGGCATTTCGTCCGAAGCGCACCGCCGTGCAATGCGTGCGGCGCGACCTGGAATGCACGAATACGAACTGGAAGCCGAACTGATCCACGAATTCCGTCGCCAGGGCGCGCAGGCACCGGCTTATACCCCGATCGTCGCCGGCGGCGCAAACTCCTGCATCCTGCATTATGTGCAGAACGATGCCGTGCTCGATGACGGCGCAGTCGTGCTGATCGACGCGGGATGTGAACTCGACGGTTACGCTTCGGACATAACCCGTACTTTTCCGGTAAGTGGAAAATTTTCCGGGCCGCAACGCGATGTCTATCAACTCGTGCTGGCAGCGCAGGCTGCCGCCATCGCAAAGGTTGTGCCCGGCAACGAATGGGAAGCGCCCCACGATGCGGCGGTAAAAGTTCTGGCGCAGGGAATGGTTGACCTTGGATTGTGCAAGGGCAGCGTCGACAGCGTCGTGGAATCCGGCGACTACAAGCGCTTTTACATGCATCGCACCGGACACTGGCTGGGCATGGATGTCCACGACGCCGGCGACTACAAGCGCGACGGCGCCTGGATGACGCTCAGGCCGGGCATGCTGCTCACGGTCGAG
The DNA here is from genome assembly GCA_039931685.1 of Betaproteobacteria bacterium. Lineage (GTDB taxonomy): Bacteria > Pseudomonadota > Gammaproteobacteria > Burkholderiales > JACQAP01 > JACQAP01. Next base: position 4,089 of record JBDTRK010000074.1, on the reverse strand, counting down.
CCGGGTTGCTACATACGCCCGGCCGAAGGCGTGTCGGAGAAATTCTGGAACATCGGCGTGCGCATCGAGGATGACGCGCTGGTGACCGAGTCCGGTTGCGAGATCATCACCGCGGCTGCCCCGAAGAGCATCGATGATATCGAATTGCTGATGCGCGGCTGATACCGCACGACGACAATGCGCCGCCTTCGCCTTGCCGTAATTGCCGGATTCCTGTCGTGAGCGAGCATACCTGCGACATCGTCATCGTCGGCGGCGGACCGGTTGGCGCCGCAGCGGCGATTGCCCTGCGGGACAGCGGCCTCACTGTGCTTGTGCTCGAGGCGCGTCCTGAAGCCGGTAACAGCAGTGATGCGCGTACCCTGGCCATGTCTCATGGCAGTCGGCTGATCCTCGAACGGCTTGGCATCTGGTCGCAAATCGAACCTGTCACGCCAATTGAATCCATCCACGTTTCACAGCGTGGCGGATTTGGCCGAACGCTGTTGAGGGCACAGGAAGCGGGACTGCCCGCCCTCGGCTACGTCGTGCGCTACGCCCGATTGCAGCAGGCCTTCGCCGGGGCGCTGGAGTCGGAACACATCGCATTGATGGCGGAGGCCGACGTTACCGGCATGGAATGCGCCGGCGATGCAATCACCATCGGGTTTCGCCGGCACGGCACCGTGCAGTCGGTGACGGCGCGCCTGCTTATTATTGCCGACGGCGGTGCCAGCGCGGCATTGCGCAGCGGTACAACGGTGAAGACCAAAAAATACGGACAGGATGCGGTGGTCGGCCTGGTTGAAACATCGCGACCACACGAAGGCACGGCTTACGAACGCTTTACACCCGACGGCCCGCTCGCCCTTTTGCCCTTCGAGGATCGCTATGCGCTGGTCTGGACCACGACGCCTGAAGCCGCGGATCGGCTGATCGGCCTCAACCGCGACTTATTCCTGGAACATCTGCAACGCCATTTCGGTGACCGCGCCGGACGCTTTACGTCCATCGAAGCGCGCTCGCGCTTTCCCCTGACCCTGCGTTACGCGGCCGACCCGGTGTTGCCGCGCGCTGTCATGCTCGGTAACGCGGCGCAGGCATTGCATCCAATCGCCGGCCAGGGATTCAACCTTGGCTTGCGCGACGCCTGGGAACTGGCGGATACGCTGCTAAAGAACGCGGCACTTGATCCCGGAAGCGAGTCCTGCCTGGCTGCCTACAAGGCCGTACGTCGTCCCGACCGCCTGCGCGGCATCGCCCTGACCCATTCGCTGGTCAGGATATTTTCCAACGATATCGCGCCGCTGCGCGCCGCCCGCGGCAGCGCATTGGCTATGCTCGATTTGCTTCCCCCCGTCAAGCGTGCCTTCATGCGACGCATGATCTTCGGCACATAGCGCGCGAGCGCTGAACTTTGCGCGTCTCCTCCGCGCATTCTTTGCGCTAGAATGGCGGTCCCGTTTTTTGCCCCGGCTTTTGCCCCGGCGCCGAAATGCAAATCGGTCCCCATGTCCTCAAGAACAACCTGATCGTTGCACCCATGGCGGGCGTAACCGATCGGCCATTCCGGCAGCTTTGCAAGAAGATGGGCGCCGGCATGGCGGTATCGGAAATGATTTCCTCCAACCCGCAACTTCGCGAAACCGCGAAATCCAGGCGTCGCGCGGATCATGAGGGCGAGGTCGACCCCATTTCGGTGCAGATCGCCGGGGCGGATCCGGCCGTAATGGCCGCAGCGGCGCGCTACAACGCGGATCGCGGCGCCCAGATCATCGACATCAACATGGGTTGCCCGGCCAAGAAGGTCTGCAATGTCTCCGCCGGTTCGGCGTTGTTGCAGAACGAACCGCTGGTTGGCCGAATTCTCGACGCCGTCGTCGCGGCCGTCGACATCCCGGTGACATTAAAAATCCGCACCGGCCGGGATCCGCAGAACCGCAATGCATTGCGAATTGCGCAAATCGCGCAGTCCGCCGGCATCCAGGCCTTGTCGATTCATGGCCGCACCCGCGCCTGCGCCTTTGTCGGCGATGTCGAATACGACACCATCGCCGAGGTGAAGTCGCGCGTCGTTATTCCCGTCATCGCCAATGGCGACATCGATTCGCCGGAAAAAGCCCGCGAAGTGTTACGTCGCACCGGTGCCGATGCGCTGATGATCGGCCGCGCAGCGCAAGGCCGGCCATGGATTTTCCGCGAGATCGAGTATTTTCTGTTGAGCGGCAATCACCTCCCCGCGCCCAGGATCGCGGAAATCCATAACTTGCTGGTACAGCATTTGCATGCGCTATATGCGCTCTATGGCAATGAGGGTGGCGTGCGCGTCGCGCGCAAACATATCGGCTGGTATGTCAAGGGACTTGCCGGTGCACCGCAATTTCGCCAAACCATGAATGGCCTGGAAACCACGCAGCAGCAACTCGCCGCCGTGCAATGCTATCTGCACGGGCTCGAATACGATGGAGAGCGTCTGACCTATATCGAGGGACTCGCGGCATGATCAACGAAAACGAAATCGCCCGTTGCGTGCGCAAGGCCATGGATGGCTACTTCCGGGATCTGGAGGGCGAACGCCCGTGCGCCATCTACGACATGGTAATGAATTCCGTCGAGAAGCCGCTGCTTGAGATCGTGCTGCACCGGGTATCGGGAAACCAGACGCAGGCCGCCCAGTTGCTGGGGCTGAACCGCAATACCCTGCGCAAGAAAATGAAGGATTACGGCATCAAGTAAGGCATCGATGCCCGTTGAGCCCGCCCGCCCGTCACGCACGGGCGGTTTACTTTTTGGACCGCGTAAGATAAAAGCAAATCAGATGAATAGACGCAGAGCCCTGATCAGTCTGTCCGACAAAACCGGCGCGGCACAGTTTGCCCGCGACTTGTGCGCGTTCGACATCGATATCCTGTCTACCGGCGGAACCGCCAAACTCCTGCGTGAAGCGGATATACCGGTCGTCGAAATAGGCGACTACACCGGTTTTCCGGAAATGCTCGACGGCCGCGTAAAGACCCTGCACCCCAAGGTGCATGCCGGCATTCTGGCGCGCCGCGACCTGCCAGAACACATGCATGCCATGGCAAGTGCCGACTTCCCGACCATCGATCTGGTGATCGTCAACCTCTATCCGTTCGCGCAGACCATATCCAGGGCTGGATGCACGCTGGAAGAGGCCATCGAAAACATCGACATCGGCGGCCCGACGATGGTGCGCGCCGGGGCAAAAAACTGGCTGCATGTCGCCGTGATCACCGATCCGGCCGACTATGCGGCATTGATCGCCGAAATGAAATCGGCCAACGGCGCGATCAGCGTCGAAACCCGTTATCGCCTGGCAAGGAAAGCCTTTTCGCATACCGCCGCTTACGACGGTGCAATCAGCAATTATCTGACCGCCACCGACATCAACGGCGCGGGAAGTGCTTTTCCCGAACAGATCAATATGAGCTTCGCTCGAATCCAGGAGTTGCGCTACGGCGAAAATCCGCACCAGCAGGCGGCGTTTTATCGCGACCTGAATCCGGTGCCTGGCGCGCTGAGCAGTTACCGGCAATTGCAGGGCAAGGAATTGTCCTACAACAACATCGCCGATGCTGACGCCGCCTGGGAGTGCGTCAAAACCTTCGCGCAAACGGCCTGTGTCATCGTCAAGCATGCCAATCCCTGCGGCGTTGCCGTGGCAGCCAGCGTTGCCGAAGCGTATCACCATGCTTTCAAGACCGATCCGACTTCCGCGTTTGGCGGCATCATCGCGTTCAACCGTGAAGTCGACCTGGAAACGGCCGAGGCCGTCTCGCAGCAGTTCATGGAGGTACTGATTGCGCCAAGCATTGCGCCGGATGCGAAGGTGGCCCTGGCCAGGAAAACCAATGTGCGGGTGCTGGAAGTGCCATTGCAAGCTGGCGCGAACCGCTACGACAGCAAGCGCGTGGGCGGTGGCCTGCTGGTGCAGACACCGGATGCGCTGGACGTGCAGATTTCCGACCTGCGCATCGTGACCAGGAAGCAGCCCACTGCGCAGCAGTTGTCGGACCTGCTGTTTGCCTGGAAGGTGGCGAAATTCGTCAAATCCAACGCCATCGTATTTTGCGGCGAGGGATTGACCCT
>JBDTRK010000073.1:0-16569 GCA_039931685.1 Betaproteobacteria bacterium | reverse complement strand
GTCAACGCACCATGAACAGGTCGTACTTGACGTAGCTGCCTTCACCGGCCTTGACCTCGACCACCTTGCCGACGGCCTGCATATGGTTGACCCAGGCGTATTTTTCAGAGGCACTCTGCATCGTCGGCGCGGTAATGAAATAGAAGTCGTCCGACGTCAGAATTTCACCTTTCATCATCTTGTCGTAGCTTTGCTTGCTGTGCGAAATTATGCCGTTGTAGGTGACATAGATCTGTTGACCATCATCTGTTATCAACGTCAGGCGCACATCGAGACGCACGTTCCCTGCCGGCATGATGCGCAGCCAGTCTGCCGCTGGCTGAATTATCGTGCCGTTCAACTTTGGACCTTTGAACCAACCGCCCGGCTGCACGTTGTAGATCAACAACGAGTTGTCGATCGCCTGCGGCGGATCGAGCGGCGCGTAGAGTGTGCCGATGTACTCCGTGCTGATCGACGTGGTTTGTGCCGGTGCGAGACCGGCAAACACGATCATCACGAGCATCAGTACTCCGGCCGCCATTCTGGACACATGTTTCATGAGGACTTCTCCTGTATGAGCGTTCAACGATCAGGGCAACTGCCAGGTCCCGTTCATCCAGATCGCGTATCCGGATGAAGTCGGCGCAGTGGTCACGCCCTGGAAGCGATTGCCGCCGGTAATGCCGGCATATTTGCCGGTACCGCCGGTCCACTTGTTGTCGCCGTCGCATGGCCCGGGAAACGGCCCCTTGCACGACCAGACGGAAAAAGCCTTGTCGCCATCCTTGTCGGTGACGACGCAGTAACCCTCGGCCCCTCCGGGACGGCCGTCCAGATGGATGTCGTTGGAAGCGGGGCAGACCACCGATGCCATGTGCATGAAGCCGGAACCGGAATCGTTGAATACTGTGCCGCTGAACTCTCCGACCCAGAAGATGTGATCCTTTTCCAGTTCGAACACTTTTCCTACCGCGTACCAACCGAACTTTGCGGTGAACTTGCCCTGCTTAGGCATATCGGCGGCCTGCGACGGCGACAGGACAGCACTCCCCAGCAAACATGCAGCAACGATGGACATGGCATTACGCATGGACTTCTCCTTATTCGGAATCCGACAGGTTGATTTTTCTTCTCGCGCGGGGAGGCCGCACCGAAAGCGCACGCCAAAGCTCCTCGGAATTCGCGAACGGCGTGCGGCGGCCCGAGCGGACATCCTCGACCACGCCGGTTATTTCGTGGCGTGCCTGACGAAACAGTCGAACGATGAACGTGGGCTGCGGAACCATGCTCCCTCCCCGGCGCGAAGCAAGGCTAGCCGGGCGGGGCTTACGGATGGGTTACGGATTGGCGGATCAGGCGCCCTGGATGGACTTGAATAGTCGCTCGGTCTGGGCGGACGGCTGGAGACCCAGCGTGACCGACAAGGTCCGGCGAAGGCGTCGGTAGACCGCCATGGCTTCGGCATGGCGGGCCTGGCCCAGCCGGCAACGCATGAGCCCCTGGTACAACTCCTCGGCCAAGTCGTCGGTCTCTATTCCTTTTTGATAGAGCAGAACTGCAAGATCGAGTTCACCTGCTTCTTCGCGCGAGCGGCCCGCGCGGGCAATATGACGAAGGAACTGGCCGCGGATACGCTCGCGTGCGGACAACGCCCAGGAGCCTTCAATCTCCTCGGCAAGAAAATGGCCGCGGTAGAGCTGCAATACTGTTTCGGGAGCGGTCCCACCGGCGGCGTCATCTTCTTCCTGGAAATAATTGCCGAGCGCCCACAGATCGGCCCAGCATTTGGCCGCATCGAGCGACACCAGTCCTTCGGAGAGTTCGACGACATCCGCATGAACCAGCAGCTTGCGCAACCGATGCAGACTCACGGCAAACGCCTCGCGCGCAGAATCGCCGTCCTCGTCCGGCCATAGCACATCGATCAGCTTCTGTTCCGGTATGTTGCGGCCGCCGAAGGCAATGATTGCCTTGAGGAGCAAGAGTGGCTTCTTCGGCGCCTTGCGGCCGAAAACAAGCGGCCTGCCATCGACTTCGACGCGAAACTCGCCCAGCGTGAAAATCTTCACCGGCCACGGCCACCGGTCGGTCACAGGCAGGGCAGGGGGCAAAAGCCCATGCTTGCGAATGATGCCGCGCACGTAATCCGGCTCGATATCGTGGTCGAGGGCCACGGCCATCAGTCGCGCCACGACGTCGCGATGACCGCGAAACGTGTAGACATAGTTTTCCGCTCTTGCCAAAGACAGCACTTCGGCCAACGAGCGAATCATGTTGTCTTCTCCGTGACGCAACATCGTGGCGTACGCTCGCAGGAATTCCGCTTCAAGCCGGTATACCCGGAACGTTGTTGCGGCGAGCCGGTTTTCCGCCAGGAACAGAAATTCCAGCGCGGCATCGATCTGTCCCAGCTCAATCAACGAAGCAGCCAGCGAATACTTGAATACTGCCTCGTACCAGATCACCCCGAGCGCGCCGGAGACTTCCACGGCTTCGCGTTGCCGGCGTACCGCTTCTTTCATGTCCCGCTTTTTGTAGGCGAGCAGTCCCATGGCGTAATTCAGATACACCGCGTCCAACCGGGAAGCGGGCCTTGCCAAAGATTCGATGCGTCTGACGAGCGGTTCAAAGTTGTTCAAATCCTGCTCTGTCAGGCGCAACAGCATGCGGAAGAAAGTGGTCAGCATTTCGGTAAATCCGAGCCCATTTGCGGTGGCGATGGATTGGGCCTGGTCGAGGGCCGCATGCCCGCGTGCATAGTCGACGTCAAGATAGTGAACGTAGCCGCAGCGCGACCACCAGAACACCTTGTTCAGCGGCGCAATCTCGTCGCTCTGCATCAGTGGAGAGATTTTTTCCATCAGCGTGGCGGCAAGGCCGATATCAGCACGAAACAGACAATACTGCAGCAACGCCAGCGCCAGCGTGACCTTGGTGTTGGGATCCGGGACTTCCTCGAGCAGACCTTTCATCCTGTCGACGTAGGCGCCCATCTCGGGGTGGGCCGGCTGGCGAAACACCATGGCCAGGAAAAATCCGCATACTGCGCGCGACTTGGATTGCACGCTGGGAAAATTCGGCCGGCGATGCAACAACGCCTCCAGCACCGGAATCCACGGATCAAGCAGGCTGAAGTCCGACCATTCAAAGTAAACGCTTTCAACCAGCGCGGACACGGCGAGCGTCTGTCCGACCAGATCCTCGCGCCCGCGGAACAATTCGATGGCGGGGAGCAGCACTTCCCTGGCCTGGCGTGGCCGCGACCGGATGAAGGCATTACCGAGCCAGTACAACAACCATGGATTTTCCAAAGCGGCTGGTTGCGGCAATGCCTCGATCCATTCCTGCAGCGTCTTCCAGCGTCCCTGCGCCAGCAGGCTGGCGGCATTGGCAAGCACGACATGCGTGGCCCCTTCCCACGCTTGCGCCTCGATCAGCAACGCGAATGCCTCTTCCGCCGCGCCCTGCGTCTGGATCAATTCGGCAGCCCGAATCAGCAGGTCGCGTAATTCGTCCGCCGTAAATTGCGCCACCGCGCGCTTGCGCAAAAAATCCCGGAACAGATCATGGTATTGGTAGCGCGGCTGATCGCCGCTGCGGCGATAGGTGAACAATTGCCGGTCGCAGAGATAGTCGAGCAAGCGCGGAGCATCATCATGGCCGCTGATCTCGCGCGCAAGCTCGGCGCTGAACGTGGAGAACAGCGACGTCTTCAGCATCGTCAACTGGTTCGCCACCGAGGCCTCCTCGAAGATCTGCGACGTAAAATAGTCGAAGACCGTCTCGCGCGACTCAACCTCGAGCGATTGCCCGCTGATGCCGCGGCGCAGCCGCTCAAGCATCAGCGTCAGGCCCGCCACCCATCCATCCGCACGAGTCAACAGAGTCCGCACCGTTCCGTCGTCCGGCGCCCCGCGCGCGGCGGCGATGGCTTGAGCCTCGTCCACCGTTAGTTTCAGATCATTCCAATCGATTTGCACCAGCGTTTCTGCGGCGAGGTGCGCAGCAAAGCCTTCTGGCGGCTCGGACCTGCTGATGATGACCACATTCGTTTCGGCCGGGATTTCCCGGAACGCCACGGACATTACTTGCAGGAGCTGGCTGTCAGGCGGAAGTTCATGAAAATTATCCAGCACGACCATCCCGCCTTCGGGAACGCGTTGGAACAGTTCGCGGAAATAACGCCGCGAGAAACCAGGCAGGTCCGGCAGATACTCCGGCGTCAACAATGGAAGGGGTGAATTCGATCGATAAGGCCTGGCCGCCTCAGTGAGGTAAAAGAAGAAAGTCGAAACGTCGCGATCCCCCGCATCGACCTGATACCAGAAGCCGCGCGACTCGCGCGCTTCCAGGTAACTGCCGATCAGCGTGGTCTTGCCCGCGCCCGGCGGGCCCGACACCCAGATCACCGGATGGCGGCGCTTCTCGTCGAGCAGACTAAATAGTCGCTCGCGCGGCAGCGCATCATAAAGACGCGGGCGCGACAGCTTGGCCAGTTGTTGCGGTTTTTTCGGCACTCTCTCCCCTCTGCCGAACTCCCAACCGGTTACGAAACCACAGCGATGCGATGCACCAAGATACTATGCTTTTATCATTCCGTGGGCCCTTGCCGACTTCTTTCCGATCGCGGCTACCGGCAGGTGACCGACATGACCGGCCGCCAGGCCACCTGCGCATCCTCCAGGTACTGCCGCTGCACAATCAGCGCCTCCTGCTCGCGCGCGAGCCATTCATCGCAATCGCGGGCTTCCCCTCGCTTCGCATACTGCCGGTGATGCGCGAGTTCGTGCAGAACAACGGACAGCCAGCGTGGTTCCGACCAGTTGATATCGTTCCTTATATAGAGTTGTCCCTTGTCATACGCGGCCTCGCAGGCGCAAGGCATGGCCTCGCGGGGCACGATGAGTACCATCGGCAAGTCGTCCGTAACCGGCTCCTGCGTCAATGTCCGCAGGACGAATATCAGCTCGACCAGCGTGCTACGCATCGGCAGTCCCTGCGCACAACCCGCTAGCTGGACAGTGGCTCTCGACACGTCCAAACGATGGAAAAGGGCCTCGCAGCAGCTGTTGCTGGGCGTGACTCGGGAGAGAGTTATGGCCCGAAGGCGCCGCGCGAGGCCAGAAAGCTTGCGTATCCGTAGCTGCTCCTTTTCACGCCGCTTTATCGGCGGAATTTGAGTCAGGCTATCCTGTGCAGGCTTACAAATGGGTAACCGATCGCTGAGTCGAAGACATCGCGATAGTTTTATTCGGTGCGGAGCTGCCGGGGGATCGGAGCGGGTACGGTAAATCGGCCGCCGCGGCTGGACGCCCGCAGGCCGATCAACGTTGGTGGGATGTCGAATCGCTTACGCGAGCGGCGTCAGCGACTGGAGAGCTTGCGGTACAACTCCTCGGTGGCGGCCGACGGCTGCACGCCGTGCACCCTGGAAAGAAGTTCGCGCATGCGGCGATAGGCATCGAGCGCTTCGGGCGTTCGGCCGATCTGGTGATGGCAGCGCATCAGGCCTTGATGGAACGTTTCGGCGAGCTCGTCGGCTTCGATGCCGCGACGATACAAATCGAGCGCTTCCTCCAGGCGGCCTTCCTGTTCGAGCCGGCGAGCCGTCGAACTGACGAGTTCGAGATAGCGCCCGCGCAATTTTTCCCGCATCGAAAAGGCCCACGGGGCATCCTCGTTAGGGAGAAATTCGCCACGATAGAGCCCGATCGCTTTTATCACCACGGATAGATCGGCATCGCCCTCGTGTGAACCGAGCGCCTCGAATGCCAGCGTATCCACCCAGACCCGGCTGGTATCGAGCGAAATTCGACCCTCGCGTTGGCGAATCAGCGAATTGTCGCCGAGCAGCTTGCGCAGTCGATGCAGGGCAGTGGTGAACGACTGGTGCGCGGTGTCGCCGTCCTCTTCAGGCCACAGCGCGTCGATGAGTTTATGCTCCGGGACGTCGCGGCTGCCCAGCGCGATGATCGCCTTGAGGAGTGCGAGGAGCTTTCGAGGCGGCTTGTTTCCATAATCCAGCAGGCGGTCTTCGACGAAAATGTCGAATTGTCCGAGACAGCGGACTTTGACCGGCCAGGGCCATGTCTCCAGATACTGCTCAGGCGCCTCAAGACCAAATGTCCGGATAAAGGCAATCGCGCGCTGAATCTGAATACCTCGTTCCAAGGCCGTGGCCGCCAGAATCCCGGCCCAACCCCGCCACCAGGCAAGCATGTGACCATATTGGTCCATGCGGTGGCGTTCGTGCGCGAATATCCTGTTCAATCTATCGTCCAGCACCAGTAAATCACCTTGCCTTAGCGCCATGATTGCCTCGGCCGCATCGAGCGCAAAACGTGCCCATTCCATGTTTACGCGATCGGATGAGCGACGATGCTCTTCAATCCATCTGCGGCCGGCGATAAAATCACCCGATTCCACATTTGCCCAGATCAGGCTGGCCAGCGGCATGAAAATATGGGGAACAGAGCCAGCCTCTACGTACAGTTCGTAGGCTTTCTCGCCATGGATCAGTGCGGGCGCGGGGTCACCCGTGTGCAAGCCAAACCAGGACTTCATGTTCACCAGGGATGCAGCCTCATACGGTTGCTCAGGGATCATGATCTCTTCGAAGCGCTCGAGGCGGCGTCGGGCGGACTCGATGCGTCGCTGGTCCAAGTCGAAATAGAAACCGATAATGCACGCGAAGCGCTCCGCAATATGCATTCCTTCCGCGCTGGCAATCGACAGATTGCTTGCAATGGCCTGCTCGCCGAGCGAAACATCGCTGGCGTTGCAGGCATACCAGTTGATGACTGCCCAGGCGAAAATTCTCCGGAAGACCGTGACGGCGGGATCGGCAAGCAACGGCGTCAGTACCGCGGCGGCGCGGCGGCTCACCTGCAAATGGCCGGTAAAGCTTCCATACAGGGTCAGGTGAGTCGCCGCCGTTACGCGGAGATTGACGTCCGCGTCGGTCCGCAGCAGTTCATCGACGCGAACCACGCACTGGTCGATCCGCTTGTGGTCCGGCATCCGGTAAACCAGCGCGATCAGCATGGCCGATTGCGCGCGCAGTTCCGCATTTGGCTCCATCGCGCGTACTTGCGGTTCGAACATTCTTTCCAAAACGGGAATCCAGCGATCCAGCGGTGTGAACACCGCGTATTCCAGAAAATAAGCTTCGACCATGCCGGCCGCCGTCTGGACTTGACAGAGTACATCACCGTTTCTTTTCGCCTGTTGGCACGCTCGTTCAAGAATCGACCGGGCGCGCGCCGGATCAACGCCGATCCAGGCCGTGCCCAACCAATGCAGCAGCCAGCAATCCTGCTCGACCCGCTGTTCGGGAAGGGCGCCGATCCAGTCCACGACATTGCGCCAGCGCCCTTGCGCTATGAAGGCCCGTGCCTGCGTCAGAATGAGTTCTTCGGCGCCGGTCCAGTCCTGCGCGGCCAACCGCAAGTCCATTGAATCCTCGAATTGTCCGGCCGCGTCGAGTAGCTGCGCAGCGTGCGTCGCGACAAATTTTTGCTGCCCCGCATCCAGATCCGTTTTTGCGCAGTGCTTCAGGAAGGCGCGGAACAGCGCATGGAACTGGTACACCGGTTCCTTTCCGGCCCGTCTGTTCGTGAACAGATGGCGGCGATAAAGATGATCGAGCAGCTTCAGGACCGATGCATTTCCGGTCAGTGCTTCGGCCATCGATGCGGAAATGTTCGGCAGATAGCTCAGTTGCATGAGCATGCGGCGGTTATCGGCGTCGGAGCGATCGAACAGCTGACCGGCGAAATAGCCGAACACTTCCTGCAAGGAATCGGGTGCCGACAGGTCTTCGATGCCCGCGCCACGCCGCAGGCGCTCCGCCAGCAGGATCAGGCCCACCGCCCAGCCGCCAGAACGCTCGTGCAATTCGTCCAGCAAGCTGTCGCTGATCGGCGCGTGCAGCTGCGCGATCCGGCCACTTTCTTCGCGTGTCAGCTTCAGTGGCTCCCACTCGATCAACGTAAGCAAGCGGTTCGCGCTCGGCAAGGCAAAGTCTTCGCCAGGGACGGTGCGGCTCACGATGACGATCGACACGCCTGCCGGCGCATTCTCAATCGCGATGCGCGCAATGTCGTGCAGTGCGCTGGCGCCGCCCGCTTCCTGGAAGTTGTCCAGTACCAGCACCGCCGATGCCCCCAGGCGATCGAACAGTTCACGGAAGAAACGGCGCGCGAATCCCGGTACGTCGGCGAGATGCTCCGGTGTGAGCAGCGGAAGCGGGCGCAGTTTTTTCGACCGGCCGATTCTGGCGCGCTCGGCGATGCCGAGGTAATAAAAGAAACTTGCCGGATCGGCGTCGCCACCGTCGACCTGGCACCAGATGCCGGACCTGGCGCGGCTTTCGAGCCAGCCCGCCACCAGCGTGGTCTTGCCGGCGCCGGGCGGGGCGGCGATCCAGACCGCGGGACGCTCGGCCGCCTTGTCTAGGAGCTTGAACAGCCGCTCGCGCGGCAAGGCATCGTAAAGCCTTGGCCTGCTCAGCTTCGCCAGTTGCGTGGTGCGCGATACGCCAGCCATCGCCCCTCCTCCCGGTCGCCCGGACTGTCCGCCTTCGCCTGGGGCGGATCTGGCCACGACGACGTTTCGGAAAGCTACTCCGGAATTGGCCGGCATGGAATAGCCGGCCGCGCGAGCTTGATAACCCGCGCGGGATGACATTTGACTTACTTTTCCCGACCGGGAGGCGGGCCGCCCTAGACGCTTGGGATCAGCGCAGCGGCCGGAAGAACTCGCGGATCTCCTTCGCCAGCACCTGCGGCTGTTCCAGGGCGGCGAAATGGCCACCGCGCTCGGCCACGGTCCAGCGCTGGATGTTGCGGTACATCGATTCGGCCACCGAGCGCGGCGGACGCAGGATTTCCCTGGGGAACTCGATATAGCCGGTGGGCACCTCTACCGGGCCGGGGATCGGCCACGGGCCGTGCATGCGCGCGTAATAAGGCCAGAACGAAGAACCGATCGCGCCGGTCACCCAGTACAACATGATGTCGGTGAGCATGGTGTCGCGGCCGAGGTAGCCGTCGAGGTCGCCGCGGCAATCGGTCCAGCTGTGGAATTTTTCCACCAGCCAGGCCGCCAGGCCGACCGGCGAATCAGTCAGTCCGAACGCCAGCGTCTGCGGTTTGGTGCCCTGAATCCACTGATAGCCGGTTTCCTCTTTCAGGAAAACATTCAACTGGTCGAGGAACACCCGTTGCTCCGGCGTCGGATTTTCCACCAGCTTCGGATCGCGCCGCACCGCAAGCAAATTCAGATGGATGCCGTACAGGCGCTTTGCGTGCGCATAGCCAAGCCGTGAGGTCACAAAGGCGCCCCAGTCGCCGCCCTGCGCGGCGAAGCGCTCGTAGCCAAGTGCAGTCATCAGATCAACGAAGTAATCGGCCATCTGCTCCAGCGAGAAGCGCCGCCCCGGCTCGAACGAGAACGTGTAACCGGGCAGGGAAGGCGCAATCACGGTAAACGCATCGCGCGCATCGCCGCCGTGAGCGGTCGGATCGGTGAGCAGCGGAATCAGTTTGTGAAACTCGTAAATCGATCCCGGCCAGCCATGGGAAATGAGCAAGGGGATCGGCGCCGGCCCCTTGCCCGGTTCGTGGATGAAATGGATGTCCAGATCGCGCACGCGCAGCTTGTACTGCCGAAAGGCGTTGATCACTTTCTCATGGCGACGCCAGTCGTAGCCGGTACGCCAGTAGTCGATGAGCGAGCGCAGATACGCGACGTCCGTGCCGAATTTCCAGTCACTGCCGGGAATTTCGTCCGGCCAGCGCACACGCGCGAGCCGCGCCTGCAGGTCGGTGAGCACGTCGTCGCCGACATGCAGTGAAAAAGGTGTTGGGTTTACGGCCATGGCAGTCTCCGGATTCAGAGGCGCCATTGTTGGCCAAGTCGCGCGGCGCCGTCCAATATTTTGGCGCCGCCGCTTTGAACCGCGCGGCGAATCAGCGTGGCATCGCTTTTCCGACGGCCGCAGGCTCGTCGTCGCACGGCGACTGGTGCGCCGAATAGCCCACCCGGGTCGGGCTGCCGGACATGCCGAGGAAGACTTTCTGGACCGCGTACGCTTCCTGCTCGCGCTGATACCAGCGCATGCAAGGCTTCATGTCGCTGTGCGCGCCGCTCATGTCCTGTACGTAATGCACCAGCTCGTGCAACAGGATGGAGCGGGCGAACAAATCCGTTTCCGGTCTGAGCTTGTCGTCGAGGTAGATGCCTTCACCGGGGCGGTAGACGGCAAGCGCGGCGCATTTCGCCTTGCACACCATCTCTTCGATGCGCGCATGCGGAACCCGGATGATTTCCGGCAAGGCTACCGGGCGGCGGTATTTGGACAGTTGATCCAGCGCCGACACCAGCGCCGGCAGCAGCTCCGCTTCGGACAAGGTTTCCGCCGCGGCGTTGCCAAGATACTTGCGCGATGTCGTGCCGCCATCGTTGACGTTGTTGCTGTACATGCCTGCAGTTTGGCCGCCAGAATTCGCAGGCATGCCCGCGTTGCCCTGTGCCGCGTACGCGTCGAATGGCAGGACCAGCGCCAGCGCCAGGCCGAGTGGCGTCGCGCCGCGCATGCTCAAGTAGATTTCTCTCCAGGCTGCAACGGCTTGGGCGGTTCCGGTTTGGGTGGAGTCGTCAGCACATCGATGGCCGCGGCCCTGTCCTTGACGCGAGCAAGCTGCCCGGCATCCAGGCGTGCGCTCAGGGCGGCGATGTCGTTGCGGTTGGCTTTCGCCTCGGCCGCGTCTTCCGGCGGATAGCGCAAGTCGGCTACGCTGAGCCAGGCCAGGGCTTCGACCGCATCGGCCTCGACCGCGCGACCTTCGGCATACATCTTTCCAATGCTGTGCATCGCCGACGCGTAACCGCGCTGCGCCGATTTGCGGAACCAGGCCAGCGCTTCGGCGTCGTCACGCTTCACACTCGCGCCGGCCTCGTACAACAGGCCGACGTTGTACATGCCCATCGGCTCACCCTGGTCCGCCGCGCTCTGGTACCAGGTCATCGCCATCTGCAGGTTGCGCGGCGTGCCCAGGCCATTCTCGTACAGGTCGCCGACGCTGTTCATGGCCCAGGCGTTGCCAAGGAAAGCGGACTGATGCCACCAGTTGAAGGCCTCGTTGTAGTCCTGTGTGACGCCATGGCCGTTGGCATACGCCAGACCGATGTTGTTCATCGCCACCGTGTAGCCGCGCCGGGCCGCTTCTTTCCACCATTTCAGCGCTTCCTCGTAACTTTGCTTGCCGTCGAAGCCTTTGGCCCACAGCAGTGCGATGTTGTTCATCGCGCGCACGTCGTTGCGCTTCAGCAAGTCGGAGAGCCGCGCCGGATCGAGCATGTCCTTGCCCGGGGTCAGGTCGGTAAACGTTTCCTCCTGTTCGAAGGCGAGCACAGGCGCCGCGCCCAACAGGATTGCGGACAGGACCAGGAAGCGGAGGTTCATGCTGAATCCTTTCAATCGGCAATACGACTTGATTGCGCCATAGCGCACAGCCAATAGACTGCCGCGCCGGCAAGCGGTTCAGGAATTCTCGCCCAAAAACGGGACCAGGGCGCGCATTAACTCGTCCGGGGCCTCTTCCGGGATGAAGTGCCCGCACGGCAGCGGCTGGCCGCGCACGTCCGTGGCTTTCTCCCGCCAGGTCGCGAGCACATCGAACAACGCGTGCATCTTGCCTTGTTCGCCCCAAATCGCGAGCACCGGGCAGGACAGCTTCGTGCCCAGATCGTGCTCGTCATCCGCGATGTCCACCGTCGCGGCGGCGCGATAATCCTCCAGCCCCGCGCGGATCGTGCCCGGCAGCGTGAAGGCGCGCAGGTATTCCGCGAACATCGGCTCTTCGATGGCGTCCTGGCGAAAGCACAGCGCGCGGAACATGTTGCGCAGGAAGGGTTCGGCGCTGTTGGCGAGCATGATTTCCGGCAGGTCGGGGACCTGAAAGAAAAACCAATGCCAGTACGCGGCGGCAAGGTCCTTGCCGGCATCACGGAACACCGTGTGCGTCGGCACGATGTCGAGCACCGTGAGATTCCTGACCGCGTCGGGATAGTCCATCGCCAGCCGGTGCGCCACCCGCGCGCCGCGATCGTGGCCGACCAACGCGAAACGCTCGAGGCCGAGCGCGATCATCGTCGCCATGACGTCGCTGGCCATGGTGCGCTTGTCGTAACCGTCGCGCGGCTTGTCCGAATCGCCATAGCCGCGCAAGTCCGGACACACCACGGTGAAGCGGTCGAGCAGCTTCGGCGTCACCTTGCGCCACATCTGCGCGGTCTGCGGATAACCGTGCAGCAGGACGACCGGATCGCCCTTGCCGCCGACCCACGCGTTGACGCGGATGCCATTGGCACGGATCGTTTGCTGCGTCATTCCATTCATGAAACCGCTCATCTACACCTTTCTATTGCAAGCGCTCACCGCAGAGGACGCGGAGGACGCAGAGGAAAGCAAAATGACCGACAAAACGGCGTCTACGAGATAAATGGTAGCTAGTTGTAAGTCGACGACAATACCAAGCCGATCAAATCTCTTTCTGAATTGTTCTGCTCCGTTTCTCCTCTGCGTCCTCCGCGTCCTCTGCGGTGCGCGCTAGGTTTTCTTCCGGAGATAAGTTTTCAATCTCTCGACACCGTCGGCGAGCACAGGAATCGACTTTGGATACGAGAAGCGCACATGCTGCTTCGCCTTGTTGGCGCCGAAGTCGAGTCCGGGGGCGATGGCCACACCTGCCTTTTCCAGCAAGTCCCAGCAGAATTTATAACTGTCGTCGGTGAGCCGCTCGCAATTGGCATATATATAGAAGGCGCCCTCAGGCGTCACGGGGATATCGAAACCGAGGTTGCGCAGTTCGGGCAGCAGGAAATCGCGCTGCGCGCGAAATGCATCCCGCCTTGTTTCGAGCAACGCGACCGTGTCCGGCTCGAAGGCCGCCAGCGCCGCGCGCTGCGCCAGGTCCGAAGGAGAAATGAACAGGTTCTGGGCGAGCTTATCGATGGGTGCCACGTACTGCTCAGGCGCGATCATCCAGCCCAGGCGCCACCCGGTCATGCCGAAATATTTGGAAAAGCTGTTGATGATGAATAGGTCGTCGGCGAACTCCAGCGCGCTGCGATCGCGCTTGCCGTACGTCAGGCCGTGGTAGATCTCATCGACGATCAGCACGCCACCGCGCGCCCTGACCACTGCGTGGATGCGCTCAAGTTCGGCGTGATCGATCAGCGTGCCCGTTGGATTCGACGGCGAGGCGATCAACACGGCGGCGGTTTTCGCGGTCCAGTGTTTTTCCACCATCGCGGCGGTGAGCTGATACGCGGTATCCGCGCCGACCGGAATGCCGACCGCTTCGCCTTCCATGGTGCGCACGAAATGCCGGTTGCAGGGATAACCGGGATCGGCCATCAGCACCTGGTCGCCGGGCGACAGCAGCGCGCCCATGGTCAGCAACAAGGCGCCGGACGAACCCGCCGTGACGATCACGCGCGAACGCGGCACCTCCACGCCATAACGGGTGTGATACCACGCAGCAATGAGGTCGCGCAGTTCCGCCATGCCGAGCGACGAGGTGTAGCTGATCCGACCCCCTTCGATGGCGCGGATGCCGGCGGCGGCAATCAGCGGCGGCGTCGGCGCGTCGGGTTCGCCGACCACCATGTTGGCAATCGAGCGTCCCTGCGCTTCGAGCTCCTTGGCGCGATTGATCAGTACCACAACGTGGAACGGCTCGATGCCTTCCAGCCGGGAGGCCAGATGGGGATGGGAAGTGGACGGGATTTTTTCAGGTCGGTTCATGCGCTACCCTCGATCGGATCGCTGCCGACGCCAGTGGTGCGGCAGGCGGATGGGGGATTTTATGTCGCGCACCGGCCCCGCAGCAACGCGCGGATTCAAAAATGCCGGCCGAGCGACTAACATGTCGCTCCTTTCAGGCAATCAAACAATACGGAGAAGACCGGTTCATGAAAATCGCAATCATTGGCAGCGGTGGCGTCGGCGGCTATTTCGGCGCCAGGCTCGCGGCCAGCGGACAGGATGTCACGTTCATCGCGCGCGGCGCGCATCTCGAAGCGATGCAGAAAAAAGGCTTGAAGGTGCTCAGTGCGCTCGGCGATCTGCATGTGCCGGAAGTGAAGGCCACCAGCGACACCAAGGTCGTCGGCCCGGTAGACGTGGTCATGATCGCAGTCAAGCTGTGGGCCACGGAAGAAGCGGGCGCCGCGGCCAAACCCATGATCGGCCCGAATACCGTCGCCGTTTCCTTTCAGAACGGCGTCGTCGCCGTGGATACGCTTGTGCCCATCCTCGGCAAGGAGCACGTCATGGGCGGCGTGGCGAACATCGCGGCACTGATCGAGGAGCCGGGTGTGATCCGCCACAACGGCAACATGGCCAACCTGTTCTTCGGAGAACTCGACGGCAAGCCTTCCGCACGCGCCCAGGCGCTGCACGTGGCCTGCAAAATCGCCAACGTGCAGGCCGAGCTGGTTTCCGACATCAACAAGACAATCTGGGAAAAATTCGTGCGCCTTGTCACGCTATCGGCGACGACTTCGCTGACGCGCATGCCGGTCGGTCCGATCCGCTCCGATCCGGACACCCGTGCGCTGATGCAGCAGGTAATGGAAGAAGTGGTCGCGGTCGGCACGGCCAAAGGCGTGAATTTCGACGCGGACCTCGTTGCCGACCAGATGTCCAAGGTCGACGGCTACCCGGCCACGATGGTGGCGTCGATGTGCGGCGATCTGCGTCGTGGCAATCGGCTGGAACTGCCCTGGCTGTCGGGCATGGTCGCCAAATTCGGCAAGGAACTCGGCGTGCCCACGCCGGCCAACCAGTTCGTCTACGCCGCTCTAAAGCTATTCGCCAACGGCCGCCCCGCCGAAGCGCAAATCTAAACCATTGTCACCACGTAGGGTATCCGTGTCCTCCGTGGTTCAATAATTTCTTTTGAAGGATAGTACGAATGAAACTGACAATAAAAAACATCCGCGCGCGGGCCCTGCAGGCACCGCTGAAGCGCCCGCCGCGATCGGCCTCGGGTGAAATTCCGAATGCCGCGCTGGTGCTGATCGACATCGAAACGAATGAAGGCATCACCGGTAGCAGTTACCTGTTCGCCTTCATGCGCAGCATGCTAAAGCCAACGGTGGCGATGGTGGACGCACTCGCGGAAATGATCGTCGGCGACGCGCTGGTGCCGTTCGAGATCGAGGCGAAGCTGCGCAAGCGGCTCACGCTGCAGGATTCCCACGGCATCGCCGGCCAGGTCATCGCCGGCATCGACATGGCAGTTTGGGATGCCTATGCGAAGAGCCTGGGCGTGCCGCTGGTGCGTGCGCTGGGTGGCGAAGTCAAACCGGTGCGTGCCTACAACAGTTGCGGATTGTGGATCAAGGATCCGGCCCTGCTCGCGGACGAGGCATCGCAACTGATCGCCGAAGGCGGCTACGGTGCGGTGAAGCTGCGCATCGGCCGGCCGAATTTCAAGGAAGACCTAGCCGCCGTGCGCAACGTCAAGAAGCGCATCGGCGACGACGTCATGCTGATGACGGATTTCAACCAGAGTCTGACAGTGAACGAAGCCGTGGTGCGCGGGCGTGCGCTCGACGACGAAGGCCTGTACTGGATCGAGGAGCCGGTGCGCCACGACAATTACGCCGGCTACGCCAAGATCGCCGGGGAAGTGAAGACGCCAATCCAGATCGGCGAGAATCTGCTCAATACTTTTGAATTGCAGAAGGCGATCGACGTGAAGGCGGCCGAATACTACATGCCGGACGTGCAACGCATCGGCGGGGTTACCGGCTGGCTGCGTGCCGCCGCGATCACCCACGCCCACAACCTGGACATGTCCAGCCACCTGTTCCCGGAATTCAGCGCGCACCTGCTCGCCGTCACCCCGACCTGCCACTGGCTGGAATACATGGACTGGGCCAATTCGATCCTGCAGCAGCCTTTCGAGGTCAAGGGCGGCCAGGTCGTCATTCCCGACGTTGCAGGCGTCGGCATCGCCTGGAACGAGGACGCGGTCAAAAAGTACTTGCTGGCGTAGAATGGCCGCAAACGGTGATTAGTAACCGGTAACTGGTGAAAAGCAGGGTCCAGGCAAGCTCTCACCGGATAATATTCGACGCGGGCGTTTCGAGCGCCGCGCAAAAAAGAGGACGCACCATGAATCTGCCCGTAGAGAAACATCAGACCGCCATCGACGAAATCCGCGCGCGTTTCGGCGACCGGCTCTCCACCAGCAGCGGCGTGCGCGACCACCACAGCAAGGACGAGTCCTGGCATCACCCGCACCGTCCGGATGCGGTCGTGTTTCCCGATACGACGGAGGAAGTTGCCGAAATCGTGCGCATTTGTGCCGCGCACAAGACGCCGGTCGTGGCCTACGGCACCGGCACTTCGCTCGAGGGGAATGTCATCCCGCATCACGGCGGCGTAGTCGTCGACCTCGCCAACATGAACAAGGTCTTGCGCGTCAGCGCGGAAGACCTCGACGTCACCGTGCAGGCGCGCGTGACGCGCAAGGAATTGAACGCCTTCATCCGCGACCAGGGCCTGTT
>JBDTRK010000072.1:0-16948 GCA_039931685.1 Betaproteobacteria bacterium | reverse complement strand
CTGCCCTGCCGGGGCGGCGCGCCGGAGCCGTCATAAATGGTGGCGTTTTCAATGATGAGATCGTGCATGCCTGCTCCCGGGACCGCGCGGCCGAATGGTTACGGTGCCTGTAACCGGCACCTGGACGCAAAGTTTACCCGAGGATCGTGGCGGCCGCGCGCGGCGGCCGTCACGCCGTACGCTCGGCCACGATCATTCGATCTTCATTCTGCTACGCGCGCGCCCGGTAATAACGTCGCGCCCGGTTTTCCGCCTGCTGCATGGCCGACTGGATGCTGGAGGCGCCCGATGCCGCCTGGGCAAACATGTTGACCACGATGTAGTCGGCCATCACACCGGCCGATGCCGAGCCGAGCGTGCCGGCGTAACCGTTGTCCCGCGTCAGGGACGGCACGTTGCGGTAGGGCAGCAGTTTCGCATCGCTTTTCCAGAATTTCGATTCGGCGTAGGCCTTCAGCGGCTGCTGCACGTAGCCCAGGGATGCCGTCTGCCATGCTTCGTATTGCTCGCGCTCCATCATGAACCGCAGGTATTCCTTTGCCGCGTTCGGATACTTCGTGTAACTGAATACGAACATCGGCGTGAACGGATTGAGTTCGGCGGGTATGCCGGTCGGGCCGACCGGCATGTTCACATGCCCGATGTCGGTGGCGATCTTGCGCATGGCCGCATCGTCCGAGGTCTTCGCCACGTAGTACACCGACACGCCATTGAGCGTCAGGCTGATGTCGCCGGCGAGGAACGCCTTGTTGTTGTTCGGATCGAGCCAGGACAGCGTGCCGGGAATGAAGGTCTGGTACAACGCCTTCGCGTATTCGAGTGCGGCGGCGGTCTCCTTCGAATTGATCACCACATGGTTGCCTTCGTCGGCTACCCGCCCGCCGAAGGCCCACAACGCCCAGTGCGTCCAGGCATTGGCATCGCCGACCGCGTTGCCGAGCGCGAAGCCCACTGGCGTGCCTTTCGCCTTCAATGTCTGGCACAGCTTCAGGAAGCCGTCCGTGGTGGCCGGCGGTTTATCGTAACCCGCCGCGTGCAGCATACTCTGGCGGTAAACCAGACAGCCGCCGAGAAAACCGGCGCCGATCGCGATCCACTTGCCGTCATGTGTGCAGTAACGCTTGCACACGTCGTACCAGCCACCGTACTTGCCGTCGAGATACATTGCCAGCTCGCCCAGGTCGAGCAGCTTGTCGACATACTGGTGCGGATCGTCGTACCAGCCCAGCACGATGTCCGGTCCGCTGCCGATGTTGGCCGCCACCGCGGCCTTGGGGCGGATGTCTTCGAAATTCTCCGAGTCCACGCGCACCGGGACGCCGGTGAGTTGCGTGAATTTGCGCGTGTTGGCCATCCACTGATCTTCGTCGCCCTGCACGAAACGTTTCCAGCGCAGCACGCGCAACGCCGCGCCAGATTCCGGTTTGTAACTCAAGCTAGCCGCCTGCGCCGGGCCGGGCATCCCGATCAGGCCGCCCGCAGCCGTAGAGAGTGCGGTTGCGCTGATCGCCCTGAGGACATCGCGCCGGGATATTTCGCTCATGGTTTTCTCCTCCTGGTGGACCGGTGATTGGCTTAACGCAAAACGTGCCAGGGACGGATTCGTTTACCGGCGGTTCCAGCAGGCGGCACCGGACGCGCGCCCCGGCCCGCCGGTTCGCGCTTCGCCCAGGTACCGGCGCACGACGGTTGCGCCGCCCGTCGGATGCCAGTAAGGTTTCATGCTGTAAGGATATCGACCCGCGCTAATCACGAATTCTCAGGATGCCATGGCCCGCTACGTCATCACCGTCGACTTTTACCTGCACACCGGTACGCTCGAACCCTTCCTCAAGCTGATCAAGGACAACGCCCACACGTCGCTTGCCGAGGAGGCAGGATGCGATCGCTTCGACGTGCTCATCGAAAAAGGTGCGCCCGACCACATCGTGCTCTACGAGATCTACAGGGATCGCGCGGCATTCGATATTCACTTGAAATCGCGCCACTTCGCGGAGTTCAACTCGGCGTCGCAGCGCTACGTAAAGGACAAGAAGATCGTGGAGTACGAATATTCCAATGACGGAGAAATAAACCGCCACTAGCGGCATGCCGCGTGGCGCGATCCGTCATGCAAGAGTGCTGAGAAGGCCAATTCGGTACAATTGGCAGCGACAACAAGGGAGATCGTAAATGTCGATGCTGGATATGATGATGGTCGGGGGTGTCGTGGTGCTGGTCGCCCTGATCGTGTTGCGCAAGAAGCGCTGACGCGAGCGCGGCCTTCGACCCCGCGCAAGCCGGGCAAGGTTCATCCGCGATGCAACAGCCGCCGCACCGCCTCGGGGCGCGGTAGTGGCGCGACGGCGCCGTATCCGGTTGTCGCCAGCGCCGCCGCCGCGTTGGCAAAGCGCAGTCCCCGCCATAAATCGTCCCCCGCCGCCATGCGCGCAATCAGCGCACCGGCAAAGCAATCCCCCGCGCCGGTGGCATCCACGCACTCCACCTTGCAGCCGGCGATGCGCTCGCGCCGCCGTCCATCGCTGCCGATGACGCCATCGGCGCCGAGCTTGAGGGCGACGTTGCGCGCACCGGCACGATGGCACCAGTCGATGATCGCATCCGTGTCGCGCTCGCCGCAAAGCGCTTCGGCGTCTTCCATGCTCAGCAGGAAATAGTCGGCGCGCGCCGCGGTCGCCGTGATGACCTCGCGCGCGCGCGCCAGCGGCCACAGTCGCAACCTCAGGTTGGCGTCGTAGACGAACGTCGCGCCGGCGTCATTCGCGGCATCGAGTGCCGCGCGCACGGCATCGCGGGCGCTGTCGCTGATAGCCTGGCTGATGCCCGAAGTGTGGAAATAGCGCGCGCGCCGGATCAAGTCGAGCGGCAGTCCGGCGGCATCCATGCGGCTCGCTGCGGAATCCTTGCGCAGGTAGCTGAAAACATGCCCGGCCGCACCGTGGCTGATGAAGTACACCGCGGTGTGCGCATGGCCATCGATCGCCACGCCGGAAATATCGAGCCCTTCGTCGCGCCAGAGTTGCAGGAACTGGCGGCCGAACTCGTCGTCGCCGATGCGCGTGACATAGGCGACGCGCGCGCCCTGGCGCGCCGCCGCGATCGCGCAGTTCATGGTGTCGCCGCCGAAGCCCTGCAAATAGCGTTCGCGAGCCTGCGGCATCTGGCTGAACTCGTAGAGCGGCTCACCCAGCGACACGACGTCGAGCGCGGGCAGGCTCATTTGGCCGCGGCTATGTCGAGAAAGCTGCGCGCTTGCGCGACGACCGTGCCGCGATCGCCGGCTGCCAGCGCTTTCTGGTCGATGACGTTGTTGCCGATACCGACGAGCGCCGCGCCGGCCTTGAAGTATTCGGTCATGTTCGCGCCCGACACGCCGCCGGTCGGGCACAGGGGAATATCCGGAAAGACCGCGTGCAATGCCGCCAAGTGCGCCGGGCCGCCGCTGGACGCAGGGAAAATCTTGACGATGGCGGCGCCATCGCGCCATGCCGCCAGCACTTCCCCCGGCGTGAATCCACCGGATAGTGCGATGCGGCCCTGCTTTTCGGCCAGCGCCGCAATGCCAGGCACCAGACAGGGTGAGACGAGGTAGTCGGCGCCAGCGTCGAGACAGGCACGAGCACTGTCAAGATCGAGAACGGTGCCGGCCCCGACCAGAAAGTCTGCGTCTTTCTCCCGGCGCAGCGATTTGATCAGGTCGATCGCACCCGGCGTCGTCAGGGTGACCTCGACCGTTGTGAAACCAGCCTCGACCAGGCAATCAATGGCCGTTTCGGCAGCCTGGCGCGACGCCAGCCGCAGCACCGGGACCACCCGGGCGGCCCGCAGCATGGCTATGTTTTTGCCTGTTCCCATGACGGTCTTTCCCGGACAATCCGACGTTATGTGCGATGCCTGATTCTAGGAGCAAACTGCAGCACTGAACAGCGCACGGTTTATCGGCCATAATTGACGCAGACAATGAGACTCTGCGACGTGGATGAATCACCGAACGATCAGTCTGGCATTGTGCGCACCGATATCCACCTGTCCCTGCTGAAGGAAGTCGGCCACCTGTTGGCGCATGCGTCCGCTGGCGAGGATACGCTGGCCCTTGTTGTGGCGCGCATCTGCGCCGAGCTGAATTGGGACTATGGTGCCTGCTGGAAGGAAGACGAACAGACCCATCATGTTGCCTGCACAAAAATGTGGTGCGACCCGACACTGGCCGAAAGCGAATTCGTCCGATCATCGCGGAGCGAATCCTTCCGGCCGGGCGCCGGCGGGCTGATACGCACCGCGCTCAGCAGTCGCCAGCCGTTGCTGGTGGAGGACATATCCGCCATGCCGGGGCTTCGCCGCGGGCCCGCCGCGCTTGCCGCCGGACTACGTTCGGCATGTGCGTTCCCGCTGATCACCGGCGGCCAGACCCTGGGCGCGCTGGAATTCTTCAGCCGCCAACCGCGCACAGCCGACGCGACGCTGTCCCTGTGGGCGGTAGCACTGGGGAGCATGATCGGCGAGCATGTCGCCCGCCTCGAAGCCGAAGCGCGCTACCGCGAGTTGGTGCAATTGTCGCCCGATGCGATCGTCGTGAGCCAGGAGGACAAGGTTGCATTTGCCAATCAGGCCGCGGTGACGCTGCTCGGTGCGCGTGACGTCGTACAGATCCTCGGCATGGACGTGTATTCAATCGTGCACCCGGACTCCCATGCCTTGTCGCGTGCGCGTACGCAGAGGATGTTGGAAGGCCGGCGCGACGTGCCGTTGACGGAGTTCAAATTGCTGCGCCTGGATGGCGTGACGATAGACGTGGAAATCGCGTCGCGCTACTTCATCTATGCCGGGCGCCCCGCCATCCAGGCTATCTTCCGTGACGTGAGCGCGCGCAAGCGCGACGAACTGCGCATTGCCCGGCTCTCCCACATGTATGCCGCGCTGAGCGAGACCAGCAAGGCGATCGCATTGCTGTCCAATCCGCAGGAACTGTTCCGCGAAGTCTGCCGCATTGCCGTTGAACATGGCCGCTTCGAACTCGCCGGCGTGATGCTGATCAGCACGGGCGAAAACAGGGTTGGGCGGTTCGTCGCATCGCACGGCCACCACCAGGACAGCCTGCTCGAAGTCCGCATCGATCTCGACCGTGCGGGGCCGCACCTGGACGGCCCGGTCGCCAGCGCAATCCGGTTCGGCGCGCACAGCATCAGCAACGACTTCCTGAACGATCCGGGCACGGTGTTCTGGCGCGACCTGGCGAGCAATGCGCAATTCCGTTCCGGCGGCGCCTTTGCGCTGCGCCGGGGCGGGGCGATCATCGGCGCGCTCGCTGTCTATTCCTCCGAGACCGGTGTTTTCGATGCGGACCTGATCGAATTGCTCGACGAGATGGCGCTCAATCTGTCTTTCGGCCTTGACGCAATCGCGCGCGAGGACAGGCGACGCGAGGCCGAGTCGGCCCTGCGCGAGAACGAACGTTCGCTGTCGACGCTGCTTGGCAACCTGCCAGGCATGGCGTACCGCTGCCGCATGGACGATAAATGGACGCTGGAATTCGCCAGCGAAGGCTGCATCCGGCTCACCGGTTATCGCCCGATCGATCTGGTGGAGAATCGCACGCTCGCGTTCATCGACCTTGTGTACCCGGGCGACCGTGTGCGCGTGCGCGAGGAAATCCGCGAACGCCTCGAGCGCAGTGACCACTTCACCATCGAATACCAGATTGTCTGCGCGGATGCTATCGTGAAATGGGTGTCGGAGCGAGCCCAGGCGATCCGTGGCGAGAGCGGAGAAATCATCGCGCTCGAAGGCATCCTCGACGACATCACCGAACGCAAACGCTTTGAGGAACGGCTCTCCTTTCTCGCCCAGTACGACGTGCTGACCGGACTGCCGAACCGCGCCTTGTTCTACGACCGGCTGCACCAGGCCGTGGTGCGCGCCCGGCGCGAGCAGGCGATGGTCGGCCTGATGTTTCTCGATCTCGACCGCTTCAAGCAGATCAACGACACCCTCGGGCACGCAGCCGGCGATCGCGTTCTGAAAGTCATCGCTGAACGCCTGAAAGGCTTCCTGCGCGAGGCCGACACCATCGCCCGGCTGGGCGGCGATGAATTCACGGTGATCATCGAAGGCATCAGCGCGCCGGAACAGCTTACCGGCGTCGCCGAGAAAATCCGCAAGGCGCTGGCCGAAGCCGTGGACCTTGATGGGCGGCGCATGTCCGTTTCGGCCAGCATCGGCATCACGCTCTACCCGCGTGACGGCGAGGATATCGACCAGCTCATCCGCAATGCGGACATCGCCATGTACCACGCCAAGCAACGAGGTGGGCGCCAGCAATTCCAGTTCTACGACGCCAGCATGGCGCCGCTCGCGGCCGAGCATCTGGAACTGGAAGCCAGGCTCAGGAGCGCGATCGAGAAGGAGGAATTCCTGCTGCACTACCAGCCAGTGGTGGACATTGCCAGCGGGCAGATCCGCGGCATGGAAGCGCTGATCCGCTGGCAAAGTCCGCAGGGTCTGGTGCCGCCGGCCAACTTCATTCCACTCGCGGAGGAGTCAGGTCTCATTCTCGACATCGGCCGCTGGGTGCTGCTGGCCGCCTGCACGCAGGCACGCATGTGGCAGCGCGCAGGTCTGCCCGCGATGCGCCTCGCAGTCAATCTTTCGCCGTTGCAGTTGCGCCAGAGCGACCTGCTCGCCTCGATCACCGAAATCCTGCGCGAAAGCGGGCTGGCACCGCAGTATCTGGAACTGGAGATTACCGAGAATACGGTAATGGACAGGTCGCGCGACACGATCTCCACGCTGATCCAGCTGGAGCATCTGGGCGTAAAAATCTCGATCGACGATTTCGGCACCGGCTATTCGAGCCTGGCCTACCTCAAGCAGTTCCCTGTGCACACCCTGAAGATCGACCGCACGTTCGTGCGCGACATCACCACGGACCGGGACGACGCGGCTATCGTGAACGCGACCATTGCGATGGCGAAAAGCCTCGGCCTGAGCCTGATCGCCGAAGGCGTTGAAACACGCGAGCAGCTCGAGTTCCTGCGCGCGGCGGGTTGCGATGCCTACCAGGGCTATTACTTCAGCGTACCGCTGCCGGCGCAGGCTTTTGCTGAGCTTGTCAGGAGACAAGCTCAGCAAAAGAAGGACTCAGGTTAAAGGACTCAGGACTAAGTGAAGGGCTAAAAGCAAAGGGCCGCATTGCGGCCCTTTAGTTTCTACTGAGTCCTGAGTCCTTTTACCTGAGTCCTGCCTTTATCTCCTGCGACCCCTGGCCGGAAATTCCCGCGCTTCGTTCACGCGCAGCGGCTGGCCTTTGAAATCCTTGCCGTCGAGGCTGGCGATGGCGGCGAGCGAATGGTTCTTTCCGGGCATCTCCACGAAACCGAAGCCCTTGGTCACACCGGAAAACAGGTCGCGCTTCACTTCGGTCGACTTGACCTGGCCGAACTGCTTGAACAGTTCCGCCAGGTCGGTTTCGGTCACTTCCTGCGACAGGTTGCCGACGAATATATTCATCAAAATGTCCTCTTAAAAATGTCTGTCAGCGGTTGCCACCCAGCAACGACGAGATCGGGCGGTTGCCGTTGTGCTGCGGTTGCGCATCGCCGCGGCGCGCGCTGCTGTTGCTGCTGCGCTGGCGATCGCCAGAACCATTACGCCCCTGCCCGCCGGCGCCCTGGCTGCGACGCGCTTCGCCGCTACCGGTACGCATGCCCTGGCCCTGCGAACGCGGCCGGCCCTGCTGCTGACGTTGCTGCGGGCGGCGCGACGCGCCGGAGCTTACGTCGGTGCGAAGCGGTGCGCCGGTAGGCTGAAATCCCTCGACCACGACGCGCTCGATGTTGCGCTTGAGCAGGCGTTCGATGTCGCGCAGGAATTCCCCTTCTTCGGAGCATACCAGCGACACAGCCTGCCCGGAACTTCCGGCGCGCCCGGTGCGCCCGATGCGATGGATGTAGTCTTCCGGCACATTCGGTAACTCGTAATTGACCACATGCGGCAGTTGCTCGATGTCGAGCCCGCGCGCAGCGATGTCGGTGGCGACCAGTACGCGCACCTTGCCGAGCTTGAACTGGGCCAATGCCCGCGTGCGCTGGCCCTGGCTCTTGTTGCCGTGGATGGCGTCGGCGCTGATGCCTTCCTTGTCGAGCTGCTCCGCGAGGCGGTTGGCACCGTGCTTGGTGCGCGTAAATACCAGCACCTGGCGCCAGTCGCCGCTGTTGATCAGATGCTCGAGCACGGCACGCTTGCGATCCTTGTCCACCGGATGAATGACCTGGGAAATCAGGTCGGCGGTCTCCGTACTCTTGGCGACAGCGACTTCCACCGGCGATTTCAGGAAGGAGTCGGCGAGCTCGCGAATCTCCGGGGTGAACGTGGCGGAGAAAAACAGGTTCTGGCGCTTGGACGGCACCGCGATGAGAATGCGGCGGATGTCGCGGATGAACCCCATGTCGAGCATGCGGTCGGCCTCGTCGAGCACCAGGATTTCGACACGGGACAGGTCCACGGTGCGGCTTTGCAGGTGGTCGAGCAAGCGTCCCGGTGTCGCCACCAGGATGTCCACGCCACGGCGCAGCGCGCCGATCTGCTGGTTCATGCTGACGCCGCCGAACACGGTGGTCGACTTCATGCGCAGGTGGCGGCCGTAGCCGCGCACGCTCTCCTCGATTTGCGCCGCCAGCTCGCGGGTAGGTGTGAGGATCAGCGCGCGGATCGGGCGCCGCGAGGCGTCGCCGCCGGCCGTGCGTTCGGCCAGCAATTGCAGCATCGGCAGGGTGAATCCGGCGGTCTTGCCAGTGCCGGTTTGGGCGCCGGCCAGAATGTCGCGGCCTTGCAGGATGACGGGGATGGCTTGCGCCTGGACGGGTGTGGGTTCGGTGTAGCCTTCGTCGGCAACAGCGCGGACCAGCTCGGCACGAAGGCCGAGCGCTTCAAATGAATTGCTAATGGATATCTCCTGAAACAGCCTGCGGAAGCCCAAGGGCGTTTCCGAACCGGTTCAGGCAGCATCGAACAGAGTTGAAATTTTTCGGGGAAGCAGAACGACCACGAAAGGGCTGAAACGCGGACCGATTGACGCGAAACAAAATCCTTGCGCTGCATCATACCGGGATCCGGTCCGGAAGTCTCGGTTTTTCCGCATTATTCCGCCTCCGGGCCGGTGTGCACGTTCCTTGCACTGTGCTGTGGATATGCTTTGCCCTCCAACCGTAGAACCGGAGATTTCCTCTCGCACCATGGGTTTGCGCACGGCCCGCCGGCCTTCGCCGGCACCGCGCTGGTGCGCAACGCACCGCCAATGGCCGGCTGTCCGGCCAGGGAACCACGCATGATCTCCGTCACTATCAGCGAGCCCGCCGCGCCCGCCGTCAAGCTTTCCGGATCGACCGCACTGGCCGGCGATATCACCGCCGCCGATGTTGCCATCCGGGATCTCGGGAAGTGCCTGCTGCCGTCGCCGGTGGTCGCCCACCTGGGCGAAGGTGCCGTGGTTTATGTGGGTAATGCGGAAAAAGTCCTTGTCGACGATCGCATGTCGGTGGTGCGCACGTTTCCGGACCAGATCGCCGACCTGCCCGCCTTCGAACTCGCCGGGCCTCGCAACAAGATTTTCTTCGATCCGCGCACCGTCGGCTGCGGCATCGTCACCTGCGGCGGCCTCTGCCCCGGCATCAACAACGTCATTCGCGGCATCGTGCTTGAGCTGGCGCGCGGCTACGGCGTCAAGCGCATCCTCGGCTTCCGCTTCGGTTATGAAGGCCTGATTTCACGTTTCGGCCACGAGCCCATGCACCTGACGCCGGAATCCGTCGCTCACATCCATCACCAGGGCGGCACGATCCTCGGCTCGTCGCGCGGCTCGCAGGACCCGGTCGAAGTCGTCGACAACCTCGAGGCAAACGGCATCAACATCCTGTTCGTCGTCGGCGGTGACGGCACCATTCGCGGCGCGATGCTACTGGCTGCGGAGGCCGAGAAGCGCGGGTTCAAGCTCGCCGTGGTCGGGGTGCCGAAGACGATCGACAACGACATCCATTTCATCGACCGCAGCTTCGGCTTCGAAAGTGCTTATTCCGCTGCGGTCGAAGTCGTGCGCAGCGCGCGCGTGGAAGCCATGGGCGCGCACAACGGCATCGGACTGGTGAAATTAATGGGGCGGCATTCGGGATTTGTCGCCTGCCATGCGGCACTCGCTTCCGCGGACGTCGACCTCGTGCTGATCCCGGAAATCGCGGCGCACCTGGAGGGCGAACGCGGCGTGCTCGGCAACCTCGACCGCGTGCTGGCGAAAAAGGGCAATGCAGTTGTGGTCGTCGCGGAAGGTGCGGCGCAGGAACTCATGGCGGATGAGGCTTCGGCCGACGGCACCGACAAGAGCGGCAACGCGAAGCTCAAGGACATCGGCGTTTACATGCGCGAGCGCATCACCGAGCACTACAAGAAGGCCGGCAAGGAAGTCACGCTGAAATACATCGACCCGAGCTACATGATCCGCAGCGTGCGCCCCACCCCGGCGGACAGCGTCTATTGCTGGAACATGGCGCGCAACGCGGTGCACGCGGCAATGGCGGGCAACACTGAATTGCTGATCGGGCGCTGGCACGGCCGCTTCGTGCATGTGCCGATGGCGCTTGCTACGCGCAACCGCAAGCAGGTCGATATTACCGCCGACCTGTGGATGTCGGTGATCGAGGCGACCGGGCAGCCGAGGCGCTTCGCGTGAAGTGCTGAGGACTGAGGACTGAGTGCTGAGGACTGAGTAGGAGCGAAATGCTTTGGAAGTCTCGTGCCTTTACTCAGTCCTCAGTCCTCAGCACTCAGTCCTCGTTCCTTATGGGCGAAGCCCGGTACACCCTTGCGGTGCAGTCCTGCATTTCAGCTAGCCGCAGGCGCCGACCGCGCCGCAGGCCGTGCAGAACTCGCAGCCATCCTTTTTGATCACGGCGCTGTTGCCGCACTCGCTGCATCGTTTTCCCGGCAGGATCTGCAGGTTGCGCGCCTCGCGCTCGCGGGCGCCCTCGGGAATTTCCAGCACGCCCATTTCATCGATCGGATAACCGCGCTCGTCGAGCACGCCGAGCATCGCGTAGCGATGGATCATGAGCTGCGCAACATAAGCCACCGTGCTCGGCCAGTTCTGCTGCTTTTCGCCGCCCGGCACCTTGGCCATGAAATCGCCCAGCGGCTCGGCGTAGTTCAGCAATTTGCGCAGCTTCATGCCGATCCAGGCCGGATCGATCACGCGCATGTCGAGCGACAACAGCTTGCACAAGCCGTCGAGCGAACGCGGATAGCTGCCCGCCATCCACACCGAGTAAGGCCGGCGCTGGCCGGAAGGCAATACCAACTCCTTCAGGATCAGTACGAAGTCGTCGCCGGAACTCGGGTTGTACACATCGACCGACCAGGACATGGTGCCGTCGGTGCCCGTTTTGGGTTCCTTCTTCGCGAATAAGGCGTCCAGCACCGGCGAGCGGTCGTCGCGCGGCGTCAGGCCGCCCAACTGTTCCACGCGCCAGCTGACGATGCGCGCAAACGCGGCCACCGTGCTGGGCATTCGCACTGGCACGCCGTCCGGCGGCATCGGACAATCGAAGGCGTCGTCGCCCGTCGTGCGCGACAGGATGGCGAGCTTCGTGCGCAGCCAGGCGCGGTCCTGCGCGCGCATGTCCATCGACAATGTTTTGGCGACGGCCCCGAGGCCGCGCGGCTGTTCATTGCCGTTGACCCAAACTTCGAAGGCGTGCGCATCGGCACTGTCGACATGGCCGACGAAAATCGCGAACTGCCCGTGCGGCGACTCGACCATGTAGGTCCACGCCGGGTTGCCCGCCGTCATCTGCGGTCGGCTCGGCCAGCGCAGGCTGGACAACGCCGGCATCGGTGCCACGTCGAGACGGATGCGGCGATCCGCATCGCTCGTGTCGAGATCGTTCGGCGACTCGCTGTGCGGCGTGACCGACAGCACCGACCCCAGCACGCCGTTGGGCCGATAGGTCGTAATGCCCTTTAGGCCGGCCTTCCAGGCTTCAAGATAAAGATCCTTGAATTCCTCAAATGGATAATCTTCCGGCACATTCACCGTTTTGCTGATCGCGGAATCGACGAACGGCGCCACCACCGCGACCATGCGCATGTGATCGAGTGCGGAAATTTCCAGCGCGGTGACAAACTGCGCTGGTAGTTTCGCCACGTCGCCGCCGCTATGCCGGTACAGCCGCCAGGCATGGTCTTCGACGTCGTAGACTTTGTGCGAGCCGTCGGCTTCGCGCTTCTTGCGCTGGTAGGTCCAGGAATACGGCGGCTCGATGCCGTTGGCCGCATTATCGGCGAACGCGAGCGAGATGGTGCCGGTGGGCGCGATGGACAGCAAGTGGCTGTTGCGCAGGCCGTGCGTACGAATGTCACGCTTGAGATTCTCCGGCAGCCGCGAAGCGAAGCGCGGCGCGGCCAGATACTGCTCCGCATCCAGCAACGGGAAGGCCCCCTTCTCGCGCGCCAGCTGCGCCGACGCGGCATAGGCATCATCCCGCATCGCTTCTGCGATTTTCGCACCCATCGCGCGCGCATCGTTCGCGTCGTAGCGCAAGCCCAGCATGATCAGTGCGTCGCCCAGCCCGGTGAAGCCCAGACCGATGCGGCGCTTGTTCTTCGCCTCTTCGGCCTGTTGCCGCAGCGGCCAGACGGTGACATCGAGCACGTTGTCGAGCATGCGTACGGCGACTCTGACGACTTTTGCAAAGGCCTCGAAATCGAAGCGCGCTTTCGGCGTGAAAGCACCCGTCACAAACGGCGCGAGGTTTACGCTGCCGAGGCAGCAGCAGCCGTAAGGCGGCAGCGGTTGCTCACCGCAAGGATTTGTTGCCTCGACTTTTTCGACGTAGGAAAGATTGTCGTCCGCGTTCACGCGGTCGATGAAAATCACGCCGGGCTCGGCGTGGTCATAGGTCGACTCCATGATCTGTTTCCACAGGTCGCGCGCCTTGACCGTGCGATAAATCCACTTTCCATCCGCGTCCTGGTGCTCGGTCGCGCCGGCGATGCCCTTGCCGGGCCGCACCGCATGCACCAGAGTCCAGTCGCCGTCGGCCTGCATCGCCTGCATGAAGGCGTCGGTCACCGCCACGCTGACATTGAAGTTGGTGAGATCGCCCTTGTCCTTGGCGTGGATGAATTCCTCGATGTCGGGATGGTCGCAGCGCAGGATGCCCATCTGCGCGCCGCGCCGCGAACCGGCCGACTCCACGGTTTCGCAGCTGCGGTCGAAAACGCGCATGTACGATACCGGCCCGCTGGCGCTGCTTTGCGTGCCGCGCACCAGCGCGCCGCGCGGGCGGATCGACGAGAAGTCGTAACCCACGCCGCCACCGCGGCGCATGGTTTCGGCGGCTTCCATCAGCGCGACGTAGATGCCGGGCTTGCCGTCGACCACTTCAGAGACCGAATCGCCCACGGGTTGCACGAAGCAGTTGATCAGCGTCGCTGTCAGCGTGGTGCCGGCTGCCGAATTAATGCGCCCGCCGGGGATGAAGCCATTCTCCAGTGCTTCGAAGAACAGCGGCTCCCATTTCGCCGGATCGGATTCCACGGCGGCAAGCGCGCGCGCCACGCGCCGGCGCACGTCTTCGATGGTGGACTCGCCGCCCTTGGCGTATTTCTCCAGCAGCACGTCGATGCTGACCTGCTGCGGGGCGAGAACTAGATTAGTGTCGTTGGCTTTCACAAATTAACTTCCGCTTTTTTATTGGCTCGATTGATACGCACGATAACGCTGATGGGGGTTTAATATTAAATCGCTGATTGGCAATCTTCACGGAATCTCGACTTCGATGTAGCTTCCTTCAGCCGCACCATCCACTGCCGAGACTACTTTGGCCGCGATGCGTTGAATTCTCGGCCAGCTTGTTGACGAGAGTACAACGATAGCGATTCTGCGCGATGCGAGGTTCTGTTGATACTTGAGGTTCGCGTCGGTAGTGACGATGACGGCGAATCCTTCTTTTTCAGCAGAGTCCAGCAACTCACCGTTCTTGGGCGTGGCCCAACCGCGCTCATGAGCCGTGACTACATCGTGATGCGTAAGAAACCCCTTTAGAGGGGCGGGAGTACCCTGGTCGAACAGTACGCGCACTTAAGCTGGGGCTAAGGCGCTACGCGCCGCATGCTCCAGGACGGCGCGAACTTGCTCGATAGTGACGCCGGGAAACCACTCAACGAACTGTGATACGAGCGCGCCGTCTTCGAGGTTCTCGAAGAGCGCCGCTACCGGCACTCGGGTGCCGCGAAATACCCAAGCGCCACTTACGCGCTCGGAATCGCGTTCAACCGCCGGACAGGTGCGCCAATCGATCATGGCTATATGTTAACACCGGGTCCGAATAAGAGCATGGGGCTCAGGTCTTGCCTTCTCGGTTCGAGCGGACGAATCATAGGGGGCAAACTGTGCCGGATGCAAAAGGCAAGACTTGGCCCTATCCTTCCTCCTTCGACTGAATTGATTACGCATCGGAATATTAATTTTGTTGCTGATCGATAAATTTCCTGGCGATTGGGTCATTGGGCAGAATCCAGGCTCCTCTGTATAAGACACGCTCCTCACACAAAGAAATTACTTGCTGCTTGATCTTCTGATGATTCCCGGATTACGGACATTTACCTTTGTCCCGATAGTTCTTTACCGCATTGACCCACTGGCCATCCGTTTCCCACGAATCCCCGATTCAGAAATCTGTTTTTCCTCCGTGTCCTAAAACGGTACTCCGACGTGCTGCACACGTAGGGTATCTGTGTTGGGTGTAATCCTTTGATCGCTCAAGAAGCCATAGCCGCAGGCACCTTGTGCCCGCGTTCGGCGAGGAAGGCCGCCAGCACGCGCCCGGTATGGGAAAGCTTCACTTTGGCAACTTGTTCCGGCATGCCTTGCGCGACGACCTGGCCGCCGCCTTCGCCGCCTTCGGGCCCAAGGTCGATAATCCAGTCGGCGTCGGCCATGACGTCGAGGTTGTGCTCGATGACCACGACCGTGTTACCGGCATCGACCAGACGATGCAGCACGCGAATCAGTTTCTCCACGTCCGCCATGTGCAGGCCTACCGTCGGCTCATCCAGAACATACAAGGTCTTGCGTCCGCCCGCACCGGCACCGCGCTTCGGCAGATCATGTGTGGTTCTGACCTTCGACAACTCGGTGACGAGCTTTATCCGCTGGGCTTCGCCGCCCGACAACGTCGGGCTCTGCTGGCCGAGCGTGAGATAGCCCAGACCGACATCCTGCAGCAGGCGCAAGGCATGGTGAATCGCCGGATGCGCCGAGAAAAACTCCACGGCCTCGTCCACGCTCATCTTCAGCACGTCGCCGATCGACTTGCCTTTGTAATGCACCGCGAGGGTTTCGGGATTGAAGCGCGCGCCGTTGCATACGTCGCAGGCGACTTTCACGTCGGGCAGGAAACTCATCTCGATCTTCTGCATGCCCTGCCCCTCGCAGGCGTCGCAGCGCCCGCCCGCCGTATTGAAGGAGAAGCGTCCCGACTCGAAGCCGCGCATACGCGCTTCCTGGGTGCCAGCGAAGAGTTTGCGGATTGCATCCCAGAAACCGACGTAGGTCGCCGGGCAGGAGCGCGGCGTCTTGCCGATCGGCGTCTGGTCGACTTCGAGCACGCGGTCGATCGTCTCCCAGCCCTTGAGCGACTTGCAGCCGGCGGGTTCGAAAGTATTCCTGTTGCGCTTGTTGCGTTCGCCGACCAGCGCCGCCATGTTGTCGTGCAGGATGTCGCGCGCCAGCGTGGATTTTCCGCTGCCGGAAACGCCAGTGACGACACTCAGCCGCGCCAGCGGGAAGCGCACGTCAGCGCCTTTCAGGTTATGCAGTTTCGCACCGTTCATCAGGATCGCCGGCGTGCGGTTGTCGGTCGGCCGCCACGGCTGCAACGGATGCAGCAGCGGCTGGCGCAGAAACTGTCCGGTCAGCGACGCGGGCGAGAGCATGAGCTGCGCTACGTTGCCCTGCGCGATGACTTCCCCGCCGAGGCGACCCGCGCCCGGGCCGAGGTCGACGACATGATGCGCCCGGCGAATAGTGTCCTCGTCGTGCTCCACGACCAGCAGGGTGTTGCCTTTTTTCTCCAGCTTCTCCAGCGTGTCCAGCAGGATCTGGTTGTCGCGCGGATGCAGGCCGATGGTGGGCTCGTCGAGGATGTAGCAGACCCCGCGCAGGTTGGAGCCCAGTTGCGCAGCCAGCCGGATGCGTTGCGCCTCGCCACCCGACAGGGTCGGCGCGGAGCGGTCCAGCGTCAGGTAATCGAGGCCAACTTCGGACAGAAAGCCGAGCCGGCTTTTCAGTTCCGCCACCAGGTCGCGCGCGATGTCCAGTTCGCGCCCCTCGAGTTTCAAGGTTGAGACCAGTTCGGCCAGCTTGGCAACCGGCAGCATGCCGTAGTCGGCGATCGAACGATCGCGCCACGACACCGCGAGCGCCTCAGGGTTGAGCCGCCTGCCCTCGCATTGCGGGCAGGGTTCGTCGACCTGCAGCCATTCGATCCAGGAGTCCAGCACGTTGTCCTCGGTGCCGGTGCGCGAGCGTTCCTCGTCCCAGCCGACTTCGTCAATCTGCAACCCGGTGCCGTAGCACGCGGCGCACCAGCCGTGCTTGGAGTTGTAGGAAAACAGGCGCGGGTCGAGTTCCGGAAAACTGCGCGCGCACGACGGGCAGGCGCGTTTGGTCGAGAACACGGTTTCGCTGACCTTGCCCTTGCCGGCCATCAGGCCGTCGAGCGGCGAGATGACATGTGCCACGCCTTTGCCGTGTTCCAGCGCCAGCCTGAGACCTTCGCGCAAGGTTTTTTCGTCCGCCGCGCTGACGCGCACATCCGCCACCGGCAGTTCGATGCTGTGCTCCTTGAAGCGGTCGATGCGAGGGAATTTCTGCGTCGACAGGAATTCGCCGTCCACGCGC
>JBDTRK010000071.1:0-17428 GCA_039931685.1 Betaproteobacteria bacterium | reverse complement strand
CGTTAGGCAGAAGCGGATATTTATTGACCAGCCAACGGTTAAAAAATGGATGCGTAATTAACAAGGCAGGATTTAACGAAATGAATAAAGCCAACCACAGACAAGCCCTCATCGCCAAAATCGAGGTGCCTGTCGAGCAAGGCGATGTAGCTGCTGGATCAGTTAAAACAGCCTACTTATCTGCGGGAGATGGTCTACCTGTGATCTTCCTGCACGGCGCTGGTGCAGGAGCCGTAACTTGGTACCCATCGATCGATGCTATCGCAAAATATTTTCATGTGCTCGCACCAGACATAGTTGGTTATGGGGAATCTGATAAACCCAATGCTGCCTATGACCGGCCTTACTTCGCCGCTTGGCTAAGGGATTTCTTGTCAGCGCTCGGGGTTTCCAAAGCGCATATTGTTGGATTGTCTCAGGGAGGTGCCATAGCTCTCCAGCTTGCACTAGAGAGTCCTGAAATGGTTGACAAGCTCGTTCTAGTTGACTCTGGTGCATTGGGTGCGCAACCATCTTTCTGGCCTTTTGTTGGGATGGTTTGGATGAATATCATTCCATCTGCCATGGCAAATCGCTTTATTTCTCGCTATCTGCTCTTCAGACCTGAAAACAGAGATCCAAACCACGGTCATTATTCTGTTGAGGTTCTCAAGCGGTTAGGTGGCAAGAACGCGTTCACGCAAGGGAAGGGGGCGGCTGTGTCTGCAATACCGGAGGAATCGCTTCGACAGATAAAAAATCAAACA
Source organism: Betaproteobacteria bacterium (assembly GCA_039931685.1). GTDB lineage: Bacteria > Pseudomonadota > Gammaproteobacteria > Burkholderiales > JACQAP01 > JACQAP01. The sequence continues at coordinate 16,682 of JBDTRK010000071.1, read as the reverse complement.
CTCATCATTTGGGGACAAGATGATAATTTCTTTTCCATCGAACATGGTGAAGCAGCCGCACAAATCATACCCAACGCAACATTTCATCGGATTCAAGATGCGGGACATTTGTCTCTGATGGATCAGCCCGAGGTTTTTAATAAGGTTCTCATAACATTTTTAAGAGAATAGGCTATCTGGCACTCACGAGGAAGTGGACGCCTAACATTGCGGTCAAGTGGGACGCGCCAAAAGCGGCGCGCCCCTTACCTTTACGTTAGGCAAGTGAAACCATGAGCGATTGGGATTTTCTTTATGAAATGAACGAGCGTGGCTACGGTCCGCAGGAAATAGCCGATGCTGCAGGCGCGGGCATAGCGCCTTGGGAGTGGGAATACATAAACAGAGATTGGGTCGATTCTCAGCTTGAAGATGAGCCGAATACGCCCTTTCAGAGCAGAGATGGATTTCCCTTTAGCACCCCAGAGCAAGCAGAGATTTTTTACGATCTAGTTGATTGCGCTATACGACACTTCGAGAACACAGGAAGGTACTTACAAATCTGGGGCGAACTAGGAGAAATCTACGCTGAGATCCAGTTCGGACTTCGCCGTCATGGGACACACACGGCCGGTTCTGACGGCACAATTGCCGGAAAACTTGTTGAGGTAAAGACCATCTCGCCTGAGAAAGCCAGCGACCGTGTCCTCGTTAAGAACCAAGGAGACTTTGAGCAATTACTTATCGTCCGCATTGATCGTGATTTCCAGTTCCAAGGCAAGCTCTTTGACAGAAGCGAACTAAAGGGAGTTACCGGCAAGTTCCTTAGAGGGCGACTCAACGATGACAACAGCAATGCCTAACATGGCGCTCAACCTCGCTCCCTTCGGTCGCTGGACGCTGCGCGATAAAGCCGCGCAGCGCCGGTTAGCTCTACGTTAGGCCGCTCGTGACTACGGATGCCGATGTTGTCGCAGCGATTGATATGGCGTTTGGGGCGATGCGCAAGCCCGACCATTTCACGAACCACATGCACTGCGAAGAATGCGCAGAGCATGACGAGACGCTTCGATCGCACGATCGCAAAACACTGCGCCTTGATCACGTCCACAACCCCGGATGGGATCCGTTGTGTTTCTGTTCGGCTGAAGGGAAGGCCTACTACATGCCTGCCCTTGTCAGGTTCGCACTTGCGCCTTCAGTGCGCGGGGGTGATTGGTACTGGGACCAACTTCTCTTTCATCTCGCCGGCGATGGACCAAACAATGAACTCATCGCATACTGTAATGAAGCGCAGCGCAAAGCAGTTGTGCAGTTCCTTGCCCACATTGTCCAAGCGCGAACGGCCGAGGTCGAACAAAGCTCATCCGGAGATGAATTACTTCGCGTGCACGAATACTGGTCGAAAGCGGCCTAACCTGTCGCTGGTGCGGACCGTCCGCCTGCGGCGTCCGGCCGCACAGCTTTTGCGTTCGGCGTCATTGTGCACGCTGCAAAACCGAGGTGTATGATCCATTGTATGCAGCTAGCTACCGGAACTGTCGTAGGCGGAAAAATAGTTGTCGAGGGTGAGCCTCTTCCCGAGGGCGCCATCGTCACTATCCTTGCGCGCGAAGCCGACGAAACATTCGAGGTTCCGCCTGAACTTGAGCCGGAGCTCTTGGAATCACTCGCTCAAGCAGCCAGAGGGGAGACCATCTCGGCTGCGGAAATGCTTGAACGGCTTCGCCGTATCGCCTGAGCAAAGTGCTCGCCGTTGAGGTAACTCCTCGCGCCGCGATACAGCTCGCCGCAGCTGCAACGTGGTGGGTAAAGAACAGGCCGTCTGCCCCACACGCTATCCGCGTTGATTTTCAAGAGGCTATTGCCTTGCTTACGAACCAACCTGGAGTTGGTGCGCGATCAAGTACAGGGCGCTATCCTGAGTTGCGTCGCCTGTATCTATCCAGAGTTCAGTATCACATCTACTACCAAGTTCTGGACGGAAAGCTCGTTGTCGTTGCCTTCTGGCATGCGAGCCGTGGCAGCGGCCCTGGACTGTGATGGAAAATGATGCCGAACCCCCGCTTGCACCGGACGCTCAACCGGCGGCGCTTCGCTAGCCGGTTTCGCGCCGGTGAAGCGGAACGTTAGACGTGACCCGCCACTGGCCGTGCACACGATGACAAAAGGCACACATCCAGCTACACTGGTTTTGTGAAGCCGTTCCGCTGGGACCCCGACAAGAACGAGCGCCTGAAGACCGGGCGCGGCATCTCGTTCGAGGAGATCGTTCTCGCGGTAGAGGATGGTGGACTAAAGGACATTCTCGTCCACCCGAACCAACGGCGATATCCGGGACAGTTGGTGCTGGTGGTGTCGTATCGAGAGTACGTTTTCCTTGTTCCCTCGGTCGAGGAAGACGACCATTATTTCTTGAAGACCATTATTCCGAGCCGGAAGGCAACGCGTGACTATCTAGGAATGGATGATCCAGATGAAAAGACTTGACCGTTACGAACGCGAAATATTGGGTGCCTACGAAAAGGGTGCGTTGGTTTCCGTGCATCCGACGAAGGCGCAACTCGCGGGGTTTCGCGAGGCCGCACGTGCTACTTTCGTTAAAAGCAGACGCGTAAATATTCGTCTTTCTGCGGCAGATCTCATGGACATCCAGGCTCGAGCCTATGAAGAGGGTGTTCCCTACCAGACGCTCATTGCCAGCGTCCTTCATAAGTATGTGTCGGGCCGCTTGCATGAGAAGAAGTCACGTCTAACCGCCGGCTCAACGGCGACCGCCCGAAAGCGGGCGGCGCGTTAGCCGGGACGTTAGTCCGCTGTGACAAGCCTGGGTCCTTGGCACACAGAAGACTTTGCCGCGCTGTCGTGGCATGACGTGCACGTTCACGGCATTCGGTTCGCTTCGTTTAACGAAGCCGAAGGTGCCGCCGAGTTCGTGCTCGACATCGACTACATCCTCAAGTGGGAGAAATCGGCAGACCAACTCCTGTTCACAATCTGCCGCGCGGAGCTCACCTTTCATGATGTGTTTCGTCTCAAACTGGAGCTTGACTACGCCACTCCCACGGCGGGTATGTGTCCCTTCGCGATCGACGGCATAGATCGAGAGCCTCTTGAGTTGCCTACTGGCTCCAAGTCTTTCCGCTGGCGTATCGCCATCAACTGGCCGCGCGGCTCGCTGGAGTTTGAGGCCCCTGCGTTCACGCAAACCCTCATGGGCAAGCCTGTCGTCAAGGCCGGTGCACAGTCGCTTTCATCAGAAGAGCGCGCGAATGAGGTCTAAACCGTCGTTGCAACTCCCTTGCGCCAGCCTGCGGCTGTCGCACGCGGGTGACCTCCAACGTTATGCAAGCTAGACTTGTTGCATGATGCGCAACACGCTATTATTGGTGCATGATTCAAACGTTCCGACACAAGGGTCTGAGGAAGTTCTTTGAGTCCGGAAGTGCGACAGGAATCCAGCCGACTCATGCCAAGCGGCTTCGGATGCTATTGGTTGCCCTGGATACGGCGCATTCCATTGAAGATATGAACATTCCGGGCTTTCGCCTGCATCCGCTTAAAGGATCAGAGCGCGGTCGCTGGTCTGTTTGGGTAAATGGAAACTGGCGAATAACTTTTGAGTTCAGGGACGGACATTCTTATGTTTTGGACTACGAGGATTATCACTAATGGCTATGCACAATCCCCCTCATCCCGGCGAGTTCATTGCCGAGGTCTATCTGGAGCCAAATAACCTGAGCGCTCGCGAACTCGCGGCCAAGCTTTCGGTGTCTGCGTCTACTTTGCACCGCGTTCTTGTCGGAACCAGCGCGGTCAGTCCCGAGATGGCGCTGCGCCTTTCCAAGGCGCTGGGGCGCTCTCCGGAGAGTTGGCTCGCGATGCAGAGTAATTACGACTTGTGGCAAGCAAAACAAAGAGTAAAGCTTGGCGATGTTGGCAAAGTCAGGCTTCCGGCAGCATAACCATTGCTTCCAGGACGACGCGTTCAAGGCAACGCGCGCCTGAAGCAAGGCGTTGGGTGTCATAGGGAGCGTACATGCCCTCATTGCCTGCATTCTGCGATACCTGCGGCACCGCCTTCCCATCTGGTTTCGTTTTTGAGAATTCAACCAATGTTACATTGTCTGGAAATAAATCCGGCCCGTGCCCAAATTGTGGGGGTATGGGGCATATCCCGGATGGCGTCTTTAACTTCGTCGGTAGCACTATTGAGATTCTTTCTGCTCCTAAACGGACTGTTAAAGAACTTAACCGCTTAGCCCAGATACTTCGTGAGGCGAAAGCAAAGCAACAATCAAACGAGCAAGTCGCTGCGCAAATTAAGCAAGAACTTCCTGAGCTCTCTTCGTTGGCAAATCTCCTGCCAAAGAATCGAGAGGAACTCTATGGCTTCCTTGCTTTGATACTGGCGGCTATTCAGTTGCTGACTCAATCTCCTCAGTCATCTCAGAATATTACGATCAACGTTTCCCAAGTTGTCGAACAAACGCTAGCTGACGCGCCAACTGCCAAGGCAGTGCCTCCAATGCCTTCAAAATCTAGGAAGATTGGTCGCAATGAGCCCTGCCCGTGCGGTAGTGGAAAGAAATTCAAGAAATGCTGTGGAAGTTTGCAATGACACCCAACCTACCAATTCAGCCGACCTTCGCGAGCTGCGCTCGCTTGTCGGCTGATTGCACACGTTGGGCATGCTTGACGAGCCTACGTCAGTGACGTACGATCATGTATGTTCGCCGTCATCGAGACACCCATCTTCAGCAAGTTATGTCTCGACTACTGGACTGAGGATGAGCGCGGAGCTTTCGCCGCGTGGATCGCTGCAAACCCGGAGTCAGGTGAGGTCATTCCTGGTTCAGGTGGCTGCCGAAAGGTTCGTTGGTCTCGGGCAGGTTCAGGCAAACGCGGCGGAGTGCGAGTCATCCACTACAACCAACTTGCGGATGGCCGCATTTACCTGCTGCTGATTTATGCCAAGAGTGCCAAAGACAATGTCCCGGCCAACGTCCTGTTGAAAATCAAGGAGACACTCCATGCCCATGACTGAAAAAAAACTGCTAGCCCGAGATTCAAAGCGCAATATTGGCGCAGAGTTACTTGCGTCGGTCCTTGAAATGAAGGCCGGAAAGTCCGGTCGCGTTCATCGGGTTTCGCTGTCTGATGTGACGCAGGCCAGAGCAAAGTCCGGCCTTTCGCAGGCTCAGTTTGCCCAAGTCCTGGGAGTATCAATTCGGACGCTTCAGGAGTGGGAGCAGGGACGGCGCAAACCATCTGGAGCCGCCCAAGCCTTACTTACCATAGCGGCCAAGCGCCCCGAAGTCATCCGAGAAGTATTCGCACTGTAGTTGCGCGCATGCCCAACCCGTCGCTGGTTCGGACCGTCCGCCTGCGGCGTCCGACCGCACAGTTTTTTCGTTAAAACGCTCGTCTAGCTCGATGGTCGAGACTAGTCAAATATGTTCAGTATTGCGCCTCGCCATACGAAAATTGACCGTCAATTTTGAGGCACCAGGGCGGTATAGGTATCAGTGTAGGTCGATCGTGAATGGCCCGGAAAGCGAACACTGGCGCGACCTTCACCATGATGCATCATGGGCGTGTGACGAAATCTATCGCTCCCGCCGGCGTCCTTGTCGCGGTTATCCAATTGCGCTACGAAATAATGTTGCCATTCCAGGGTGATCCAACCTGCGCCAATGTGCTCGCCGCCGACCAGGCAGAATTCGTTTTATCCGGGTTTCCGACGCTGGATCGAATCGGTCCGCCGCGAATACAGTTGCGGCGAAGAACCCGCGCAAGGCAAATCCTTGCACCTGGGTGTCCTGATTATCTGCCGCGTCGGCCGGGCGGATAGGGCGCAATCCCGCAGCGTCCCGGATTCTAGTGGTTTTCCGGCGCGGCGCCTGTTTCGCCGGCGGGCATTTTGCCGTTATCGACAGGAAATACCGGTGGCTGGCCCGGCCGCGCCTCGCCCGGGTAGATGGTCAGGTGCGGAAAGGGAATTTCGATACCCTCTTTGTCGAAGGCGAACTTCAGCCGCCGCAGATACTCGCGCCTCACACCCCATTGTTCCAGCGGCATGACGCGGAACCGGCCGCGTATCACGACGGCGGAATCGTCCCAGCGCTCGACGCCGGCGAGTTCGAACTTGTCCAGGATGCGGGACGAGAAGTCGGGAGCGGTGCGAAGCTCTTCGGCCACGTCGCACATTACCTTCATGACCTGGTCGAGGTCTTCTTTGTAGGCGACTCCGATTTCCACCACGGATTGCGCAAAGCCCCGGCTCATGTTTACAACGTCGACGATGGTGCCGTTGGGAACGAAATGCACGTTGCCATCGTAGTCGCGCAGCTGGACATATCGCAGCGTCACTTCTTCGACCAGGCCGGCATGGCTGCCGAGTCGGACGACGTCGCCCTGGCGGATCTGGTTTTCCAGAAGCAGGAAGAACCCGGTGAAATAATCCTTCACCAGGCTTTGCGCGCCGAAACCTATGGCGAGGCCGGCCACGCCTGCAGCGCCTAGTATCGGCGCAACGGAAACACCGATCTCGGACAGGACCAGCATGGTCGCGATCAGCCAGATCACGACTGACGCCATGTACCGGAATACCCTGCTCAGGGTCTCGGCACGCTTGGCGGATTCACGGTCTTCGAAGTGGCTGGCGATCCGTACCCGAAACGCGCGTATCGCCCGGTGCAAGAGGCCGATTGCGATCCACGCGAGAATCAGGATGATCACGATGCGCGCACTGGCAGTTGCTACGCTGCCAAGTTCCCGCCACCAGTGGCCGAGGAATTGCATGAGTTGGCTGTCCACGGTGGAGCTCCTGTCTTGATGAGAAAATTTTCTTGCAGCCGCACCCATGCGGACCGAACCGTCGAATTGCGCGACCGGCGATCCACGCGGGCGTTGATGATTTCGAACGCGGGTCGGGCCGCGGGAAACCTTGCCCGTGAATTGTTTCCAGCGCAGCCGAATTTTTGTCTGGGGACGATCGTGCCGTCACCGCTCAGGGCCGGGCCCGGAGGCCGCACGCCCGCACAGGACGGCTGTGACCAAATGTATCCGTCTGTTCGGCTTGCCGACCGCTCTCACGGGCATCGCACGCGCGTGCGAATCCGGGTGAGTGTGAATTTTACATGCATTGGATTGCGCGCTGAAGCTGTCGACGTTCGCGCGCGCAGGTATGGCGATCCGTGCGGCCCAGCGCATCTTGCCCGACCACAACGGCCCGTCTGGCAACGTTGTCCATCACATCTGATCATGAAAACGCGGCGGCTCCAACTGCGTTTCCTCGTGCCGCTGGTGCTGAGCCTCGTCGCGATGCGGGCCGATGAAAGCTGGGTGCTGATACGCAGCCGCTTCGCCGGCGCGGCGCGCGAGTTGTCGGAAGCGCTGATCGCCAACTCCTACCACGTCGGGGAGGCGGCCGATGTGCTCTACCGGGCGATTGCCTTGCCGGTGGCCGAGCAACGCGAACGCATGGCGAATCTGCGCCTGACCGTGCGGGAGTTCAGTGTGTTCAAAGGCGTCCTTGACGATAAGCAGGAACGTACCCGCTTGACTGCAGGTTCGCTTGTTCCATCGCGGTATGGCAGAGGGGGCGGAGTGCAGAATACGTACTCTCTAGGGGAAGCAGGTCCGAACGGCTCATGCGCATTGCGGCGTTTGCCCGATTTACCGAGCACAAGGAGCAGGCATTATGCTGACAGGGGATGCACGCACGCTGGCGTTGCCTCTCCGGCGACCGGGTGATCCGCCCGCCGGAAATCATGAGGTTTATGAATACTCTGGTGCTGAAGTGTTGACAGAAATAGACAATCCAGGATCGACGTCGCAGGACGCGCATGCCGCGACCGTGACCGACTCGTCGGTCAACTCCAGCATGGAGAACTGGAAGGCGGACGTTCTCCTGGTTGACGACGATCCCAAGAATCTGATGGCTTTGGAGGCGCTGCTGGAGCCGCTGGGGCAAAACCTGATCGGGGCGCGATCCGGAGAGGAGGCCTTGCGCCTGGTGCTCAGTCATACCTTCGCGGTCATCGTGCTCGATGTGCGCATGCCGGGAATGGATGGCTTCGAAACCGCGCGGATCATCCGCGGGCGCGATCGGTCCAGCCACATTCCGATCATATTCCTGACCGGGGTTTCGACGGAGATGGAATCCGCGTTTCGCGGATACGCGGTCGGGGCGGTGGATTATCTGATGAAGCCGGTCGTACCGGACGTGCTTCGTTCCAAGGTGGCCGTGTTTGTCGAGCTGCACCGAAAGAATGCGGCGCTCGCCAGTGAAATCGCCGAAAGGAAAATCGCGGAGGAGCGATTGCGCGAATCGGAGGGGCAATTGCGCGCGCTTGCGGCGCGCCTGATTACCATACGCGAAGAGGAACGCGCGCGGATCGCTCGCGAAATACACGATGAACTGGGACAGGTCCTGACCGGCCTGAAGATGGATGTGATGTGGCTGGTCAAACAGATTCAAAGTGACCAGAAACCGCTCCTCGAGAAGGCCGACACTATGCGCCGGCTCATCGACTCCACCGTTCAGGTCGTTCGCAGGATTTCAACGGGAATGCGGCCGGAAATACTCGACGACATGGGCCTTGTGGCGGCCATCGGTTGGCAGACGAAGGAATTCCAGAAGCGGTTGGGAATACGCTGCCGGGTCGAACTGCCGGTGGAGCAAATCCACCTGGCAAGCGAGCTTTCGACTGCGGTTTTCCGCATCTTCCAGGAAATCCTGACGAACATTGCCCGTCACGCCAAGGCCGGGAGCGTCATCGTGCAGCTGAAAATATCCAGGGATCGGCTCACGCTGAAGGTCGCGGATGACGGTACCGGCATCGCCGAAAATGCAGTGCAGGCGCGCAAGTCACTCGGCCTGCTTGGCATGCAGGAGCGGGCACAGATCTTCGGTGGCGAGATAAGCTTCCGTGGGATTCCGGGTCAAGGCACCACGGTATTTCTGTCGATTCCGCTGCCGCCTGCAGAGGATTGAGCGATTGGCCTGCGCGCTGTGTTGTGCAGATGCGGTGTGCCCCGTACCGCGTATCAGTGGTGCCGCTCTTATTCACCTTGGGAACGCGTATCAGTGGTGCACAGTATTCGCGGCGAACCCGCATGAGTACGTGAGCGTACAGTTATCGGCATTGTTTGTGCGGAAGCGAACAGATCAAATGCAGGCAACAGTGCAAGCTGCGCACATGGAAACCAGAGTTCCTCGCGTTCAGAACCGTATTTGGCCTTGAACCGCGCCTGGCCCGCAGATGTCGCGGGAATCCGTGCGGGGGTAATGCCCATGAACGATGAGGAAATGTAGGGATTCCTTGACGCACTAGCAAGATCACGAGGATTCGCTGTCCTGCTTTTGCGCAATCGGTCAACCAACGGGTGAAAAATATGGAAGGCTCTGTGCTGGTAGTCGAAGACGAAGAACCGGTCCGGCATCTGCTTGCCGGAAATTTGCAGAATGCGGGATACAAGGTTCACGTCGCAGGCGATATCCCTCAAGCCGAGGAACTGATGCGCCAGATCCGGCCCGACCTGGTTGTGCTCAGCTGGATACTTCCAGGCATTCCGGGACTTCCGTTTGCACGGCGACTGCGCAGCGACCGGCGCACCAAGGATATCTCGCTCGTGCTGATCAGCGATCGGGAGGGAGAGCAGGACAAGGTTGCCGCGCTCGACGGCGGAGCAGACGACTATGTTATCAAACCGTATTCTGGGCGCGAGTTGCTGGCGCGCATCAAGGCGGTTATGCGCCGGCGCACGCCCCAACTGGCAGATGATGTGATCGAGATCAGCGGCCTCCAGCTCGACCCGGCGGCGCGCCGCGTCAGTTCCGGAGATCGTGAAATCGAGTTATGGACCACCGAGTTCCGTCTGCTTCATTATTTCATGACACACCCCGGCCGCATTTTCAGCCGCACTACGCTGCTGGATGAAATCTGGGGGCACGATGCCTACGTCGAAGAGCGCACCGTGGATGTCCACATCCGCAGGCTTCGCCAGGGATTGGCGCCGGAAGGCCACGATACCCTGATCGAGACGGTACGCGGACTCGGCTATCGGTTTCGCCCTGAGCACATCTGACGTGCCACGGTTGTGGCGCGGCCTCCCTAATGGCGGAATGCTTGGTTCGGCTCGCGCCCTGCAAAATACCCTGATCTCACAGGCGTTGAATCGGACCTACGCAGCGCCGCATCGGTCTGGGACGTTTCATGTCACGATGCCCACCGCATGGCTGTTTAGTAGGCGTTCTGTTTTCTCAGCACGACCACAACTGTCAAAAGAACGATTTTCAGGTCGAGAAGCAGCGACCAGTTGCGCAGATAGCCAAGATCGCACTCGATACGGGCGCTCATCTTTTCCAGCTTGTCAGTCTCCCCGCGCAGCCCATTAACCTGCGCCAGGCCTGTGATGCCCGGCCGGACTTTGTGCCGGATCATGTAACGGGGGATGAGCTTGCGGTACATCTCGTTGTGGGCAATGGCATGGGGGCGGGGACCGACCACGCTCATGCGGCCCTGCAGGACATTGATGAACTGCGGCAACTCATCGAGCGAGGACTTGCGCAGGACGGCGCCCAGCGGGGTCACGCGGGCGTCGTTTTGCGTAGCCTGTGTGACCATGTTGCCGTCCTCGTGGACAAACATGGAGCGGAACTTGTAGACGACGATTTCCCGGCCGTCCAGGCCGTAGCGACGCTGCCGGAACAGCACCGGTCCGGGCGAACTGAGCTTCACGGCGAGCGCAATGCCCAGCATCAGGGGCAGGAGCAGGACAAGAATGATCGACGCGAAGACGATATCGCTGATGCGCTTGATGAGGCCGTCGACTCCGTAGAACGGGGATTCGCACACTGCAAGCACCGGGATCCCGCCGATCGTCTCCATGCGCGCCTGGATCAGGTCGTACAAGAAGATATCCGGTACGAAATAGACCGAAGCAGTCGTATCGTGCAGGTCCTCGATCAGCTTGAGGATGCGCGGCTGCGACGTCATCGGCAGGGTGATGTAGATCATATCGATGTGGTGTTCCCGGACATAATCCGCCAGTTGATTCAGGTCTCCGAGATTGTTTCCCGGTGCGCCATTGCGGTCCCGCGGTGTGCCGCGGTCGTCGAAGTGACCGGCGAAGCGGATGCCGAGCAGGGGTCGGGAGCGCAGGTGCGCACCGAGGTCCTGGCCAAGTCCATTCGCGCCGGCGATGACGGCGGTCTTTTGCAGGCCTTCGGCCGCCAGCACCCGAGGCAGGATCCATGGAATCACCCGGTGGGCGGCGAACAGAACCGGCGGTGTCGCAATAATCCATGCAAGGATCGCATGCAGGTCGAAACTGCCGAGCGCTCCGGAGGCCCAGCCGAGCAGGAGCAGTAGCGCGACGATTGCGAACCATCCGGTGACGATTCCCCGGATCAGGTCAACCGGGCTGGCGGAATCTCTTGCGAGATTGCCCGGAAAGGTCATCGAGAACACGAGCAGGGACAAAATCAGATAAGGCCCGCCGAAACGTCCGTCGAACCAAAGGGCCGAGACGATGAGACAGCCGATGACCAGCGCCGGGTCGACGATCGCGCGAAGCAGCGCCACCGGGCCGGGCTGGCTCGGGAGCAGGCGGGGTTGACTGGTGTGGAATTGAAGCAAGATGGGGTATCGATTTAAGAATGATTATTGAACAGGCGGGAGATGGCCGCCGCGTCGATGAAGCGTAGATCAACCGACATACCGATACGAAGCGGACGCAATATCGCCACGATAGTTCCATCGGACTATCGAATGATCCAAGGCTGGCGGCCACTTTGCTATTCGCATCCGCCCCAAAATCGCAGCGCGTAACTGCACGCCAGGTGTCCAAAGCGTGCAAATTGCTTCCGGCTGCGTGCGATAACGCACATACGTCACCGGCCTCTGGCGTTATTGTCCGTGCATGCAGGGCTCCACGCGAGCAAGCGTCGGGCTTGGCAGATTACTCATCAATTAATATGGTCCAAACTGCACCATGAACCCTATATCGCATGCAGTCGAAAAAGTCGCAGTGCAATTCAACCAGCCAGTTTTGGTGCAGTACGGCGAACCCGAGCCGGACCGCTATTCGGATCTTGCGGCCGTATCTGCAAGTCTCGCAGAGGAGAACGCGCGGACAATCGCGGCTCCGGCAGCGCTGAACGACCGCGAGGTTGAAATCCTGATGCTTAACCTGGATGCATCCCTCAGGGTGCACGAGCATGCGCATTTCTTCAGCTGGACGCAGGCGCTGCTGCAAAGCCTGATCAGGCACGAAGTGCTGATCTGCGCGTTGCGCGGCGGCGATCCGCAATCCATGCGCGCGGACAGCTTCTCGATGGTTGCAGCGGATCAAGCCGTTTTCGGCGAGATGTTCCTGCGCGATGCATCTGTTGCGCCGGGCCTCATCAAGCTCTGGGAAGACCGGGGATTCCGGCCACTGATATGCGATGCGGCGGCGAGTCCGATCGCCAAGGGCCTGCTCGCCCAGGAACTCGAGGCTATTGGGGCCACACAGATACTGGCACACGGGACTCACGACGGGGAAGGGCGGGTGACCGGCTTCTTTGTGTTTGCCTGCGTTCCGGGCACGATCGGTGCGAGGCACGCCTATCTTGCGCAGCTGGTGACGCCGTTTGTGTACTCCGCATGGGCGCGGACCGAAGTCAACGGGCGCGCGAAATGCAACGATGATGACGCAGTGAGTTCCGGGAATACCAAGAAGATCACGGCGCGGGAACAGGAAATCCTTCGATGGGTCTATTTTGGCAAGAGCAATTTCGAAATCGGAGCCATCCTCGACATCAGTCCGCTCACGGTGAAGAACCACGTACAGAAAATCCTTCGCAAGTTGGACGTGGTCAATCGCGCGCAGGCCGTGGGCAAGGCGCTGGACCTGCGCATCCTCAAGCCGTGACGGTATAGGCATGGGGACGTATCCTCATGCGCTGCGCAATGACCGAGACATGCGATTGATGCGCACGACGGACTGGTTCGGCCCGCGCGGCGCTGGCGTGCATAGTCAGGCCGGACTATGCGCCGTCGGGACCGGCAGTAGCGTTTTGTAATTCATCAAGGCCATCATTGAGCGGCGATTAACTTCATCAAGAGGAGTGAGGCCGTGCACAGAATTTCCATCGCGTTTGTCCCTTTCATCCTTGCGGTGTCGACGGCATCCGTGCCGGTCTTCGCCCTGGATCATCGCGATACCAGGACCGCCGGCTTATGCGAGGTCGGCAGTTGCATGGCTTACCGCTCATCCTCTTTGCGCGACGATTGCAATGCACTTACCAGGGTGACAACCAGCGATCCGCTCGGGATGGGGGGGGTGATCGACTTCAACTCCACCCGGGTCGGCTCCGCATGCACGGCAATGTGGTGGCCGGCCGCCGAACTGCGCGCCGCGAAGTTCGACGGCACGATGCGCCGGCAAATCCGGCCGGGCGCGAGTCTGCAACGCGTTGTCGCGGATACCGGCAAGCCCCGCGACTTTCCCGAAGGACCTGTGGCGGGCGTGCACAAACTCGAGAACGTACCGATAGTTCGCGACGACGCGGGCAAGGCACCGTCCGGCCAGGGGCGTAGCGATTCGACCGATGGCGTCGAGAATCATCGGCAGGACACCAGGCTGTCTCTGCCGCAAGACGCTCCGCGTTCCGTGCCGGGTACGACGCTGACCCGCAACGAAAGCCGGCAGGAGCAATGGATGCGAGTGCCCGACAGGGCCATGCCGGAACCGGGCACCTGGGCCGTGCTGATCGCGGGTTTGCTCGGGATATGCGCCGTGGCGAGGCCACGCATTTTTTCGTCCTGAATGTCGCCATTGCGCCCGGATTATTGCGATATCCGGCGCAGCCATCACCTTATATATGGGCGCATGGGCAGCCCACCCGTCGCACGCACCGGCCGGGCTGGCTGCGATTCAATCCCCGCCGCACATCGGCACTCGCGCAGAACACCCTTCAAACATTCGCACGCTTTCTGTCGTAACCACGTCCACAGGTGCTCGGCGGCCTCCCTGCCGTGGTACCGGGTTCATTGCCGATAGTCCGTTCGGATCAGCATCGGAAATTCCGCATAAACCTGCCGGGACTATCCTGCTTTGCAAATCGGATCGCGCGCAATCACAGGCAAGGGTGGTTCGAGGATTCAGGATGTGCACAGCATGCTGGAAGATCGTCGTTGCGAACTTACGCAGGCTCGCGCGGCGACCCGCCGGCCGGACCTTGCGCATGGAGCAGGAACTCTAAATGAGGTTTGCAATGGGATACATGACGAAGTGCCGCTTCACCTGCGCCAAACCGTTTCGGACACTGATATGGATGGCGCTCGCAACGCTGGCGATCGCTACGCCGATCGCTTCCCAGGCTCGCGATACCGTGCGGATACGCAATGCCCCCCCCGCGACAAGTGCGCCAGCGGCAACGAATACACCAGCGGCCGCAAATACTACGCAGGCACGCAATACTCCCCCCGCGGCAGCAAGTACGTTCGCGGCGGAAAATACTACGCAGCCTCGCGAGATTCTCGGATCGGGTGACAGCATACGCATTACGGTGTTCCAGAACCCGGATCTGACAACGGAAACCCGCCTTTCCCCATCGGGCCTCGTCGTTTTTCCGCTGATCGGCGAAGTCGGCCTGAGCGGGTTGACGACCACGGAGGCCGGAAACCGCATCGCCGAGCAGTTGAAGCGCGGAAACTTCATCGTAAACCCGCAGGTCGCCGTTTCCATTGTCCAGGTGCGCAGCCGCCAGGCGTACGTGCTCGGACAAGTGTTACGGCCCGGCAACTACGTGCTCGAAGATGCCGCCACGCGCCTGACCGACATCCTGACGCTGGCCGGAGGGATCAGCCCGACGGGGGCCGACGTGGTGACGGTGTTGACCAACCGCGGCGGCAAAGTGGAAAAACGTGAAATTGATGTTCCGGCGATTTTCCGCGGAGGCGACTCGTCCAAGAACATGCAGATCGAAAATGGCGACACGATTTTTGTGGAACGCGCCCCGGTCTTCTATATCTATGGCGAAGTGCAGCGGGCCGGCGCCTATCGACTGGAGCCGAACATGATCGTCATGCAGGCGTTGTCGCTCGGAAGCGGACTGACGCCGCGCGCCAGCGAGCGTGGAATCGGCATCAATCGGCGCATGCCAAACGGCAAATTCGCGAAACTCGAGGCCAAGCTTACCGATCCGATCCAGGCGGACGACATCGTCTTCGTTCGCGAGAGCCTGTTCTAGTGGCGCGACTTTTGAGCGCATGAACAATTACCCATATCGGAAAATATCTTGAACCTCCAACAGTTTCTGCTGGCGTTGCGCGCGCGCTTCGGCGTGTTTGTCCTGGTCCTTGTCGCGACCGTGCTCGCCGCGGCCGCGGTAACCCTGATGTTGCCGAAATCCTACAAGGCGACGGTTTCGCTGCTGGTGGACGTCAAGGACGAGCAGTCGCTTAGCAATTCCATGCGGCCGCTCATGCTGCCGCAGGAGAGGCTCAGCTATCTACAGACCCAGAAGGACATCATCGTCAGCAAGAAAGTGGCGCGCAAGGTGGTGCAGGACCTGAAGCTCGCCGAAAAGCCATCGGCGCTTGCGACCTTGAAGGGTGAAACGGTGGAAGGTGTATCGATCGAGGATCGCCTGGTCGAGGGTCTGTTGAAAATGGTCAAGGTCGAGACCTCGCAGAGTGATGTCATCGAGGTGAGTTTCTCGTCACCGGACCGTTATTTCTCGATGCAGGTTGCCAACGCCTTTGCCAGGGCTTATATCAGCACGTTGCTCGAGTTGCGCGTGCAGCCGGCGCGGGAGGCAGCGGCATGGTTCGACGAGCAGTTGAAGGGACTGCGTGCCAATCTTGAAGATGCCCAGGCCAAGCTCACCGACAACCATCAGCGTCAGAAGATCGTTTCAGCGGATGAGCGCCTTGATGTCGAAAATACCCGGCTCTCCGCTTTGTCGGACGAAGTTGTCAGGGCGCAGGAGCAGACCTACCAGTGGAACAGCCGCGAGCAGCAGGCCCATAAGTTCCTCGAAGAAGGTGCCTCGCCGGACCGGCTGCCGGACGTGCTCGACAATGCGTTCGTGCAGAGACTCAAAGGGGATCTGCTGCATGGGGAAACCAGGCTGCGGGAACTGGCGACACAATACGGACGCAACCATCCGCAATACCAGCGCCAGGAATCCGAAATCCAGAGCCTGCGCGAGAAGCTCGACGCCGAAATGAGGAAAGTGGTAATCGGCATCGAGAGCTCGGCACGCCAGAGCCGTCAGCGGGAGGCGGCGCTCGCGCAATCCATGGCGGCACAGCGCTCACGCATGCTCGGACAGAAGGAGAGCCGCAACGACTTCACGGTGCTCAGGCGCAATGTCGAATCGGCGGAGCGGGCCTACGACACGGCCATGCAGCGCTCCGTGGTGAGCCAGGTGGAAAGCCGTTCAAACCAGACCAATGTCACCGTGCTCAATCCGGCAGTCGTGCCGAGCGCCCCGGCCAGCCCCAAAGTCGCCCTCAACATCGCGCTGTCGGTGGTGGTTGGCGGCATGCTGGGCATCGGCCTTGTGCTGCTGCTGGAGATTACCGATCGCCGCGTGCGCTCGCTCAACGACCTCGACAACGCGTGGAACGTGCCGTTGCTCGGCGAGCTCAAACCCTGGAAGCCCGCGAATCGCCTGCTGGGCCAGTCGAGAAGGAACAATC
>JBDTRK010000070.1:0-17585 GCA_039931685.1 Betaproteobacteria bacterium | reverse complement strand
GGTCCAGCATCGCCGGATCCTTCACACGGAATACCATGGTCATCGCCGGCATGCCCAGGTTCTCCAGGGGACCATGCTTTATGGTGACCTTACCGGTATCCTTGTCGACTTTTTTGACTTCTCCTGGTGCCAGCGGCGCGCCGCTTTCGGAAGAAGTGGCCTGTGGCGGCCGATGACTGTCTTGTTCGTCCGCGGCTTGGGTGCCTACCGGTAGCGCAATGGCAAGGACGAATAGGGCAAGAAGAATTGAAGCGCATTTCATTTGTTGCTCCTTTGCAGCCGTGGTTTATTGAATCAGCGTTTAACGGACACCTTACCAACCATTCCGGCCTCGAAATGGCCGGGTTGGAGGCAGGCAAAATCGAAGGTGCCGGCCCTGGTGAACCGCCAGACCAGTTCGCCGGTCTTGCCCGGTTCGACTGTCACCATGTTCGGATCGGCATGCTCCATATCGGGAAACTTCTGCATCAACGCAGCGTGTTCCCTGAGTTCTTCGATGCTGCCCAACACCATTTCATGCTTCACCCGACCGGTATTCGTGAGCACGAACTTGATGGTTTCGCCGCGCTTGACCTTGATGGAGGAAGGACTGAAGCGCATGGCGTCGGACATACGCACTTCGATCGTCCGCGATACCTTGTCGGGATTTCCCGGCTCACCCAGCGTGGCCGCGTGACCATCGTGCTTCTGCGTCTTGTTATGTTCGTCTTCGTGAGCCAGGGCCAGGCTTCCTGCTGACAAAAGCACGGCCAATACGACAGGACAAACGATCGACTTAGTGCTCATGCTTGCCTCCACGTTTGACAGTCAGCAATTGTTCGGATGGCGGAGAAACGCCGGCGCTGTCCGATTGCCTGGACGGCGCACTTTGCGACGCCGGCAATTCACCGGTCCATTCGTAGGCCGCGCTCCCAGCCGGTTGCGCGTACCAACCCGGATCCTTGTAATCATCGCGTGCCAGATCCTCGCGAATCTTGACGACGGTAAACATGCCGCCCATTTCGATGGGACCGTAAGGGCCAGTACCCGTCATCATGGGCAGCGTGTTGTCCGGCAGCGGCATTTCCATTTCGCCCATCGATCCCCCGGCGTTGCCCATCACCATGTAGTCCGGCACCAGCTTGTTGATCTTTTCGGCGATGCCTTTCTGATCGACGCCGATCATCGTCGGCACGTTATGTCCCATGGCATTCATCGTGTGATGCGACTTGTGGCAGTGAAAGGCCCAGTCGCCTGGCTCGTTGGCGTCGAACTCGATGGATCGCATTTGTCCGATCGCGACGTCGGTCGTCACCTCCGGCCAGCGCGCTGACTTGGGAACCCAGCCGCCGTCAGTGCCCGTCACCTCGAATTCGTGACCATGCAGATGAATGGGGTGATTCGTCATCGTCAGATTGCCGATGCGGATGCGGGTCCGGTCACCTTTGCGCACGATGATCGGATCGATTCCCGGAAACGCCCGGCTGTTGAATGTCCATAAGCTGAACTCGAGCATGGTGCTGGTCTTCGGCGTGAACCGCCCCGGATCGATGTCGTAGGCGTTCAGCAAAAAGACGAAGTCTCGATCCACCCGGTACATGTCCGGATTCCTGGGATGCGTGATCCAGGTGCCCATCATGCCCATCGCCATCTGCGTCATTTCGTCGGCATGCGGGTGATACATGAACGTTCCGGGTCGTTTCGCTTCGAATTCGTAAACGAAAGTGCGGCCGGGTTGAATATGCGGTTGATTCAGCCCACCTACACCATCCATGCCGTTGGGCAGGCGCTGGCCGTGCCAATGAATGGTGGTGAACTCGGGCAACTTGTTGGTTACGAAGAGGCGCACCCTGTCGCCTTCCACCACTTCAATCGTGGGGCCGGGGCTCTGGCCGTTGTAGCCCCAAAGATTCGCCTTCATGCCCGGCGCAATCTCTCGCACGACCGGTTCCGCAATCAGGTGAAACTCCTTGACGCCGTTGTTCATGCGCCACGGCAACGTCCAGCCGTTCAGGGTCACCACGGGATGGTAGGGTCGGCCATTGGGCGGGATGAGCGGCGGCTGCGTAAGCGGTGAAGACTGGATCGGCGCCTCGGGAAGCGAGGCGGCCCCTACCCTGGTCACCAGGCCGGCACTCAGCAGTGCAGCCCCCGAGGAGCGCAAGAATTGTCGTCGTGTGGACATGATCATTTTCCTTTTTCGTGCTGGTGCAAAGAGTCGGGCTGTTTCAGCGATTCGGGCGCGACTGGTTTTTCCGGACCCTCGGGTGTTACAGCATCGGCAACGCGTGCAGGTAGCTTGCCGCCCAGCACACTTTGAAGCTCGGCCTCGGTCAGCCAGAAATTTCTGAGTGCCTCGATATAGGCGTTGACGCTCGCCACCTGCTCGCGTGCGTCGGCGAGCAACTCAAATACGCTGATCAGCATGCCGTTGTAGCGCAACAAATTTTCGTCGGAGATGGTCTTGCGCAACGGGACGATCTCATCCCGGTAGTGTCTGGCAAGTTCATAGGCACTGACATATCCCGCATAGGATTCGCGCACTTCGGAGCGCGCATTGACTGCAATTTCTGCGATGCGGTTTACTGCCTGCATATAGGTCGCCTCGGCCTTTGCCACGCGCGCGCCGCCCCCATCGAAGATCGGAATTTCCAGGCTGATCTCGTAACCGGTTTCGCGTATGCCATTGGGCTCGCTGTTCCTCAGGTAGCTCACGTCCAGGACATTGATAAAACGCGTGGTCCTGGTGAGTCCCAGGGACGCCGCCAATGCCTCGGTTTCGCGTCGCGCCGCGCGAATGTCGAGCCTCTCACGCATGGCATAAGGCTCCAGGTCCTGCAGTTCGGGCCTGGCGTTGGGCAGATCGGGAAGCCGCTCGGGAAGTTTGAATCGCAAGTCCTCTCCCCACAGGCCCATAAGGCGTGAGAGCCGCTCGCGCTCGGCAATGGCGTTCTGTTGGGCGCGGGCCAACTGGGCGACTGCTTCCGCATAGAACACCTGCTCGCGGGCCTGATCGAGCTTGCTCCAGTTGCCGGCTCGAGCCATGCGCTGGGCCAGGTCGGCACCGGCCTCGGCCGCCATCTTGACTTGCTCGAAGTAGCCCACGCTCTGCTGTGCCGCGAGGGCTTCGAAGTAGGACTTTCTTGTCTGGGCTGCTACCCGGAGCACTTCACCTGTGACCAGCAGCTTGGTTTGCTCGAAGTGGCGTCCCTCAATGCGCGTTGCCAGCGGTGCCATGATCAGGCTGGCGAAGTCGAAGGTGTAAGTGCGCTCGATGCGCGACCCGTCCCCCGAATGGGCGCGCAGGAAAGTAAAACCCGGATTGTGCAAGCGGCCGGCCTGCACCAGGTTGGCTTCGGCAATGCCCAATTCGGCGTACGTCGCCTGCAGTCCGCGATTGTTGAGCAGCGCCACCTGCACGGCATCGTCAACCGAAAGCGGCGAGGCGAGTAGATTCTTGACACGGGTGTTGACGGTTTCGGCGTCGCCATCATTTCGCACCCATTGGACGTCTTTGCCGATGCGCTCACGGGACGCAGCCGCGACGGCGTCGAATCCACCATCGCGCGAGAACGTGGCGCAGCCCCCAAGCAGCAGCAGGCTCAAGGCCGCAGACAGCACTCTCAGCGGGGAAGGACGGAACAATCGTCGGAAATTCTTCATGATGATTTCCTTATTTGATTTGCTTTGTGTCATCGCCCGGCGTTCGCTTGCGCAATTCCGAGATGACGTAGCCCGTGGCGGATTTCTCCAGCGTGAAGTTGACTCTGTCGCCTTCCTTGACCTGGTCGGCGAGCGCGCGGTCCTTCAGGCGAAAGAACATGGTCATCTTTGGCCAGCCGAGCGCGTCGATCGGATCGTGGGCCAGTTTTATCTTTCCACCGGATCTGTCGACTCCCTGGACGACGCCGGTGCCGACGATGGCGGCGGTCTGCTTGCTTTCGGGCTGGGCTGGCGGAGATTGCGATTTGGCGGTGGCCATGTCGTCGTGCGTATGCCCGCTTGCATCGGAAGATTTCTCATCCTTTCGAGGCATGGCTTTTTCCGACATTTCCTCCATCGAGTTCATGTCATGACTGTCAACGGCTTCTTTGCTCATCGGCGGGGCGGCATCTTCCGCATCCATACCGGGCATGGTGTGACCGGGCATGGCTTTCATCGCACCCATGCCGGGATTGTTCGCGACCTCCTGATTGAGTTGCTTCCAGGAATTGCTTTTCTGTTCCTGGAAGGACTTATAGTCAGCGAAAGCCGAGGCCGGCTGGATGGAAGGCGCCGGTGCAGCGGGATCGCTGGGGTCGGGGCGCGTATTCGATTGCGCTACCGCGATTTGGGTCGCGCCAAGCAGGGCGAAAAACAGGATAAGACAACGCATGGCTTCCTCGTTCGGCAATATTGAAAGGGATGTGCCGAAGGAGAGCCCATGCGCCGAGCGAATGCGCGCGGCGAGGATTGCAGGGCAGACTTCCCAACGGCGCTCAGGCGCGCTGGGCTAGCGGGACGGGCTGGGGCTGCTCGAGAACGCGGGAAAGGAATGTTGCGTCAGGCCCGACCGGATGGACCCGACTATCCGGCAAGAATCCGCTAATCAAATTCGCCGCCGGAACGACAGACGTCGCAAGATGGCACAAGTCACAACTATCGCAGACAAAACCAATCAGACCCCCGCCTTTGCCATGGCCAGGCGCCGCTGTCGCATGCTGGTGCTCGTCGCGTGAATGACTGGATTGAAGGTCTTGGTGTGATATCTGGTGGTGATCCCCGGCAACGACTGCGACATCGTCATGCTGCCCCAGGGTGTGCTTGCACAATGGCATTGCAGCGGCCAGGACTCCGCTCCCGGCGAGCCACAATATCATCCATCCCATCACGAAGAGGCGAAATAGTCTCATTAGATGCTAATGACAAGCATGCCGGTCAATGGTTCAGTGTCGGGCCCCCTGGGGCCGATCATTAATTTTTACCCTGCCCATCATTAGAGCCGTGGAGCCAAACGGTGTCAATCGGGCCAGCCAGGCATATTCCTGATTATTCGCACTGACGAATCTCGATGGTGGCGTGGACGATCTCCTCATGCCGGGCGAGCTGTCCACGTACGCGGTCGGGCGTCAACTTCGCATCATGGGTCACAACGCTCAGTGCGCAGGAATACGATTGTTTGCCGACTCGCCACACGTGCAGATCCGTCAATCGCGTATCGCCCGCATCATGGCCGGTTTCCACGGCCTCTCGAATTTCTGCGATGACCGGATGATCCATCTCGCGATCCAGCAACACTTTGCCCGTCTGGGCAAGGAGGTTTTTGGCCCAGACCGCCACCAACACGGCACCGACGATGCCCATGACCGGATCCAGCCAGGACCAGCCATAGATCCAGCCGCCCGCAAGGGCAATGATGGCGAGAACAGATGTAGCCGCATCGGCAATCACGTGGATATAAGCCGATCTCAGATTTAGATCATGGTGGCCGTCGTGTCCATGATGGTGACCATCGCCATGTCCGTCGTGATGATGGCCAGTCTGGGCCCCCCCAAGCACCACGGCGCAGACAATATTTACGATCAAGCCAACTGCCGCCACGATCATGGCTTCCTGGTAATGAATGGCCTGTGGCGAAAAGATCCGCTCGACCGAGCCAAACACCATCATCGCGGCGACGCCCAGCAGGAAGATCGCGCTGGCAAAGCCGGCAAGGACCTCGATTTTCCAGGTGCCAAAAGCGAAGCGCGGATCCCGGGAATAGCGGCGGGCGGCAGCGTAGGCGAAAGCGCTCAGGCCGATCGCGACAGCGTGGGAACTCATGTGCCAGCCATCGGCCAACAAAGCCATCGAGTTGAACCACCACCCTGCAATGATTTCCACGATCATCATGCCGGCCGTTATCCACATGACGAAGCGGGTGCCGCGTTCGGCGGCCCGGTTGCCCGTGTCAAATACGTGATCGTGGGTCCACTGGGAGAGATTATCGGTATGCATTGTTATGGGCCTCTTGCAATCTGCCAGAATCTGACAATGTCATTCGCTCCTGGGAGCGTGGCATGATGACTTGAATCACGAACGACGCAGCGTCTTGCATGGTGCACGTAAACGCGAGTCGTCATCCCCGGGTATCAGACCAGGCGACTGATTCAGCCGGTTTTCCAACGGGAACAACCTGGTTACTTCGCCAGCTGCTTGCGGATGGACAGCAATTCACGGCGGTGCGCCGCGCTGGGTTTCGGGTAAGCGAGGCCCAATCGCCTGAAGGTGTCGAGGATGACCTCGGCAATGATCAGCCGCGCGTTCTCCTTGTCGTCGGCGGGAACGATATGCCAGGGGGCGTCCTTCGTGCTCGTCGCGCCGAGACAGGTTTCGTAGGCTTTCATGTACTGATCCCAGAATTTACGTTCCGTGACGTCGGCCAGGCTGAATTTCCAGTTCTTGTCCGGATCGTCTATGCGTTCGAGGAAACGCTTGCGCTGCTCTTCCTTGGATAGATGCAGGAAGAACTTGATGATCCGCGTCCCGTTGCGGTGCAGATGGTTTTCCAGTCCAACGATGGAGCGATACCGGTCCTGCCAGACGGACTCGTCACCGGGAGCAACGTCCGGCAGTCCCTGGCTGACCAGGATTTCCGGATGCACCCGCAAGATCAGGACTTCCTCGTAGTAAGAGCGGTTGAAGATGCCGATGCGGCCGCGCTCCGGCAATGCGCGCGTGGTGCGCCACAGGAAATCGTGGTCCAGTTCCTCGGCGCTCGGATGCTTGAAGCTGAACACCTGGCAGCCCTGCGGATTGATGCCGGACATCACGTGGCGGATAGCGCCGTCTTTTCCCGCGGCGTCCATCGCCTGGAAAATCAGCAATACCGAGTAGCGGTTGGAAGCATAGAGAAGTCGTTGCAGTTCGCTCAGTTCCTGCACCTGGTCCTGCAGCAGTTCGGCGTATTCTTTTTTCGACTTGTAGACCGGCTTCACGCGCGTCGGCCATTTCGCCAGCCTGACCTTTTTACCGGCGGGAACACTGAAATCCTTCGATTTTATTATCATCATCAGCTCCTGGGCGGTTGAGCATGCGCCGCGCGGTCGGCAGCGGTTGGCACCATTTGCGACGCGCACGCCGCAACGATGCCGCCGTATTCGGCCGCTGGATACGGTCGACGCGCATTTTATGGTGCCTGATTTTCAGCTTGGCAGGGCGGAAAAGTCTACGCCGCGCGTGGGGCCGGAGGCCGATCATGGCCTGCCCTGTTCACTTCCATCCCGCAACTCAGGCAGAACGTTTGCTGTTTTCGGGCGGATCAGATACCCATGCAGACGATGAAGCTGTCACCGGGATTTGCCTGCACTGTGGCGACAGTGGAAGGCGCGCCGCCAACGGCCGATTGCTGGATCGCGCGCATGGATCCCGTTTCGGGATTGCCGTCATCGAGCAGCGTATCGAGCTGCAGCACATACTGACCGGGGACATTCTTCGAGCAAATGATGTAGCTGCCGTTCACGGCACCGGTCATGGTGGTAAACCCCATGTTGCTCTGGATGCCTACCTGACCGATATTTGCGTTGGTCGGCCGATA
The DNA here is from genome assembly GCA_039931685.1 of Betaproteobacteria bacterium. GTDB lineage: Bacteria > Pseudomonadota > Gammaproteobacteria > Burkholderiales > JACQAP01 > JACQAP01. The sequence continues at coordinate 10,051 of JBDTRK010000070.1, read as the reverse complement.
GGCGCTGCCCATCGAGCAGTCCACGGTGGTGGGTCCCGGTGCCAGGCCCGCCAGGCGCACGTGCTGCCAGAAAAGGCAGGATTCGTCGGTGTTGGCTGTGCTGTCCCAGGCGCCATTGATCACGCCGTTGCCAACGGTGCCGGCCGGCGTTGTGGCAAGTGTGGCGCCCGGCAGGTGAACCGTCACCATGGCATCGTCACCAGGCAAGGATTTGAATTTGTCCTGATAGCCATACAGCATGATCGGGATATTGCGGAAATCGGTCGCAAAGCTCTTGACCCTGGCGTTGTTGATCAACTCCTGCCCCTTGAGAATGCCCCCCAGCAGCAGACCAATGATCACCAGAACGATCGCGATTTCGACCAGGGTGAAGCCTCGATTTGTTTTCATTGTTATCCGGTCTTTGTTTTCATTGTTATCCGGTCACCGCGCACAACCCGATTGCAACATCGCTTTCTGCATGCTTTCCCCCCATGCAAAAAGTGTGCGTAAAAGGGCGACCGCAAAGATAGGGGTTTCAGGGACTTGCCGCAAGAAAATTCCACGCAATTGCTGCGTTCTCATCGACTTCGACGGATTTTCGTCGAATTCCGGCAGCGGGAACGACCCGTTAACGCCGGCCTGTGGCAATGCGGCGAAGCGCCAATCTTGCTGACGCCTCTATCGATGGATGGGATATTTCAGCGAGGTACGTGAGCCAGCCGAATCGCGTCCGTGGCCTTTCGCCCGGTACGCGCAACCGACACCTGACCCAGTATTCGCCGTTACAGCGAATTCAGCCGATGCAAAGCAATCCGCCGCGGATGTGTGTGCCGAGCGTGGCGGCATGCGCGACGCCATAGACGCCGAACGCCATGACCGTGGCGCCGCTGAGCACACGCGCGACCTTGCCTGGCAGCAGCTTGCGCGACTTGCGCAGCAGGATCGCCGCCGCCATCAGATTGGGCAGGGTACCGAGCCCGAAAACGAGCATCAGGATCGCGCCATTAAGCGCGCTTCCGCTCAACATGGCGGTGAACAACACCGTGTAAACCAGACCGCAGGGCAGCCATCCCCAGAGCATGCCGAGCGAGGCCGCCTTCGGCAGGGAATCCGCCGGCAGAAAACGGCGGGTGAAAGGTTGGATGCGCCGCCACAGACCCGCGCCCAGACGTTCCAGATGTGTGATCGGACCGCGCAGGCCCGCCAAATAGAGACCCAGCGCGATCAGGAGCAGGTTCGCGCAAATATAGAGCACCAGTTGAACCGGCAGCCATCGATCGAGCATCAGGCCCAGGCTGCCCACAGTGCCGGCAATGGCGCCGGCGATCGAATAGCTGAAAATGCGGCCGCCGTTGTAGGCCAGATGTACCAGCCAGGGCCTGAGGTTGCCGCTGGACTGGCCGACCAGTGCGGAGACGATGCCGCCGCACATGCCGGCACAGTGCACGCCGCCGAGCAAACCGGTCAGCACCGTCGCGCCGAGAATCACCCAGGTCACGGTCATGCCGCTCAGCTGCGATGCGATCCCGGCTGCGTGAGCATGCGGTCCGCCGCCCGGAAAAAGCGGCGCGCGTGCTCCAGAATCTGACCGTCGGTCGGATGGTCTAGCGTTTCGACGCCGATGATCCTTTTTGCCAGTTGCGCGTGGTGACGCTCCAGATACTTCACCAATTCGAGCTTGGCCTGGGCCGGGCCGACCACCAGCACTTCACGATCGTCGGCGATAGCCTGCGCGACGCGCTCGAAGAATTCATGGTCTTCAGGCGCCTTGCCGCTGCCCATGGGGCCGCTGTGGCGATGCACCTTGCGCGGCTCACCGTGCGTCTTGATGACGACGCTGTCGTTTTGCTCTTGCGTAAAGCCCTGTACATGCGCTTCGTGATGATCAATCCAGACTACGACGTGATCGTGCGGCATCGGCAACTACTCCTCTTTAGGTTGATTGGGCCGGCGTCCACTATCCGACAAGCGCGTGGCCGCGGCAGCATCGCGGTCGCGGCGGGTCCGATCACTGGACACCCGCGCTCGGGCATCCGACAGCGACATACTAGGCAGTGTCGTGACGCCTTTATTGATGCAGATCAATTCAGACCATGACTTTGCGCAATGCAGCCTCGCGTTTGCGCTCACCACTGACCATGTCGGCCAGCGCCGACATTTCCTCGGCCAGCAGGGACATCACGTCATCGGCCGTGACAATGCCGACCAGATGGTCGTCGGCGTCGGTGACGACCATGCGCCTCACACCCCTGATCTGCATCAACTCGACGACTTCGGCGGTACTCCAGTCCTCACGCACGCTGACCAGCTTGTTGCCCATGATGTCGCCAATCTGTATGACTTCGGGATCGAGCCCAAGCGCTACCACGGCGACGGCAATATCGCGATCGGTCAGGATTCCCACCGGGACGCGCTTTTCCGCCAGCTCGTCGGCCACCACCACACTGCCTACATGGTGCTCGCGCATCAGTTGCGCAGCCACTTTCACGGTCGCGTCGCGCCGGGCGCAAACGGCATGGCGATTGCAGATTTCACCGATTGACATGATGACTTCCCAAGCATGAATACGACTGTATTGTGCGTCCCGCGTGCTTCGGCACCTTGACGCAGATCAAGCAACTGCGCCACGCGCGTGCCGGTGTGTGTGCAGCGCCCGTCACGGCAATAGGGCGCCGGCGGATGACAGGCGACGCAACAGCGGCGCCCAGGTCTGCGGCTGCCGCGAGTCCTCCACAGACCGGCTGGTGTCGTACGCGAACACCGTCGCGAGCTCATCGGATTGCAGGGCTTCTGCGCGGCGCAGCTGGTGTTCGAGTACAGCCTGGTCCGCATCCGACGCATCTTCGTCCAGCCTGCCACGCTTGCCGATGCGCTCGCGCAGCAGCGCCTCGGAGGCGGTGAAATCGACGATCGCAAATGGCACACCGGCCAGTGCCGCGCAGGCGCGGAACAGTTCACGATGGCGCCGTTGCAGGAAGGTCGCGTCAACGATCACACCGTGTCCGGAATCGAGTATCACTTGCGCGAGGTCCAGCAGCCGCCGATAGGTCGCATCGGTGGCGTCGGCGGAATAAAGGTCGCTTTCCATGCCGGCCTCACCGCGATCGGTCGACGCCATGCCCTGCATGCGCTTTCTTTCAATGTCGGATCGAACCCGGATCGCACCGTTCAACTCGGCCAGCGACCGGGACAGTGTGGTTTTGCCGCTGCCCGAGAAGCCGTGCGTAATCGCGATGAAGCCCGCTCGCGAACGCCCGCAGTCGTACGCGAGCGCAAGATAGCGATGATCCGTTGGCTGCCGCGGGGCCGCCGCGTCACCTCCGGACGCGATCTGGCCGGCGCGCATCATTCCAATCTTCGCCCGCACCATCGCCCGATAAGCGACGTAATAGTCCAGCACGCGCAGGCCATCATAGTCGCCGCAGGATTCGAGATAGGCGTTCAGGAATCGGTTGGCGAGGTCCGCACGATCGGCCGCGCGCAGGTCCATGACCATGAACGCGACTTCGTTCATTACATCGATCCAGCGCAAGTCCGGGTTGAACTCGATGCAATCGAAAGGCAACGGCGCACCGTCAAGGATAACGATGTTGCCAAGGTGAAGGTCACCGTGGCATTCGCGCACGCGTCCTTCGCGTTTGCGTCGCGCAAACACTTTGCACAAGCTTGCGTGCCGGTTGCGCGCCCAGGTCTGCGTGTCGTTGACGATCGACAGTTGCGCCGCACTTATGGGCAGGTCCAGGATCTGGCTGAAGTTCTGCACGACACTGGACTGTATCGCCTCCGGTGACCCGAATGGATCGCCGCCTGCCGCCGTACCAGCACGGGCATGAAAGCCTGCCAGCAGTTCGGCCAGCGCGTCCATGTGCAGCAGGGTCAACTCGCCGCGTGCCAGCACCCTGTCGCCCAGCGCCTCCTGCGGGAACTGGCGCAATTTGACCGCGTACTCGATGGCCGCGCCCTTTGCCTCCACAAGCGGATGCTCCCGCGTTCCACCGATCGGCACGACATCGAGGTAGATCCGCGCAGCGAATCGCGCATTGAGGCGGCGTTCCTCCGAACAGAAGAACCGTCTTTTTTCCAGGGTCGTGAAATCCAGAAAACCGAAGTCGACCGGTTTCTTGATCTTGTAGGCAATCGATCCGGTGAGGATGACGAACGAGATATGCGTCTCGATGAGGGAAACACTGCCGACCGGATGCGCAAAGCAGGCGGGATCGCGCAACGCCTCCACCAATGCCCTTTGCTCTGCGCAGGCCCGGCGATTCCTTTCGCCTTGCGCAAGCGCAGCCTCGGACACGCCGGTCACGGTTGTGAATCCCCGCGCCGCGCCAGCAAGGCGGTCACCTCATCATTCTCCACCTGCGGAAAATCGCGGTAGAACAGGCCGACGGCCTGGAAATCCGCGGGCGCACAGAGGCCGATCACCTCTTTGGCGTGGGACTGGATCCGCCGCAGGCTGTGGGGCGGCGCCACCGGCACGGCGCGAATCGGGCGCGCCGGCCGCTGCGCGCGCATCGCGTCGATCCGGTTGTCGAACTTGATTGCCATGGCAGACCATCATCCGCCGGCCGGGGCGCCGCGACTTGCGGCAAGTCAAATTGCGACCGCATTTCCCGGCCGCAAGCCGGTTCCGGCGTGCAGCGCCTGCGCTACCAGGGCATCGTCCGGGCGAACAGGATGGCCGCATCCAGAAGACGCGGCGGTTGCTCGTCGCTGGATCCCGCCCGGACCGCCCCCAGGTTCGTGGCAAACCGCTGTGCCTGGGTGTCGCCTGCGCGCGTAAATGCATAAATTTCCCGTCCTTCGTGGCACGCGACCTGGCTGATGCTGTGCGCAGCCGCGCCGAATCCATACCGGTCCACATGGCGGGCATCGCCTGCCGCGCCGGTGCAAATATTCCGGATGCCGTTGATCTGCATCAAGCCTGCGGCCGCAATAGCGGCATAAAGTGAACTTGAGATGGAATTGATGATCGAAACAGGCAACAGGACAACAGACAAGGAGCTGGACATGCACAGCGAAACCGACATTGCACGCAATAAAATGGCAACCGACTTCAAGGCGCTTGTCGCCGACGCGGAGGAGTTGCTGCATGTCACGACCGGACAGGCGAGCGAAAAAGCCGCTGCGGTGCGTGACCGCATCCAGCAACGTTTGCGTGTGGCAAAAGTCGAAATCGATGCGCTCGAGGCTTATGCCGTGCGCAGGGCCAGGTATGCGGTATCAGCAACCGACGGCTATGTGCACCAACATCCCTGGACCACGGCCGGGATCGCAGCCGGCGCCGCATTGCTGATCGGCATGCTGATCAGTCGCCGCTGATCCGTCGAATCTATTATTCTGTGCCCGCCGCGCGCTGCAGCCGTCGGGCACAACGACGAAGCGTCCGGATTTGCATTGCCCGGCGCCACCTATTCAAGGAGACCCGCCGTGCCATTGAGCAAGTCGCAATACGATGAATTGAAGCGCGCGATCGACGACCGCCGCGCGGCGCTGACTGACGAAATCCGCTCTGATTCCGCGCGCGTGCGCGAAGACTCGCATGGCGCGTCGGCGGGTGCGCTGGACCGGGCCGACGTGGCCGCCACCGGCCAGATCGTCGACATGGACAATGCGGAACTGGAGCGCGATCTGAACGAAATGCGTGAACTGGAAGCCGCCCGGGCGCGCCTGGACGCGGGCAGCTTTGCGCAATGCATCGATTGCCACAAGGAGATCGAGTATCCGCGGCTTCGTGCCCAACCCATGGCTTCGCGCTGCCTGGATTGCCAGCGCCGGTTTGAAGCTTCCCATGCGCACTCGGCAGTGCCAAAGCGCTGAGTTGGCATTCCTGGTCCACCCCGGCCGATTCGAGCGCATCGTTGCCGTGTTGGCGATGGCCAACACGCGGTGCGATGGGCCGGGCGGCATTCCGGCACGATTCAGTCATTGACGCATGCGCAGGACCCAAAGCACGCATTCCCGAGATCCGGTCGGCCAAGCCTTGCTTGCGAAAGCGCTGGCCCTGCTCGACGATCCGATATTCATTACCGACCACGATGGGCATATCGTCTGGGTCAACGAAGCCTTCACCGTGCGCAGCGGCTATGCGCCCCAGGAAGCGATCGGCCGCAAGCCCAGTCTGCTCGGTTCGGGAAAGCAGGATGCATCGTTTTACACGGCCTTGTGGGAAACCATTCTTGCCGGTCGCGTATGGCGCGGCGAAGTGATGGAACGATGCAAGGACGGCAGTTTATATGTGGTGGAGGAAGTCATTTCCCCGCTGCGCGATGCCGATGGCACGATCACACATTTCGCCGCCATCCAGCACGACGTCACCCTGCGCAAGCAGGCGACCGAGCGCGAGCGCTTTCTCGCCTACCATGACGCCCTCACCGGCCTCGCCAACCGCGTCCTTTTCCTCGACCTGTTGCAGCAAGCCATGGCGCGAACCGCGCAGCACAAGCGTACGCTCGCGGTATTGTTCATGGACATCGACCGGTTCAAACAGGTCAATGACAGCTTCGGTCACGACGTAGGCGACAGCCTGCTCGCCGCGATTGCGCTAAGGCTCAAGGCCGGGGTGCGCAAAACCGTTGACGCGGTCGCACGGCTGAGCGGCGATGAATTCGCGATCCTGCAATCCGACCTGCACGATGAGCAGGAGGCCGTCGCCCTGGCGCGCAAGCTGATCCAGTCGATCTCGCAGCCGTTCGTACTCCAGGGCCACGCGGTGAGGGTGAGCGCCAGCATTGGCATCGCCATTTATCACGATCCCGGTGAAACGCCCCAGGAGTTGCTGCGCCGGGCCGACAAGGCAATGTACCTTGCGAAAAAAAACGGACTCGACAATTGCCAGCTTTACGACCGCGCGCTGTGCGAGAACCTGCCGACCAGCCCCGAGGCCCATTGACAGCCGCCGGCAGGTGCAGGAAACCATCACCTGGGCCGACCACCTGCCGATCGTCTATCCCCTGCGGCTGGCCAGAATGCCGGCCGCGCAACGCACCAAACTCGCCTTCCGCGGCATCGGTCCGGTAAGGACAACGCTGTTCGGTTTGGTCGACGCATCGAACGACGTGCGACGCGCGAAATGACTGGCGAAAATGCAAGCGTTCGACGCCGACGCGAGCCAGCCGGTTGCCTCAGGCAAGGTCGACCTGGTCGCGATAATCCGGCACCGTGCAGCGCCAGCCCATGCTCTCCTCGATACGATGGCGCAAAGCGTCCGCCGCCACCGGCTCGCCGTGGGTGATGAAGGTGCGCCGCGGCGGCACCTCGAAGTGATGCAGCCATTCCAGAATCTCCGCCTGGTCGGCGTGCGCGGACAGGTTCGACAGCATCCGCACTTCCGCGCGCACCGGCACGTACTCGCCGTGGATCTTTACGCTTTGCGCGCCGCTCAGGATGGCGGCGCCGCGGGTGGCGGCCGCCTGGAAACCGGTGAACACGATGGTGTTCTTCGCGTCCGGCGCGAATGCCTTGAGGTGATGCACCACGCGCCCGCCGGTGGCCATGCCGCTGCCAGCCAGGATGATCATCGGATCGCGGCGCGTATTGAGCCGTTTCGAATCTTCCGGCGTATTCACGATTTTTACGGCGCTGAACATGGCTGCGCATTGCTCCGGCGTCAGCCGGTGTTCATCCTGGTGATCGATGAAAATGCGCGTCGCATCCACCGCCATGGGACTGTTGAGATACACGGGAATGTCGGCAATGCGGCCTTGCGACTTCAGCACGTACAGCAAATACAGCAATTCCTGCGCGCGGCCGACTGCGAAGGTGGGAATGATCACCACACCGCCGCGTTGTACCGTGCGATTGACGATCGCGGCGAGCTCCACCAGCGGGTCAACCGGATCGTGCAGCCGGTCGCCGTAAGTCGACTCCACCACCAGATAGTCGGCGCGACGCATCACGCTGGGCGCGTTCATGACCGGGTCGCGCGGTCGCCCAAGGTCTCCTGAGAACAGCAGACTGGTGCCCTCATGCTGCAATCCGACAAAGGCGGCGCCGAGGATGTGGCCTGCGTGTGCCATGCGCATGGCAATGCCGGCGCCCAGGTCGGTGACGGCATCGAAGTTCACGGGAAGCAGTTGCGACAGACAGCGCTCCGCATCCTGTTGCGTATACAGCGGCAGGGCCGGATGGTGTTTCGAAAAGCCGCGGCGGTTGGCGTAATCCGTCTCCTCTTCCTGCAGCCGGCCCGAGTCGGGCAGCAGAATCCGGCACAGATCGAGCGTAGCCCGGCTGCAGTAGACCTTGCCGCGGAATCCATTGCGCACCAACAGCGGCAGGTAGCCGCTATGGTCGATGTGCGCATGAGTCAGTACCACGGCATGCAGCGACGCGGGATCCACCGGTAGCGGCTCCCGGTTTTTCAGGCGCAGTTGCTTGAGTCCCTGGAACAGACCGCAATCGACCAGGATGCTGCGGCCCGCCGCGCGGACAAGGTATTTCGAACCGGTGACCGTACCGGCCGCACCAAAAAAACTTAGCTGCACGCTTGCCGGCGCCCGCGGGAGGCCATCATCATGAGCGGCGCAAATGTAACGGGCCGCTCACCTTGCAGGCGCGCGCGAGCGCGCAGCGATACCCGATGATTATTTTCCCCGCTCCATCTGCTGTTCGGCGGCTTCGTGTTCGAGCATCTGCTCCATCATCTTCTGCATGGCGTCGAGCCGGGCTTCCATCATCTTGTGCTTTTTCATCATCATGCCGCCCATCATTCCGCCTTTGCCGCCTTTGTCCATGCCACCCTTGTCCATGTTGCCCTTGTCCATGCCGCCTTCCATGGGTTCGCCGGGCTTGCCGCCCATGCCGCCCATGCCGCGCATCATCTTCATGCCCTCGCGCATGGATTGCATGTGCTCCTGCATCAGCTTGCTGCGCTCTTGCGAATTCGCAGTCGCATGGATTTTTTCCATCTGCTCATGCATTTTTTCCATTTTTTCCTGCATTTTTTTCCATCTTCATCCCGGCCATCTTGTCCTCGGGCGAAGCCTGGCCGTCGTCGGCGCCGGCATGGTGGGCGGCGTGATCTTCCTCGTCTGCAGCATGCGCAAGCGGGGCGGCCAGCAGGCAAGCCAGCATTGCCGGCAGCGCAATCGTCTTCATCGAAATAGTCTTCATGATCATTCTCCTTGATGTACGTTTCTTTCTAACGGGCAGGCGCGCAAGCGCCACCCCCGGACGCTAATCCCGCGCCAGCAGCGCGTAGAGCGGACACCAGCCGAACAGACCGGTGGCAAGCGGCACCACCCCGATCAGCCCTGCCCAGCGCCAGTTGCCCGGTGCCAGCAGAACGACGCCGAGTAACGCGAGGCCCACTGCAATACGCACCAGGCGCTCGGGTGATTCCATGTTCATGGTCATTGCGGTTTCCCGGTTACAGACAAAGTGAACATGGTCGTCGCCTCCACGCAGCGGAATTCAATTTCCAGTGTGGACCGGAATGGGCGCAAGCCCTTGACCTGGATCAATTCGCACGGCCTTTTCCGGCGTGGCGGCTGTCCGGACCGCACGCCTGTGCCCAGCGCGCATGCCTCACGGCCGCGCGCGAACAACAGGCCGCCGATTACCCCTGCTTGACGCCAGCCTTCTTCAGGAAAATGTCCATCGGGCAAAATTTCGTCAGCCCGCTCTGAAACAGGTTTGCGCCGACGAATGCGGTAAACCACAACCAGTAGCTGGAAACGTACAGCGGGCTGGCCGACGCGCCGAGCGCCAGGGATACCAGGATAAACAGACCGGCAATGGTACGGACCATGCGGTTGACAGTCATAGCGAACTCCTTGAATGTGAGAAAAAATGCGAATGAAAACTGCTGTTGTGCGCGCTCATTGCGGACTCCCGGCCGCCGCGATTGCCCCCGCTGCCGCCGGAGCGCGCCAGCGGATCGCGTAATACAGCACCGGAATCACCACCAGGGTCAGCAGCGTCGAAACCAGAATGCCGAATATGAGGGCGACTGCCAGCCCGTTGAATATCGGGTCGTCCAGGATGAAGAACGCGCCGAGCATCGCGGCAAGGCCGGTGAGCACGATCGGTTTGGCGCGCGCCGATGCGGCATTGACCACCGCCTGCT
>JBDTRK010000069.1:0-17791 GCA_039931685.1 Betaproteobacteria bacterium | reverse complement strand
TCGAATCCTGCACTTGCGCTTCCCGGTAAATCGAAAGCAGATCGGCGGCAAAGGTCTGGCTGGCGAACAAGGCAGCGGCCAGGAACGAAATACGCTTCATCGGTTTCTCCCCTTTTTTTCGATACTGATGATTTTCGCGGGCGCTATGCCCTCTTTTTTTTGTTTCCCGACATGGGTGCCAAGTCCGTTTACGATCATGTCCAGGTGCAAGTCGAGATATTTTTGCGGGTCGACGCGCTTGCTGTCGCAAAAATCGAAGGAATGACGCCATAGCAGCAGGTAAGTCAGCGGCGCAAGTATCATGCGCATCGCGTAATTCGCATCCATGCGCCTGAATTCGCCGCTTTTCATGCCGCGTTCCAACACGGTCTGCACCAGAAGATGGCCGCGGCTGATGACTTCCTCGTAGTAGAACTTGCCGATCTCGGGAAAATTGCGGCACTCGGAAAACATCAGCTTCGGAATGCCGCCGAGTTTCGTCGTGCCCACCGACTCCCACCAGCTGAAAACGATTGCGCGCAGCAATTCCGCGGATGTCCCCTGGTATTCGTCAAGCAGGCGCTCGCCGCGTTCAATCAGCGGCACGATACCGGAACGAATGACGGCCTTGAACAATTCCTCCTTGCTGGAGAAATAGAGATAGAGCGTACCCTTGCTCACACCGGCGCGGGCTGCCACTTCGTCCAATTTTGTCGCTGCGAATCCGCGCTCGACGAATAAATCCAAAGCTGAGGTCATCAGCTCCGCCGGACGCGCTTCCTTGCGCCGGGTCCAGCGTCGGTCTTGTTTTGGCTGCGGATTCACAAGTAACGAATGAAGTAAATGACTAAGCGGTCAGTAATATACACGTACCAACTTCAGGGTCAACAGATTTCCCGGCCTTTTCGCCCCGGCGGCGGCGAAGGCAACGCGGCGGTAGACGCTTGCCAGCCTATAATCCCGCCACTGCCACTTCCATCGCCGCAAAATCCCTTGATGGACACCGTACTCGAATCGGTTCGACCGCCGGCCGTAGCCGGCGCATTTTATCCGCAATCATCCTCGGAACTGCGCTCGCAGGTGTGCTCCCTGCTAGCGTCGGCGCGCACTACGCACGCGTGCCGCCCCAAGGCGTTGATCGTACCCCACGCCGGATATATCTATTCCGGACCGATTGCCGCCAGCGCCTATGCCGGCCTGTTACCGTTTCGCGACCAGATTTCGCGTGTCGTCCTGCTGGGTCCGGCGCACCGCGTACATCTGCGCGGACTGGCCTTGCCTGACGCCACGGCGTTTGCAACCCCGCTTGGGGAAATCATGCTGGATGGCGACGCCGCGGCCGCCTTGCGCCGCTTGCCGCAAATTTGCGTCAACAACCAGGCTCATGCGCTGGAGCATTCGCTCGAAGTCCATCTGCCTTTTCTGCAGCAGATCCTGGAGCGCTTCACGCTGGTGCCACTCGCCGTGGGCGACGCTTCGACACAGGAAGTCGCCGAAGTATTGGATCATCTGTGGGGCGGCGACGAGACATTGATCGTGGTCAGCTCCGACCTGTCGCACTATCGGCCTTATCCTGAGGCCTGTCAGGCCGATGAGCAGACAGCGCGCGAGATCCTCGCGCTTGCCACGAATCTGAATCACACGCAGGCGTGTGGCGCAACGCCGGTCAACGGACTGCTCAGCGTCGCGGCGCGACGTGGCCTGCGACCGCAAATGCTGGATCTGCGCAATTCCGGCGACACCGCCGGCGATCGCAACCGCGTGGTCGGTTACGCCTCGTTTGCCTTCTATCCCGGTGGCGCGGATACGGACGGCACGCAGACTGCGGATGCAGACAGCATCGACGGCGAGACGCTGATCGCCCTCGCCCGCGCCGCCATCTGCAGCCAGTTCGGTCTGCATTTTTCGGTGAATGGCGATGCTTCCTTCCTGCAGCAGCCGGGCGCCACCTTTGTGACGCTCAAGCGCGCGGGCCAGTTACGCGGCTGCATTGGCAGTCTAAATGCGCATCGCAGCCTGATCGACGACGTCGAAGCAAACGCGCGTGCCGCCGCCTTCAGGGATCCGCGCTTCTCGCTGTTGCGCTTCGAGGAACTCAGCGCGATCCGCATCGAAGTATCGCTGCTTTGCCCACCGCAACCATTGGCTTTCCGCGATGAGGCGGACGCCTTTTCGCAATTGCGCCCCGGCATCGATGGCATCGTGCTGGAATACGTGGGCCATCGCGGCACCTTCCTGCCCCAGGTCTGGGAAACCCTGCCCGAACCTTCCTCGTTTCTCGCCGCGTTGAAACGCAAGGCCGGACTCGCGGCGGATTTCTGGCATGCCGACCTGCGCCTGTCGCGTTATACCGTCGCCAAATGGGCGGAACCGGAAACGATGTGAGCGCGGCCGCATCGGCGTACCCGGCGCGCTGGTGGCATCGGCTCGACGATGGCAGGCTGCAATGCGATCTGTGTCCGCGCGACTGCAGGCTGCACGAAGGCCAGCGTGGCGCCTGCTTCGTGCGTCAGCGAATCGATGACCGCATGGTGCTCACCACCTACGGCCGGTCTTCCGGATTCTGCATCGATCCGATCGAAAAAAAACCGCTCCACCATTTTTTCCCCGGTTCGAGCGTTCTGTCTTTCGGCACCGCGGGCTGCAATCTGGCATGCAAGTTCTGCCAGAACTGGGACATTTCCAAATCGCGCGACATGGACCGCTTGATGGATCTAGCCGGACCCGACCAGATCGCAGAGGCCGCCCGGCAGTCCGGCTGCAAGAGCGTGGCATTCACTTATAACGATCCGGTCATCTTTGCGGAATACGCAATGGATGTGGCAGACGCATGCCATGCGCGCGGCATCCACACGGTGGCGGTTACCGCGGGTTACATGCACGACCTGCCGAGACGCGAGTTTTACGCCAAGATGGATGCGGCCAACGTCGACCTCAAGGCATTTACCGACGACTTCTACGTCAAGCTCACCGGCTCGACCTTGCAACCGGTGCTCGATACGCTGAAATACCTGCGTCACGAAACCGGTGTCTGGCTTGAGATCACGACCTTGCTGATCCCGGGCAAGAATGATTCGGACGAGGAGTTGTATCGCCTGTCCAAGTGGGTGGCCACCGAGTTGGGCGCCGATGTGCCGCTACACTTTACGGCCTTCCATCCGGACTACAAGCTCGACGACGTTCCGCCCACGCCGGCGGCGACGCTTACGCGAGCGCGCGACATCGCCCTCGGCGAAGGCTTGCAGTTCGTCTATACCGGTAACGTGCACGACAGCGAAGGCGGAACCACAACTTGCGCCGGCTGTGGAACCGGCCTGATCGTGCGCGACTGGCACCGCATCCTGGCCTATCACGTCTCCGCGCAGGGCCGTTGCATTGCCTGCGGCGCACCCGTCGCCGGCCGCTTCGGCCATTTCGATCCGCCGTTCGGCCCGCGCCGCATTCCGGTTTCCATCCGCTCCTGAGCGGATCGCGCTGCTATTTTTGCAGCGCGGCCGCGAACTGGTTCGCGCCCGTGCGCGTGCCGGAGGCCATCCCCGCCGTCCGCTCCGCCGCCTGCACGGTGTTGGCCAGCAGCATGGTGATGGTCATCGGTCCCACGCCACCCGGCACCGGCGTTATGTAGGACGCTTTCTGCCTGGCGCTGTCGAAATCCACATCACCCACCAGCTTTCCGTCCGCCATGCGATTGATGCCGACATCGATCACAACGGCGCCGGGCTTGATCATTGCCCCCGTTACCATCCTCGGCTTACCGGTTGCCACCACCAGAATGTCGGCAAGGCGGGTGTATTGCGTAAGGTCGCGCGTGCGCGAGGTGCAAATCGATATGGTCGCGCTGCGCGCCAGCAGCATCAGCGCCATCGGCTTGCCGACGATGTTGCTGCGACCGATCACGACGGCATTGCTGCCCTCGATCGGGATGCAGTAGTGATCGAGCAACGCCATCACGCCGTAAGGCGTGCAGGGGGGGAATACAGCGCCGCCGGTTACCAGCGCGCCAAGATTGTAGAGATGAAAACCGTCCGCATCCTTGTCCACCGCAATCGCTTCCAGCACCTTGGCGTTGTCTATCTGCGGCGGCAGCGGCAATTGCACCAGGATGCCGTGGATCTTCGGGTCGACATTCAGTTGCGCAATCCGCGCCAGCACCGCCTGTTCCGGCACATCACCGGGAAACTGGTGAAGTTCGGAATGCAAACCCATTTCGCCGCATGCCTTGACCTTGTTACGCACGTAAACCTGCGACGCCGGATTGTCGCCGACCAGGATGACCGCAAGCCCAGGCGTAATGCCCCTCTCCCGCAGCACGCCGACGCGTTGCTTCCATTCGCTGCGGATGATCTTCGATACCGCGACGCCATCGATGAGGGTCGCGGTCATTTGTCTCCCGCCACTTTTTCAATCTGCGCCAGCGTCGAGTAGAACACCGGTCCCCGGCCCATGTCGGCCTCGCGCTGGCTGGTAAGCGCATTGATGTTGACGCCGCCGCGCATCTTCGAACCTTGCAATTGCTTCTGCGCACCGATCACGCCGGGCAGCAACCCGTCCACAACCAGGGCATGTCCGAACGCTTCGCCGCGATCATTGAAGAGCCGGCAATAATCCCCGTCCTGGATGCCGCGCTCCTTTGCGTCTGGCGCGCTGACTTCAAAGGTGGCGCGCGCCAGCATTTCCTGCAGGCGCGGCACGTGCTGGAAACTGGCGCCGATGAAATAATGGGTCGCCGCACTGATGACCTGTAAGGGGAATTTTTTCTTCGCTTCGACGCTTTCGAATCCCTCCTGCTCCGGCAAATGCATCGGCAAAGGGTCGACGCCCAGTTTCGCCAGCGCCTCCGAATAAATCTCGATCTTGCCCGACGGCGTCGGCCATTTGCCGCTATTTAAGCCCCAGCGCCGCGGCGAATCCACGGCTGCCCTCGCCCAGCCGTCGCGCTTGAGGCTGTCGTAGCTGATGCCTTCGAACAACGGGTTGATTTTCGGATCGATCAGGGCGCGGATCATGTCCTCGTCCGATTCGGCAAAACACGGGTCGTCATAACCCATCGCTTTCGCCAGGCGCCGGAACATTTCCTGGTTGTCGAGGCTCTCGCCCTGCTTCTCGATGGCCTGCTCGGACAACGCATAGAAGTAATTGCCGTAAGCCGGCAGCAAATCGACATGTTCGAGCGCCGTGTCGGCCGGCAGCACGATATCGGCGTAAGACGCCGAATCGCACCAGAAAGTGTCGTGCACCACGGTAAACAGATCGTCCCGAGACAGTCCCTTGCGCGTCGCCAGGCTATCGGGCACGCAGTTGGCCGGGTCCGCGTTCCAGCAGAACAACGCCTTGATCGGCGGATCGAGATCGTTCAACGCATTGCCGAGCTGGATCATGTTGACGGTGCGTGGCTTGCGGCCCGCGAGCAGGTGGGTGCCCTGCAGCCGGCCCATGTCGACACGCCGCATTTCTCCGCCGGTGGACATGCAAACGCCGCCCTTGCCGCGCATTGCGCCGGTAACCACCGGCAACAGCTTGATGGCGCGGGTCATCATGCCGCCGTTGTCGTGGCGCTGGATTCCCCAGTTCACGCGAATGAAGGACTGCCTGGTGCCGCCATAGAGCAACGCCAGCTTTTCAATTTCGGCCGCGGCGATGCCGGTGATCGCCTCGACGCGCTCCAGCGTGTAGTCGGGCAGGCGCTCGTCGCGCAGCTTTTCCCAGCCGACGGTGTGCCGGGCCAGGAAATCCGTGTCATGCAGGCCGCGATCGACGATAACCTTCATCATGCCCAGCGCCAGTGCCGCGTCGGTGCCCGGCCGCGGCTGGATATGCCAGTCCGCGAATGCCGTGGTGCGCGTCACGCGCGGATCGATGGCAATGATTTTCGCGCCGTTGGCCCGCGCCGCATTCACGAACGGCATCGCATGCACGCCGGTGGAAACCAGGTTCGTACCCCACAGGATCACGACATCCATGTCCGGCAGGTCTTCGATGTTGGCATCGCCGACGCGTCCGAACGTGTGCATTTCGGCGGCGGCACCGGCCGCCGTGCAGATCGTGCGTTCGAGCCGGGCCGCGCCCATTTTGTTGAAAAAACGCTCGCCCATGCCGAAGAAACCGAGCATGCCCAGCGTGCCCGAATAGGAAAACGGCTGCACCGCCTCCGCGCCGTGCTGCGCGATCACCGCCTTGAGTCTTGCCGAGATTTCGGCCAGCGCCTCGTCCCAGCCGATGCGCTGGAATTGCGCACCCGGCCCCTTGGGACCGATGCGCCGATGCGGGTAAAGCACGCGTTTATCGCTGTAAACCAGGTCAAGGTAATGATTGACCTTGTTGCACAGGTAACCGCGGGTGACCGGATGGGTCGGGTCGCCCTCCACCCTGATCGCGCGGCCGGTGGCGTCGTCCACCGTTACGCGCATGGAACAGCCATCGGGACAGTCGTGCGGACAGGCGACACGCGCCGTCCGCAGTTTGCCGGTAACGCCCGCTTCGCCGATTACGCCCATAGTTGCCTCGCTCGAAACAAAATTCTGGGATATTGTAACGCCCCGGCCGCCCGAGCCGCACGATTACAACAGTCCGCCCATTAGAAGAGGTATTCATGTTGCACGTCCGTGCAGTTTCCACACTCCTGATTGCCGCCGGCCTCATGTTCGCCGCCGCGTCGCACGCCAAGCTGGTCAAACTGGAAATCGCGAAGCGCGAAGTTGTTGCGGATGGCATGCGGTTTGGAGATGCCGGGCCTTACGAAAAGCTGACCGGACGGGCGTGGTTCGAAGTCGACCCCAATCTGGAACGCAACAAAGTCGTGTTCGACCTCGACCACGCACCGCTGAATGCGAATGGCCGGGTCGAATTCTCCGCCGACATGGTGATCCTCAAACCGGTGGATATGGCCCTGAGTGCGAAGACCTTGTTCTTCGCAGTCAACAATCGCGGCCGCAAGATCGCCTTCGGCCGCATGCACGACACCGCATCGGACGCAAGCATGAACGATCCGATTACCGCACACGATTTCGGCAACGGCTTCCTGATGAAGCGCGGTTATGTCATTGCCTGGGTCGGCTGGGGCGCGGATATCGCGCCCGGCGACAACCGCATGACGGTGGATTTTCCAATCGCGCTGGAGAAAAATGGCCGCCCCGTCACCGAGCGCATCCTGACCGAATTCTCGGACCGCAACTTCAACGGCGGCAAGCCGTTCTCGCTGCCTCTGTCCGGCGGGACGGCTTTCAAGTCCTTTCCCGCCGTATCCAGCGACAAGGTCGAGGCACAGGCCGAGCTCTACGTGTTGTCGAGCGATTCGCCGAAACCGGGTGCGCCGGACATTCCGCGCGGCGAAGCCGTGCCCGGCGATCAATGGGCGTTGGCCGATTGCCCGGAAGGCTGGCCCGGCAAGCCAAGCGTCGCCCACATCTGCCTGAAGGACGGTTTTCGCAACGACCGCAACTATCATCTGATTTATCGCGCGACCAATTCGCCGGTCATGGGGCTGGGTTACGTGACGACGCGGGATTTCGTTTCCTTTCTGAAGAACGACGCGAAGGATGCGCAGGGAAACGCCAACCCTGTATTCGGCCTCAAGACAACGCTGTGCCAGGGCATTTCGTCGTCCGCCATGTATCTGCGTGACTTCCTTTATCAGGGATTCAACGTCGACGAGCAGGAGCGCCAGGTCTGCGAGGGCATGCACATCCACATCGCCGGCGTGCAGAAACTTTTCCTCAACTACCGCTTTGCGCAACCCAATCCGTTCACCCAGCAGCACCGTGAACGCTACGTGCCCGACACCAACTTCCCGCGCCAGTACGCAGTGCGCATCAATCCTTTCAACGGCGTACCCGACGGCATCCTCAAGCGGCCGAAGACGGATCCGAAAATCATCCATACCGACACGTCGAACGAGTACTGGCAGTTCCGCGCCTCGCTGACCGGCGCGAGTGAAGGCGCCACCATGGACTTCAACGAATCCTCCAAAGTGCGGCGCTACCTGCTCTCGAGCCAGCAACATGGCGGTTTCAAAGGCGATGCGCCGACTCACGGCCTGGCGGACCGGCAATGCGAGCAACTCAGCAACGCCACGCACCCCGGGCCGCTGCTGCGCGCACTGGTGGTTGCCCTGGATGAATGGGTGAAGAAGAAAGTCGATCCGCCCGCGATGCGCGTACCCAGAATCGCCGATCAAACCCTGGTTGCGCCCGCGCAAGTGAACCTGCCGAAGATTCCCGGACTGACTTATGAAGGCCTGTTCAACGGTTCCGGCGACCGTGATTTCGGCCCGCGCGTAACCGGTAATTCGGGGGTGATCGACCTGCTGGTGCCGCGAACGCTGGCGACCCACAAAATTCTGGTGCCGCAGGTCGACGCTATCGGCAATGACCTGGCCGGCATCCGCCATCCTTATGTCGAAGTCCCGGTCGCGACCCTGCTGGGCTGGAATACGCGCACGCCGGAGTTCGGCGGTCCGGACCTGTGCGATCTGATCGGTTCGACCATTGCGCTGCCGAAGACACGCGCCGACGCGCAGGCAAAAGGCGATCCGCGCCCCTCGCTCGAGGAACTCTACGGATCGCATGACGGCTACGTTGCCAAAGTCGCCGCGGCGGCAAGAAAGTTGCAGGCCGAGGGCTTGATGCTGCCTGAAGACGTCGACATGATTGTCACGGAAGCGGGGGCATCGGACGTCCTGCGCTGACGAAAGCGTCGCGAGGGTCGATGCTGCCCGCGCCCGGCCGGCGTGCGCTTGACGGATAATTCGACCATGCTGCCGCACGCCCCCTCCCGCAGGCTGCGCCAACTCCTGCGCTGGACCGCGTGGGCCCTTGCCACGCTGGTGCTGATGGTGGCGCTCGGATTCCTGTATGTGACTTTCATCGGCATCTCGATCGATGCCTCGCTCTTGCGCGGCACGATCGTCCGGACCTTCAGCGACGCCATCGGCCGTCCGGTGCGCCTGGAGGGACCGATGCAGATCGAGATTTCGGCCCGGCCGAAGCTGCGTGTCGGTGGCCTGCACATCGCCAACGCGCCGGGATTCGGCCCGGGCGATTTCGCCAGCCTCGGCGAGGCGCGGCTGGCTTTGGACCTGTGGCCGCTGTTGTTTAGCCGAAAGCTGCATATCGACGAGCTCGTCGGCAGCGACGTGCGCATCGATCTACAGGCCAACGCGGACGGCGCAAACAACTGGAGCATGGGCCGCCCCGGGCCGCCGGCAACACTGTCGCCGGCGCCGGCCGGCGCATCGTCGAGCCGCGCGGACCAGGCTTTCACCTTGCTCGATGTCCAGAGCGTTACGCTGGAAAACATCAGAGTGACCTACACCGGTGCCAGCGGACGCAGCCATTATTTCTCCCTGAACACGCTGCATGCGCAGTCTCCGGTCAATCAGCCGTTAAAGCTGTCCCTGAATGGGGCAATCGAGAAAGAATTTCCCTACCAACTGGACTTCACCGGCGGCAAACTCGCCGATCTCGCAACCGACAAGCCCTGGCCAATCGCATTTACGCTGACCTTCCTGAGCTCCATCCTGACAGTGAACGGCAACGTCAGCGGCAGTAGCGGACAGGTGACATTCGGGCTCGGCACGGAAAACCTGCGGGAGTTCGAACGCCTGCTGCAGACCCGGCTGCCGGACGTCGGCGCAAGCGGCATTGCCGGCACGGTCGAATTTGCGCCGCATCACGTGAGACTGACGCAGTTGAGCGGCGCCATGGGCGCGACGACACTGATCGGCGCGCTCGATTTCAGCGATGGCGGCGCCAGGCCAAAATTGTCCGGCACGCTTGAATTGCCGAGCCTCGATCTGCGTCCTTTCCTGGCCGAAAAGCCGGGCACGCCAACCACGCAACCGCCGCGCAATCTGGCGGAGGTTTACCGCAACCTGTCGACGGCCACGTTCGACCTCGCTCAGATGAATGCCGTCGACCTGGACCTGAACCTGGGCATCCGCCGCTGGCTGAGCCTGCCCGGCGACGTGCACGACATCACGTTGCAATTGCTTCTAACAGACGGCGTCCTGCAAGCACCCGTCACGGCTGCCGTCGCGGGCGTCGTCCTCACCGGCTCTGTGCAAGCCGACTCCACGACCAATCCGCCCGGTTTCAAGCTTGCCCTCGGCGCACACGATTCCGATCTCGGCGGACTGGCCGAACTGCTGACAGGCGTGCGCGGCATCAAGGGGCACCTGGGCCGCTTCGACTTCAGGCTGGCGGCGCGGGGCAACCAGGGCGGCGAGCTGGTGCGCGGCCTCGATGTGCGGCTGGACATCGAACGCGGCCGTTTCAGTTACGGGAACATCGAAGGCGGGCGCCCCGTGGCGTTCGGGCTGGAGCGGATGGCATTGCGGCTTCCGCCCGGCAAGGCTTTGCACGCCGACCTGCGCGGCACGCTGCTCGATCACGCCTTCAATGCAAAGCTGGATGCGGGGGCCCTCGAGCCGATGATGTCGGAAACGAAATCCCCGATGGATTTCTCCTTGCGCTCCGGCGGAGTCAATGCGCGCATTCACGGCATGCTGAAGATGCCGGCGAGCGACTACGGCCCCGACCTGGTCTTCGATCTGTCCGCGCCGCGTGCTGGCGAACTTGGGAGCTGGTTCGGCTTCACGCCTGGCGCAGAAGCCCCGGCCTCGCTCACCGGCGCCATCGCGCTGCGTGCAAGCGAATGGCGGTTGAGCAATTTCGTGTTCCGTCTTGGGCGATCGTCGGTTCGTGCCGACGTGGCGCGCGTCGGCCTCGGCTCGCATCCGCTGCTCAAGGTGAAGCTTGCGGCCGACCAGATTGACGTCAGGGAACTCGAATCGATGTTGCCGAAGGCGGGCAGCACCGCAACTGGTGCGGCAGGCCCGGTGCTCGATATCCCCATTCTGCCGCAGGGCATCGACCTTAGCGACGCGGATATCGAAGTGCGCGTGCGTCGTTTCGCCGAAAGCCCGCTGGAAATTGGCGACCTGGCCTTCGACGGCCGTATTCGCGAAGGTTACATGTACCCGTCGCCATTTTCTGCCAATGTGGCCGCGACGAAATTCAGCGGTGCCGTCACGCTCGACCTGCGCGGCGCCGAACCGAGCGCCGGGCTATGGTTGTTCGCCAGCAACTTCGACGTCGGCGCCTTGCTCGGGAAACTCGGTGTGGCCGCCAACCTGGATGCGACATTCCAGGAATTCGGCGTCAATCTGGTCGCCCGCTCCAGCCGCCTCGGCGACATGCTGGCGAAGTCCGAGTTGCTCGGCCAGTTCGGCGGCGGCCGTATCACGCTGCGCGACCGCAACACTGGCGCCGAGGCGCGCATCGTCCTGGACAAGGGCGAATTGCGCGGCGACCCTGGTGCGCCCCTCAAACTGAATCTCCGGGGATCGCTGGACCAGAATCCGGTGACGATCACGCTCGAGACCGCCCGCGCCGACGAGTTGGTGAATCCCAAAGCCAGCCTGCCATTCCGCTTGAGTGCCGAAGCCGGGGGCGCCAATGTAAAGCTGACCGGCACCCTCGCCCGCCCGATCGGCAGCCAGGTCGAACTCGCGCTGCAGATGCAGGGTACTCGTTTTGATTCGCTCGACCGCATCGTCCGCGCCTCGTTGCCGCCGTGGGGCCCATGGTCCGCACAGGGAAAATTCCTGATGTCGCCGCGCGGCTATGAAGTCAGCGATCTGCGGCTGCAGGTTGCCGACAGCGTGCTGACCGGAAAAGGCAGCCTCGCGACCGACGGACCGCGACCGCGGCTCGACGTGGCGCTGTTTGCACCGAACATCCAGCTCGACAATTTCAAGTTCGGTGACTGGTCGCCGGTGGCGAAGAAAAGCGATGCCGGCAGCGCGACGGCGCTTGGCGCCGACGAATTGCGCGACAAGGCGGCGCAAGCCAGCAATCAGGCGCAGCAACTGCTCAGCGTCGAAGTGCTGCGCCGGCAGGACGCCTACCTGAAAGTGCAAGTCGACCAGGTGCTGTCGGGTGCGGACAAGCTGGGCGGCGGCAGGCTGGAAGCCCGGCTGGAGAACGGCCGCGCCGACATCGGTCCGGTCGAAGTCGATGTTCCCGGCGGCTCCGCGAAATTCGCGCTCGGATACGAACCGACCGAGCGCGACGTGAAGGTCGATCTGCGCATCGACGTCGAAAAATTCGACTACGGCATCCTCGCCCGTCGCATCAAGGACGACACCGACTTGCAAGGCACCTTCACCGTCAAGATGGCGGTGGAATCCCGCGCGCAGTATCTGTCCGAGATTCTCAAACACGGCAACGGCCGTATCGATTTCGCGGTCTGGCCGAAGAACATGAAGGCCGGCATCTTTGATCTGTGGGCGGTCAATGTCCTGGTGGCGCTGATCCCGGCCGTCGATCCCGGCAAGGCCTCCCGGATAAACTGCGCCATCGGCCGTTTCCAGCTGAGCGATGGCAAGCTGGCGGATCGGACCATCCTGCTCGACACCAGCCGCATGCGGGTGACCGGCAAAGGCGGCGCCGACTTCCGTGACGAAAAAATCCAGCTCACCATGCGCCCGCAGGCCAAGACCGCGCAGTTCCTGAGCCTGTCCACCCCGATCCAGGTCAGCGGGACCTTCAGCAAGTTCAAAGTCGGCGTCGCACCGGGCGGCACCATCGAAACCATCGCCCGGCTCGCCACTTCCATTCTGTGGGTACCGCTGCAGAAACTGGCCGGCCGAAAAGTATCGGCCGACGGCGGCGACGTCTGCAATCCGGTCTTCGATGATGTGAACCTGGCGCAACCTGCTGCCCGCTGAAACGATCGGTGCGCCGTGCCGGCGCCGCGCACGAGGGCGGGCCCGCTACCCGCCGATGGATCGAAGCGCACGACGCAGATTGGCAAATTCCGGTCCAGCGCAAGCCGCCCGGTCCGGATCATTGGCACGACGCCCTTACCAATTCGCGCGGAACGTCAGGTAACGGTCGGCGTCCCTCGCTCTTCCTGGCCCTTCCGGCAAGACCTGCCCGGCTGAATCCCGTGAAGAGACTTAGCGGGTCGCGCCCGCACTGAAGGCCAACGCGACCGGGGCAGCTTCGCGCGCGCGGGCGGACTGACGTATCGGGAAGGTCGGACGCGGTGACTTGTCCTCGTAATACGGCAGCATTTGCGGCACCAGCGCGGCCAAGGTTTCCATGCGCTTGACCGGCGCCGGATGGGTGGACAGGAAGTCGTTGCGCGATTTACCGTCGCCGCCACCGACCTTGGCCATCTTTTCCCATAGCGTAACGGCTGCGCGCGGATCGTAGCCCGCCTTTGCCGCCAGTTCGATGCCAATGCGATCGGCTTCCGATTCCGCGGTACGGCTGTTGGGCAGTTCAAGCGCAACGACGGCGGCAGCCTGTGCCCCGGTAAGCGTCAGGTTGGCGTAGCGGCTGTCATTCTGGGTAATCGCAAGCGCGCCCAGCCCGACCTGCATGGCCATGGCGCGAGACATCTTCTCCGCGGAATGCTTGGCCAGCGCATGGGAAATTTCGTGGCCCATGACTTGTGCCAGTTCGTCGTCGGTGGGTTTGATCTGCTGGATCAGGCCGGTATAAATCGCCATCTTGCCGCCGGCCATGCACCATGCATTCACCGTTTTCGGATCGTCGATGATCTTGACGCTCCATGCCCAGTCTTTCGTTTCGGGTCGATACTTGATCGCCTGTGCGATAAGACGTCCGGTGATTTCATGCACGCGAGCGACCGTCGCCGGATCGGAGTCGATCTTGCCGTCCTTGGCAAGGGGTTGGATGAGCGCGATATAGGCCTGCCCGGATTCGCTGATCGCAGTACTCTCCGAGATCAGCATGAGTTGCTGGCGACCCGTTATCGGATTGACCTGGCAGCCTGCCAAGGCGAGGACCGCAAGGGTCAGCAGCGTTGATACTTTGGTCATGTTTGGGCTCCTGTTCCCCGATTGGAGTTACCGAAATTGAATTCGTTCGTCGCCGGCGCGACATTGCCGGCCCGCATCACCGGACACGGTCAAAAAGGCAGGCAAATAAAAAGCCGGCGGCCAGCCGGCTTCCTGGATGCTTTACCCACAACTCAGGCATACAACCGACTGTACCTCGGGACTTTCGCCATCAGGTATTCCATCTGGTCCTGCAGGATGCGCCGATTTTGCAGGATCAGATGCTCATAGCGATTGGGCACATACGGCGTGTAAAGCAACGGCATGTGCGCTTCTTCCGGCGTGCGCCCCCCCTTGCGGATATTGCAGGAGCGGCAGGCGGTGACCACGTTCATCCAGCGGTCGCGGCCGTTCAGGTAAACCGGGATGACGTGATCGCGCGAAAGATCGCGTTCCTTGTACTGGCCACCGCAATAGGCGCAGATGTGCCGGTCGCGGAAGAACAGCGAGATGTTGGACAGATGCGGCTCGGCATGACGGTCCTTGACGAAGTCCACCGCACCCTTGATGGCGATGATGCTGTGCGTGGAGAGTGCCGAACGCTGACCGGTCAGGCGGCAGATGCCGCCATGATAGGTCGCGACCGGGTCGCCGAGAGACCAGGCCACCATGCGTCGCGCATAGTAGGAAATGGCTTCTTCGACCATCAGCCACCGGCTGGGAACGCCGGCCATATCGACTGCAAGGACCAGGGCCAACTCCGCTCTCCTGACTGTTGATGCCGAAGCGCGAACACGAAGCGAACTTCGGCTGTCAGCCGGCTGCTGGCCCGGAACCGCGTATCGGGCTGCAACACGGCATTATTGGAGAGTATAGCCGCAAGAAACGCGAATTTGGAAGCCACCTAGCCACGGAAACGGGCGTCGGCGCTGCGATTCCGGCCCGGTTCAGGCCTGCAGCGAGACCTTCTGGATGGTAATGGCATTCACCGGGCACACCGATTCGCAGCGACCGCAGCGGATGCACTGGCTCTGGTCGATCCAAAGGCGGTTGTAATAGAGCGAATCGGTCTTGCCCTTCTCGACACGGGTGAAATCGGTTATCCGGCCTTCGTCGTCGCGAATCAGCGATGCGATTTCGACGATGCAGCCCTCGACCGGTTTCACGTTCAGGCACTCGTCACAGAGCACGCATTTTTCGTCGATGATCTCGAATTTGTAGTGGCACAAGTAACAGCGCGAGGCCTCTTCGGCTGCGACATCCTTGGCGAATCCGGTTTCGACTTCGACGGCAAGTTTGCGGGCGACCACCGGCAATATCGGCATCGGGTGGATCGGGATCACGTTCATCCGCGGTGTGCGGCCGGTACCGTGACCGCCGGGCACCTTGGTCTGAAATACCGCGCCCACCTTGGCACGCTTCGATGGCTGCTCCTGGCCCATCAACCACGCATCTACCTTGCCTGCGGACTCCCGCGCGTGGCCAATGGCCTGGATCAGGGTCGTGGCGCCGAGTGCAAAATCACCGGCTGCGAACACATTGGCTTGCGCGGTCTCCTGGGCGCTGCCGCTCGATAGCCAGCCGTCGTCTGCCACCAGCTTGCGTTGCAGGCGCGGGTCGATCCATGCCGTCTGCGGGAACTGGCCGGTCGCGAGGATGACGGTGACGGCGCCGATATCCAGTTGCGAACCGGGCACTTCGACCGGCAGGCGCCGCCCGTCACGGCCGGGCTCGCCCTGGCGGGTGCGCACGAAGCGCACGCCGATCACCTTGCCGCCGGCGCCGAGGAAACCGACCGGAGAACAGTTGGTCTCCAGGTGCCCGCCTTCTTCGATGAGTTCCTCCACTTCGCCGGGCAGGACCACCATGTCTTCGCGCGCGCGCCGGTAAACGACTCCGACTTGCGCGCCCAGGCGCAGTGCGGTGCGCGCGCAGTCCATTGCCGTATAGCCGCCGCCGATGACGATGACGCGCCCGCCCACCTCGCGCCGGCCAAACTCGTTGACTTGCAGCAGAAAGGACAGCCCGTGCTCGACGCCCCGCAAATCCTTGCCGGGAAGAGCGAGGACGTTCGGCCGCAGCGTACCGGCCGCCATGACCACCGCGTCGTAGCGCCCGGCCAGTTCTGTAAGGGTAATTTCCCCGCCAATGTCGACGCCGCAGCGGATCTCGACCCCGGTCGCTTCGACCTGCTCGATCTCGCGCGCGATGACCGCCCGTGGCAGGCGAAACGCCGGAATGCCCTGGTTCAGCATGCCGCCCGGCGTCGCGTGTTTCTCGAATACCGTGACGCGGTGACCGGCCAATGCCAGGTCACGGGCCACGGCCAGCCCGGCGACACCGGCACCGACGACCGCAACCGTTTTACCGGTGGCAGCGCCATTCGGCTTAAGCACGACGGGTGCGCTGTGGTCGAAATCCGCCGCGGAACGCTTGGAAAAACAGATGGCGACGGATTCGCCGTTGCCCGGCCAGCCATGGCGGCAGGCGTCTTCGCAGGGGCGCGAACAGACTCTTCCCAGTACCGCCGGAAAAACATTGTCGCGCAGGTTGATCGCGTAGGCCTCGGCAAAGCGGCCGTGATAGATCGCTTCGAGGTAGCCGGGTATGTCGGTTCCCGCCGGACAGGCCGCCTGACAGGGAATGTTTTTCTCCAGCCAGTGCAAGTCCTGGACAGCGCTGCTGTCGCCGGCAGTGACGGAAAGAGCGGTGGCGGATTTGAAATCGGATCGCATATTTCGTGAATACGTAAATGTCGTGAATGTCGTGCCCCGCAAGCGGATACCGGGCTTCGCCCATAAATGTCGTAAAGAACCGTTCGTCTTCAGGCGTTGTTCTCTATTAACCTATCCCTGTTCACGACCTCCAGACCTAATGCCTTTACGATTCACGACATTTACGGTTTCACGATATTCACGGCCTTTCAAAACAACCCCACCACTTTCCCGTCCGGCGTGAGGTCGATCTTGGTCGCCGCCGGCACCTTGGGCAAGCCCGGCATGGTCATGATGTCGCCGCACACCATGACGACGAATTCCGCACCGGCAGCGAGCCGTACTTCCCGAATATTGATGATGTGCCCGGCAGGCGCGCCACGCGCAGATGCGTCCGTGGAAAAAGAATACTGCGTCTTGGCGATGCACACCGGATAGTGGCCGAAGCCGTCGTCCTGCAGCTTCTGAATCTGCGCCTTGACCTTCGCATCGGCGGCGATATCCGCCGCGCCGTAGATCCTGGTCGCGACGGCCTTGACCTTGTCCCACAGGCTTGCGTCATCTTCGTAGACGAAACGGAATTTCGACGCGCCCTTGTCGATGACGCCGACGACGGTGCGCGCCAGTTCCTCGGCGCCGGCGCCGCCCTGCGCCCAATGCCTGGCCAGAACAACCGGGGTATCCGGCGTGGCAATCTTCTGCTTCAGCAGTGCCACTTCGGCTTCCGTGTCGGCGGTAAAGTGGTTGATCGACACCACGCAGGCAAGGCCGAACTGGTTGCGCACGTTGTCGACGTGGCGCGCCAGATTTGCCAGCCCTTTTTCCAGCGCGGGAAGATTTTCCTGATTGAGTTCCTTGAGTGCGACGCCGCCGTGATATTTCAGCGCGCGAATGGTGGCGACGATCACGCAGGCATCCGGGCGCAGGCCGGACTTCCGGCATTTGATGTCGACGAATTTCTCGGCGCCGAGGTCGGCGCCGAAACCGGCCTCGGTCACCACGTAATCAGCGAGCTTGAGTCCCGCGCGCGTGGCGATCACCGAATTGCAGCCGTGCGCGATGTTGGCAAACGGCCCGCCGTGCAGAATTGCGGGCGTGTTCTCCAGGGTTTGCACGAGATTCGGCTTGAGTGCGTCCTTGAGCAGCACGGTCATGGCGCCGTGCGCCTCCAGGTCACGCGCGCGCACCGGCTTCTGGTCCCTGGTATACGCGACGACGATATTGCCGAGCCGCTGTTTCAGGTCTGCCAGCGAAGTGGCCAGACAAAAGATCGCCATGACTTCGGACGCCA
>JBDTRK010000068.1:0-18060 GCA_039931685.1 Betaproteobacteria bacterium | reverse complement strand
ATCGAATCCTCCCCCGTCTGGTTCATCACCGGCTGCTCGACCGGCCTCGGCCGCGCGCTGGCCGAAGCCGTGTTGAAACACGGCCATCGCGCCGTCGTCACCGCGCGCAATCCCGCGCAGGTCAGGGACCTCGTCTCCGGGTATCCGAAGGCTGCGCTCGCCGCGCAACTCGACGTCGCCGATTACGGCCACATCGACCGGGCCGTTTCCGCCGCGGAAGCCACCTTCGGCCGCATCGACGTGCTGGTGAACAACGCGGGCTACGGCTATCTCGCCGCGGTCGAGGAAGGCGAGGAAGAGGAAATCCGCGCCATGTTCGAAACCAATTTCTTCGGGCTCGCCGCGCTGATCCGGCGGGTGTTGCCGGGCATGCGCGCGCGCAAGCACGGGCACATCATCAATGTTTCCTCGGTGGGCGGGCTGATCGGCAACCCGAGCGCCGGCTATTACAACGCCACCAAGTTCGCCGTCGAGGGATTATCGGAAGCGCTGGCGAGGGAGGTCGAGCCGCTCGGACTCCATGTCACCGTGATCGAGCCCGGACCGTTCCGCACCGACTGGGCCGGGCGTTCGTTGAAGAAGCCGCGCAATGCGATCGAGGCGTATGCCGCAACGGCGGGCGCGCGCCGCGCGCAGATCAGCGGCTACAGCGGCAGGCAGGCCGGGGATCCGGCGCGCGCCGCGCAGGCGATCATCCGCGTGGCGGAGTCGCCCGCGCCGCCGATGAATCTCGTGCTCGGCAAGGACGGCCTCAAGCGCGTGCGCGAAAAGCTCGACCAATTCACCGACAGCCTGCGGCAATGGGAATCGACCAGCGCCGGCGCGGATTTTCCCGGGACCTGAACCATGCAAAAACATAAATCGAAAATCGCCGTCCTGGACGACTGGCAGGGCGTGGCCGAACGCAGCGCCGACTGGTCGGCGCTGCGGCCGCGCGGCGAGCTGGTCTTCTTCGAAGAACCTTTTGCCGGAGCGGAGCCGCTGGCGAAGGTGCTGGCGGACTTCGATATCATCATTGCCATGCGCGAGCGCACCAGATTCTCCAAAGACCTGCTCGACCGCCTGCCGCAGCTGCGCATGATCGCGCTGACCGGAGGACGCACCTGGACCATGGATTTCGATGCGCTGAACGCGCGCGGCATTCCCGTGTGCCATACCGGCGGCGTGCAATCCGGCGCCGCCACCGCCGAGATCGCGCTTGGCCTGCTGTTGTCCGCCGCCCGTCACATGAATCGCGGTGACGCGACGATCCGCGCGGGGGGATTCCAGTGCGGCGTGCCCGCGGGTATCGTGCTCGATGGCAAGACGCTGGGCATCATCGGGCTGGGCAAGATCGGCGCGAGAATGGCGCGCTACGGCAGCGCACTCGGCATGCAGGTGATCGCGTGGAGCGAGAACCTGACCGAAGACAAGGCAAAGGCCGCCGGCGCCCGCCTGGTCGACAAGGCGGGCCTCCTAGCGCAATCCGATGCAATCTCGCTGCACCTGGTGCTGTCGGACCGCACTCGTGGCATCCTCGGCGCACAGGAACTCGCGCAGATGAAACCCGGTGCCATCCTCATCAATACCTCGCGTGGACCGCTGGTGGATGAAGCAGCGCTGGTGGCAAGGCTGAAAACCGGCAAGCTGATCGCGGGCCTCGACGTATTCGCGCAGGAACCCCTGCCCGCCGACCATGCGCTGCGCAGCCTGGCGAATACCGTGCTCACGCCCCACCTCGGCTACTGCGCCGGCGAGGTCTATGCGCAGTTCTACCGGGAATCGATCGAGAACGTGCTGGCCTTTCTGGATGGTGCGCCGACGCGTGTGCTCAATCCGGAAGCGCTGGACAAGAACCAGCGCCCAAAATAGCGAGCAACGACAGTCGACGCGCTGTCAGCTGCTGCGGTGCCGGTGCGCCGGCTCGCGCCTGTGCTTGCGCCATCGCACCGCCGCCAGTCCGCCGGTCAGCACCAGCGCGGCCATGGTCCAGAACATCGCCGCGGCGCCCAGCACCGCGCCGAAGGCGCCGAACACCAGCGGCAGCACCACCTGGCTACTGTGGATGATCATCGACCGCAAGCCCAGCGCCTCACCCACCCGGCCGGGCGGCGAATGGGAGTGTACCAGCGACATGACGTTCGGCTGCGCCGCACCCAGCCCCAGGCCGAGCAGAAAGGCGACGGCCATCAGCGGCACGCGCGACGAGAACAGCGGGAACAGGGCGAACGCCAGCGTGGCGCAAAACAGCGTGTAGGTCAGCACCTGCCATTCGGTGACGCGCCGCGACAGCCAGGGCATGGCAAGTCGCACGCTGAAGGTCGCCAGCGCGAAACACCCGAGCACGAAACCGATCTCGGACGCCGACAGGCCCACGCGCGTGCCGTGCACCGGAATAACGAAGGTCTGCAGGTCCCAGGACATGGAAATCAGCGCGGTGGCGATGAGGATGTGCCGCAGTTCGGTGTGCCTGAGCAGCTCGAGCGGGTGCAGGGGTTCCGGGCCGCTCATCCTGCGCGCATGTGCGGGCAGCAGCCCGCGATTGAACCATGCCACCGCCAGCGCCAGCAACGCGACTGCCACCAGTGCGCCGAAAGTGGCGCGATGGCCGAACGAGTCGATGAGCAATCCGCTTAGGACCGGTCCTGCAAAACCGGAAATCGAGGCGCCCAGCGCCAGCCCGGAGAAGGCCGCCGCGCGGCGGCTCGGGTCGGCGCGGTCGCCGACGACTTTCTGGATCGACAGCATCGTCAGCATGGCGCCCGTTCCGATCAGCGCGGACGCGACCAGCAAAGGCGCCAGGTCGGCCGTCGCGTACGAGAAGATAGACGGCAGTAGTACGCCGGCCAGCATCAGCAACGAGCCGACCAGGACCGGACGCCGCGGCCCGACCGCATCGAGCCAGCGGCCGGCGCGCATCGCGATCAGCATCGGCACCAGCGAGAACAGCGCCAGGATCACGCCGACAGTGAAGGTCGACGCGTTGTTCGCCAGCGCATAGAGCGAAGCGGTCATGCGCGCGGCCACGAACGCCATGTGCGTCACCACGGCGATGGCGATAATGCGGACCAGGATCATTGTTCTTTTTCCCTGCTTGCGGCGTGCGCCGCCGCGATTCGCGGCGCAAAGATCGGGAAGTATGCGCCAGTCAGATTGCGCCAACGCAGCCTGCTCCCGGCTTGCGTTGCATTTATCCCCTGGTTTTTCCTCTTTCGTCCTTCGCGTTCGCGTTCAACCGCGCGCGGGACATCGGCGAACTCTCGCGCGGCTGCGACAGCGCGATGGGCCGGTCCGTTTGCGCGAACGTAGTGTGGAGATAGCCGATCAGTGCCGTCACCTTTTCGGGAACCAGCCTGGGTGAAGGCTAGACAGCGTGGATTTCCCGGCTCGGCAGGTTCGATGAACGAGACGCCGGCCTCAGAGAGGGTGTCTAGAAAAGTGTCAACCATTTACCCGGTTTGCAATGTCAAGGATAAACCCGGTTCATACCCAGGTTTTTACTCAGTCCTCAGCACTCAGTCCTCACCTCTGCGATGGCGCATGGGAGCCGGCCGCGGCCGCATAGAGCGCGCGCGAGGAGAAATACTGCGTGGGGGATGCCCCGCAGCCTTGCGGCGTCCACCACCGAAGCTTCAGCATCCCTGTCCATGTGCATCCTCAAGCCAACGAACGGTATACCGCCGTTTCGAAATCCAGGAACAGCGGCAGTGACTTCGCATCGGCGAACGGCAGGATCTGCGTCAGGTAGACGCCGCCGATGCCGGCAGTGGGATCGATCCAGAAATAGCAGTTCGACAGCCCGGCCCACGCCAGGCCGCCGGCGCCACGTCCGGTCGGTGCACGCTCGTCGTTGATCATGAACCCCAGACCCCAGCTCTTCGCCACGCCGGGAAAGAACTCGACATCATTCGATCGCGAGGGATTGGTGGTGACCATCGGCGCCACGCGCAGTTCGCCTATCTGATTGCGCGACATCGATTCCACCGTTTCCGGCTTCAGCACGCGATTGCCGTTGGCGATGCCGCGGTTCAGGATCATGCGTATGAAGGCCAGGTAATCCGGCGCGGTGGAATACAAGCCGCCGCCGCCCAATTCGAATTCCGGCTTCTGCGGCACCTCGTAGTCGCCGGCCGTCAACACGCCCTGTGCGTCGCGCTCGTGCAACCGAGATATGCGCTTGCGCATCGACGGCGTGATCCTGAAGCCGGTGCTTTGCATGCCGAGCGGATCGAACAGGTTCTGCTTCAGGTATTCGCCCAGTGTCCTGCCGCTCGCGCCTTCAATGACTTTGCCCACCCACTCGATGTTGATGCCGTAATTCCAGCGCTCGCCAGGATCGAACAGCAGCGGCAGGCGCAGCGCCGCGTTCTCGCAACTCGCCGTGCCGGGGATGCCGGTCAGTTCCATGTAGCGCGCCAGCGACGCGTTCCACATGCCGTAGCCGTAACCGGAAGTGTGGGTAAGGAGATGGCGCAAGGTGATCGGGCGCTTCGGCGGGCGCAGCAGCGCCTCGCCCTTCGCGTCGAATCCTTCGAGCACCCGCGCATCGGCCAGGCCTGGCGCCCAGCGTAGTGCGGGCTCGTCGAGTTGCAGGCGGCCCTGCTCCACCAGTTGCATCGCGGCGGCGCACGACAGCGGTTTGGTCATTGAGGCGATCCAGCCCACGGTGTCCAGGGACATCGGTTTCGCCGCGCCGAAGCGCCGCGTGCCGAAGGCGCCTTCGTAGATCGTGGAACCGCCGGCCGTGGCCATCGCGACCACGCCGGGCACGTCGCCGCTGTCCGCAGCCTTCTTCAGTAACGCATCGACCTGTGCGGCGAACGAATTTCGCCCGGTCGACGGCACGGCGCTCATTTGCCCTTGAACGCCGGTGTGCGCTTTTCCATGAACGCACGCCGGCCCTCGACATAATCTTCGCTCTTCATGCAGCGGACGACCGCGCTTTCCGCGGCGGAAAAGTCGCCTCGCGGTTCGGCCAGCGCGTTGATGACCGCCTTCGATGCGGCGATGGTGAGCGGCGCGTTGGCGGCCAGTTCCAGTGCAATTTTCTGCACGGCCGCGTCGAGCTCCGCGTCCGGCAGCAGGCGATTCACCAGGCCCATCGCCAGCGCCTCCTCCGCGTTGTAGCGGCGCGCGCTGAACATGATCTCGCGCGCGTTGGCGTGGCCGACCGTTGCGACCAGCCGGCCGGTGCCGTGCACGCCGTATCCGAGGCCGAGCCGTGCCGCCGGAATGGCGAAACGGCTCGACGCGCCCGCATAGCGCAGGTCGCATGACAGCGCCACCGCCAGTCCGCCACCGACGCAGAAGCCGTGGATCAACGCAATCACCGGTTTTGGCACCGACTCGATGGCGTGATGCGCGGCGGAAGTCGCGGCTTCATATTCCTTCACGTCGCCTTCGCTGGAGCGGTTCTTCTCGAATTCGGAAATGTCGGCGCCGGCCGCGAACGCCTGCGTGCCTTCGCCGCGGATCACGATGACCCGCACCCCCGCATCGGCATTGAATTCGTCGATCGCGCGCGGAATCGCGTGCCACATTTCCGCGCCGATGGCATTGCGGCGCTCCGGATTGTCCAGCACCAACCGGCCGACCGGTCCATCGCGCTCGATGCGCAGTTTTCCTTTGCTCATGGCTTGCCTCCAAGGACTGCTACCACCTGAATCGTTCTACGCGATGCGAGTCAAGCATTGGCGTATTCACTAGATGACGTTCGCGGCGCGCAACGCGGCAATGTCGGCTTCGTCATAGCCGAGGCTGCGCAGGATTTCGTCGTTGTGCTCGCCGGCCGCGCCCACCGTGCGCTTCATTCTTGCGGGCGTGCGCGACAGCTTGATCGCCGGACCGACCAGCGACATGTCGCCGCCTTGCGGTTTCGGCACCGCAACCGCCATGCCCAAATGCCGCACCTGCGCATCCTCGAACACCTGGTCGAGCTTATAGATCGGGCCGCAAGGCACGCCCGCTTTCGCCAGCACGTCGATCAGCACCGCACTGGTGTAACGGCGCGAGTGCGCGGCAATGGCTTCGTTCAGCGCAACGCGGTTCTGCGAACGCAGTTTCGCCGTGGCGAATTCCGGGCTTCGCGCCAGCACGGCATCGCCGAAGGCCGCGGCCAGGCGCGCGAATATCGGATTGCCGGCCGCCGCGATGTTGACGAAACCGTCCACGGTCGGATAGACGCTGGTCGGCATCGACGTCGGATGATCGTTACCCGCCTGTCCGGGGACGTCGCCTTCGACCAGCCAGCGCGCCGCCTGGAAATCCATCATCGCGATCATCGACGACAGCAGCGAGCTTTGCACCCACTGGCCTTTGCCCGAGCGGCTGCGTTCCTGCAGCGCAATCATGATGCCGAGCGCAGCGAACAGCCCCGCGCTCAGGTCCGCCACCGGAATGCCGGCTCGCACCGGTCCCTGTCCCGGCAGACCAGTGACCCACATCAGGCCGCCCATGCCTTGCGCGACCTGGTCGAAGCCGGCGCGGTCGCGATAAGGCCCGTCCTGGCCGAACCCGGAAATGCTGGCGTAGATCAGCTTCGGGTTCTCCCGTGCCAGCGTCTCGTAGTCGATGCCCAGCTTGTGCTTCACGTCAGGCCGGTAATTTTCCACCAGCACGTCGGCGCTTTTCGCCAGGCGCTTGAGCACCTCCACCCCGCGCGGATCCTTCAGGTTCAGCGTCAGCGAACGTTTATTGCGATGCAGGTTCTGGAAATCGGAGCCCTGGCGATCGCCGAGCATGTCTTCGCCATCCGGCAGCTCGACCTTGATCACGTCCGCGCCCCAGTCGGCGAACTGCTTGACACACGTCGGCCCGGCCCGCACCCGGGTCAGGTCGATTACGCGCAGGTGGGAGAGGGCTTCCATGATTCAGTGAACGGTGAACAGTGATCGGTGATATTTAAATGCAGGACTCAGGACGTAGGACTCAGGACTCAGTGAAAAATTTTTAGAGCATCCACTAAGTCCTGAGTTATGGGCCTAGCCCGGTACCCAGCGTAGCCGGGCCTACGTCCGGAGTCCTGTTTTTTCCGGCCATCGGCCGACTTCGATCTGATGGAAGAAATCCTCCAGCAGGCGGTTGAACAACGCCGGGTCCTCGAGGTTGGTCATGTGGCCGCTCTTGGGCAGCACGACCAGCCCGGCACCGGGGATCGTGCGCTTCATCAGCAACGACGGCTCCAGCACGGCATCGTCCTCGTCGCCGGCGACGATCAGCGTCGGCGCGGTGATATTCGCCATTTCAACAGTCAGGTCATACAGCGACGGCCGCCGCGCCTGGTAGCCCAGCATGGTGTTGGCCGACCCTTGCGCGGAATGCTCGGAGAAATGGCGCACGAACTCGGCGAATCCGCGCGGATCCTTCTCTTTCAGCTGCAGGCGCGACGGGCCGTGACCGTAGGTCGCCGCAATGTGCGCCATGCCCTGCGCCAGCATCGACTTCGCCAGTTCGCGCGATTGCGCCTGGAACTGCCTGGTTTGATCCGGATGCGCGCCATAGCCGCATCCGCAGACGACGAGCGACAGGGCCCGCTGCGAGTAGGCCATGCCGAAATGCAGTGTCGCGAACCCGCCCATGGAATTGCCCACGATGTGCGCCCGCTCGATGCCGAGCGCATCGAGTACGGCAAGAATGTCGTCGCGCGCGCGCTGCTGGGAATAGCGTTCGACATCCACCGGCACGTCCGATGGCGGATAGCCGCGCGCGTTGTAGGCGATGCAGCGGTAACGGCGCGAGAAATGGCGCAGCTGCGCCTCCCAGGTGCGCCAGTCTCCGGCGAATTCGTGCACGAAGACAATCGGCGTGCCGGTGCCGCTTTCCTCGTAGTGCAGTTTTACATTGTCGTCGGTGCTCAGGAAGGGCATTTTGTTGATCCGGATTTTCGATGCAGTGGCAAGTCTAGCGCACTGTCCCACCTGCCGGCCGCGGCCCTCGCGCTCAGGGCCCCTCGTCGATGGCAATCCCGCTGTTGCCCTGGCCATTCGGCGCCGTGTCCTGCGTATGGCGCACACGCACTTCGCCATTCGCAAGTCCGCTCGAATAGCGGTCATCGCCACCGGCATCGAGCAGCACGCCCTGGCTCACGACCGGATCGCCGGCAACGTAGTGGTAGGCGTTGTCGCCCGCCACGCCCTGCGCGGAATCGCCGGACGACCAGTAGACATCGTTGCCGCCGGCGTCGAACAGCCAGGCCCGCGACTGTTGCGCGGCCGCGCCTTGCGCCAGCGATTCCGCACGATAGAAGTCGTTGCCGCCGCCGTCGTACAGCATCGCGACGGACTGATCCCAGGCCGCGCCCTGGGCCGCGGCGCGCATGCCCCAGTGCACGTCGTCTCCCGCCATGTCGGAGAACAATCCCGCGGCCTGATGCGCAGCGAAGCCCTGCGTATAACGGCCGCCGTAGTAGAAGTCATTACCGCCCGCGTCATGCAGCAGCCCCGAGCCCCAGAAATACCCGCCGCCCTGGCTGAATTCGCCGCCTTCGTAGCGGTCGTTGCCGGCGAAGTCGATCAGGGCGCCGAAGCCGCCGTGGTCGTAAGGCCGGATGCCGAAGCCCACCCCCTGGCTGAAACTCATGAAGGTCGTGGGCGTATCGTAGATGGACGGCACCGGCCCGTTGGCACGGTACAGATCGTCGCCGCCGGCATCGAGCAGCAGGCCGACGCCCGCAGGGCCACCGACACCCTGGCTCAGACTCTGCGATATATAAGCGTCCCAGCCGTCGCCGGCATCCATCAGCACGCCGGCGCCGTAGATGCCAGCGCCGACGGACCAGGCATCGCAGCGGTAGACGTCCGCGCCTGCGGCGTCGAACAGCAAGCCGAAGCCGAACGCGCCGGCGCCGCATCCGCCGAGTTTGCTGACGTAGGTATCGTTACCCGCCATGTCGATCAATACCGCCGCGCCGAGCCATCCGGCGCCCGGTCCGCCGATGCGGGCTTCGTAGCGGTCGTTGCCCGCGAGATCGATCACGATCTGCGTTTCGAGCGCAATGCCGTCGCCCCATTCATAGCGGTCGTCGCCGCCGCCATCGATGACGGCATAGAGCCGGTCCATGCGGTAGCGGTTCGGACCTGGCCCGCCGATGACGACGTATCCGCCATCGACCTGCTCATAATCGAGAATCTCGCCTTCGACCATGGCCGCCAGCTCGGCCGGAATCTTGCGTCGCGCGGCGGCGGATGCGTCGGGCGGTCGCGACGCGGCGACGATCAACAGGTCGAACGCATCGAGCAGCGCCGCGAAATCGACGCGCATGCTTGCCTGCATCGCGCGAATGCCCTTCAGCGCGTCGGGCTGATCGATCAGTGTCCGCTTCGTAGCCGTTTCTTCGAGCAGGTAACGCAGGTCGCCGTACAGCCCTTCGCGGGACCCAGCGGCGGCGAAGGCATCGCGCACGCGCCGGTTCGCCGCCGCTATGGATTGCGCAAACCCGGCGAGCGAGGAGGTCGCGCCCGTGGCCGCCGCAGCGCCATGCATCGCAGCGCAATCGCGGTTCAGGATTTCGCATAGCAGCGGCGCAAGGCGGTCGCGTGCTTGCTCCCCCGGCCGCATGTCCGCGACCAGGCGACGTTCCCATTCGATCAGCGTGCCGGGATCGGCCAGCGCCTGCCGGTTCAACAGCAGATTGTTGAATCCTTCCTCTTTGCGGACAAGCTCGTCGAACATACGTTGAATGCGTTCGCGCTCGTGCAAGAGCCCGGGTGCTGCGGCAGCAACTTTCGCCGCGACGCCGTCGAGCCACACCGGGGTCGTTCGCGGCGGCGGCGCAACGAAGGCAACGCGCGCGGCGAATGCGGATGGCGAGGCCCACTGCGCGCGATCGCCGACAACAAATTCAAGTTCCAGTACGCGGCCGTCGCGCACGACGCGCAGCGGCAATCGCGTCCCCGGAGATGCGGCCTGAATGATCTCGAGAAGGCGCGCCGCGCCGACTTTTTCACCGGCAACGGTATCGATCCTGTCGCCCGGCGACAAGCCCGCCAGTGCCGCCGGTCCGGCAATCACGTCGGCGACCAGGGCGCCGCCATCCACGTCCGTGCCCAGCGCGAAGCCTCCGTACGGCAAACCGGCGGACGCCGCAGCGGCCGTGTCGGGCAAGGTTGCCCGATAGGCGCACGCCGGCAGCAAGACGACTGCCATTGCGAGCAATCCCGGCACAAGCCGTCGCAGCGCCTGCGATGCCCGCCATCCATGCTTGTTCAAACCGCCTCCCGTTGCATCGTAGCCGAACCGTTCCATGGCATTTACGCAGACATTAGCAGATGTTCCATCGCATAATCACCGGCAGTGGCAACATGGCATTGGCTGAACGGGCGATGATGGACATCTCGGAGATGCATTGGCAAAGGTAGACCGCACTGTCCTTGAGCAGGATGGCGTACGCAAGGCGGTGCGCGATTCCGGCCATGGACATCTGCTGATGTCGGACGAGGAAGTGGCGCATTCCCTTGCTCAGACCCTGGCCGGTCACCGCAAAGGCGAGCCGGTGTGGGTATTCGGCTACGGGTCGCTGATCTGGAACCCGTTGCTGGAATTCGCCGAGCGGCGCGCGGCAAGGATTCATGGCTTTCACCGGGGGTTCTACGTCTGGTCGAAGGTCAATCGCGGCTCGCCGGACGTGCCGGGCCTGGTGTTGGGGCTGGACGGCGGGGGCTCGTGCCATGGTGTGGCCTACCGGCTGCATCGGGAAAAGGTCGCCGACGAACTGGCCATTCTCTGGCGCCGCGAGATGATCGCGGGCACTTACCTGCCGCGCTGGGTAAGCGCGCAGACCGGGGCCGGTGCCGTGCGCGCCATCGCTTTCGTGGTCAACCGGACCAAGCCGGGTTACACCGGCAAGCTCACCGACGAACGCATCGTCGCCATTGCGTCACGAGCGACGGGTCATTATGGTTCGTGCGCGGACTATCTCATCCAGACGGCGGGCAGCCTGGAAGCCCACGGCATTCCCGATACCCGTCTGAGCCGGCTGGCGAAAATGCTCGGCCACGGAACAAAGCCGGCCTGAAACCATCGACACGACTCAAGGCAAGTCGCGGTCGTCGGGTTCGATGCGGTTCTGGTGAACGTGGACACGGTCGCCGATCTTGAGCCCGTCACGGTCCGCCACTTCAATGCGTTGCCAGCGGTTGTCGTCGAAACGCACCACCACCACGTAATAGGTCTCCGTCATTGCCTCGCGCATCGCGCGGCTGCCGATCAGGTCCACGTGCGGGTGAGGGTCGGCCTTGTCGCCCAACGTCAACCGGATCGTCCACTTCGTCGATACCGGGTCCGATGGTGCAGTGCGCGCAGATTCCCGCTCGCGCTTTTGCTCGCGGATATCGAAAATGGCCCCGCATTCCGGGCACGGCAGCTTGACCGACGGATCGCTGCGATCGTTGTGCTCCTGGGCATTGCAAGTGGCGGCGGCGAACAGCAAGGCGGCGCAAGCGCCGAGAAAGCAAACCGATCGGTAAATCTTAGGCATGGCAAGAAACCGGGAACGAGACGCGGACCGGGTTGGTCACTACGCTCAGGATAAGAGACTATCCTGACGAACGCCAGTTCCAATACGCCTGTTGCGACGCTGGCTTTTTCACACCATTGGACTGCGCCGACGCTTGCCTGCGCAATTCGTCCCCCTGTCCGGCGCCTTCGCGCCCTACTCCCGAAAGTTGAAAAAGGATCGAATCCTGTTTGCTACCGAAGCCTGTTCCAGTATGGGCCGATCGGCTGCGCAACGAGCAACTTTGCGAACAAAGTCCCGGCGCGGGTGTCCATCTTGCGTTGGCGGGCGTATGCGCAGGTGGTGCGCACGCTTGCGGCATAGAGGTGCCGATGAGTACTCAATTTCCTGGCTACACACTCAGCTTCGTCCAGAGCATGCTTACAGAGCAGGCTGGCCAGGCTTCGGGATGGTT
The DNA here is from genome assembly GCA_039931685.1 of Betaproteobacteria bacterium. GTDB lineage: Bacteria > Pseudomonadota > Gammaproteobacteria > Burkholderiales > JACQAP01 > JACQAP01. The sequence goes on along the minus strand of JBDTRK010000068.1, from coordinate 6,175 downwards.
CAAAGATCTGGAACTCCGTACGGTATTCCAGCCGGCGTTCAGCCTGCCGCACAAGAAGGCCGTGGGCTTCCAGGCAAACCTGCGCGGCGCCGACGAAGACGGCAGCGCCGTCGATCCGGCGGCGATGTTCGGCCCGGTCGATAATTTTTCCGAGACCTGCCTGCTCGATCTGCTGGGCGCGACCATGCACGTGCACAACTTCGCATCCAGCAGCAACCCGCCCGGGCTTCTGTTCCTCAACCTGCATCCCGAAGTCTTTCTTGACCACGCGCACAGCGCGCAATTCCTCGGCACGCTGTTCGAGCACTACGGGATTGCCCGACACCGGGTCGTGCTCGACATTCCCGCCTACCTGCTGAAGCTCGAACAGCTCGACGCGGCAGCAGCCGAATATCGCGCGCTGGGTTGTCTGATCTGCATCGACGACCTTGGAATCGAGGACGCCGACATGGACACCGTGATTCGCACGGGTCCGGATATCGTCAAGATCGATCACGGCGTCGTCGCTGGAGCAGTGGCCAACGAATCGGTGCGCAAGAGGCTGCTGCACGCGGTGTCGCTGCTGCACGAAATGGGAACACTGGTATTGCTGGAACGGCTGGAATCCGAATCGGAAGCGCTGATGGCGATCGAAGCCGATGCGGATTTGGCCAGTGGCTTTTATTTCGGTCCGCTGTACGACAATGTCGGCGAATACGATGATCCCGGCCGCGTGCTCGACGACCTATGGGACCGCTACAAGGAAAAGCTCGCGCCGGATCATGCTCTCGGAGCGCAATCCAGGACCGTGCTGGACGAGGATGCCCTGCACTCCTCGCACATCAAGAAGCTGCGCAGCGCCTCACCTGGCGACATCCATCGCTACCGCGACGAGCGGCGGCCCTTCATCGCCGCGATCCAGCATGCGGATGCGCTCATGCAAGAGGGAGCCGACTTCGACACGGCTTGCCGTGACTTTCTCAAACTCGACGGCGCCATCCGCTGCTTCCTCCTCGGCGGCGACGGCGGACAGATCGGCGCGGAATTGGCGGTAGCCGGCGCACCAGCGCCTCAGGCGGTGAATTTTTCCGACCTGATCGAACACGTGGACGGAGACTGGTCGCGGCGGGACTTCTTCCGCCGCGCAATGCAGGAACCCGAGGTGGTCCAGGTCACGCGTCGCTACCGGTCACTGGCCGGTTATGCGCACTGCGTGACGTTCTCTATTGCGACAACCGTAGATGGCAAGCCAGTAGTGATTTGCGGCGACGTCGACTGGTCCACGCACGCGAACACGCACTGAAGCCTGACGCTCGAACCTCTTCAGGCCTCGCTCATCAAGGCCATGCCTGACCAGATTCACAAGCCGCCTGCCGATCAGGCGCGTGGTCCGGCGGGATGCGCGATTTAGCGCCCTAGACCCCTCCCAACGCGAGTTGCCCTTTACGCGGCCCTGCCCGTCCGGCCTCCAGCGCCAGCAACGCGCGCTTGCGCTCAAGTCCGCCCGCGTAGCCGGTCAGGGAGTTGTCGGCACCGATGACGCGATGGCAAGGCACGATGATCGAGATCGGATTGCGCGCATTCGAGTGGCCGACGGCACGTGACGCGGTCGGCCTGCCGATGCGGCGCGCCAGTTCCGCGTAAGAAATCGTCATCCCGAATGGAATATTGCAGAGTTCGCGCCAAACGGCCATCTGGAAGTCGGTGCCTTGCGGCGCCAGCGGCAGGTCGAACTCGGTCAGCTTGCCGTCGAAATAGGCGCGCAGTTGCGCAATGGCCTGCGCGAACGGGATCTTGCCGTCATCGCGCGTCCAGTCGGGACGGATGGCCGGACGGTGCTTGTCGTTGTCCGTATGCAATCCGGTGAGCGACTTGCCATCGGACATCAGCAGCAACGCGCCTACGGGACTGTCAAAGGTCGTATAGAAAGTGGTCATGCGAGCGTCCTCCATAAATGCATTGCGGCATAGCCGCGCCACGGCCGCCAGATTTCCGCGTGCGCGAGAATCCTGCGTTCGTCGTCCATGCCCAGTGCTTTGCGAATGCCCAGGTCGGTCGCCGGGAACGCGTCCGGCCAGGAAAAGGCGCGCATCGCCAGGTACTGCGCCGTCCATTCGCCGATGCCGGGCAATGCCTTCAGCCGCGAGATTGCCTGCTCGACGTCGGCGCCGGGTTCGAGCAGGTGCGGGTTGCGCGCCATCGCGCGCGACACCCCAAGCAAGGTATTCGCGCGCGCCGACGTCACGCCGATCTTCATCATCGCCGCCGGCGAAGCCTTGGCAACGCGTTGCGCGGTCGGCATCAGCAGGCGCAATTCCGGGAACGGTGTCTCGGCCGGCTCGCCGAAGGCTTGCGCAAAACGGCCGGCGATGGTCGTCGCCGCCTTCACGCTGATCTGCTGGCCGAGCACGGCGCGGATCGCCACTTCGTAAGCGTCGAAACTGCCGGGCAAGCGCAATCCCGGGCAGGATGCGGCGAGCGTGCCCAGGCGTTGCGCAATGCGCTCGGGCTCCGCCCCCAGGTCGAAGAGCTTGCGCACCCGCGTGAGCACGGCAGGAATCGCGCGCCCCAGTTCCGGAGAAATTTCAACGGACAACGCGTGGCGGCGCGAGCTGGGCCGCACGCGTATCCAGCCCACGCGCCCGCCAATGCTCACGGTGCGCAGGTAAGCAGAGGCGACAACCGCTTCGACGCCACCGAACAGCCGCCTCTCCAGGAAATGCAGCAGCGTGTCCCAGTCAAGCGGCGGCCGGTAGCCTAGGTCGAAAACAAAGCGATCCGCCACTTTCGATCCGCCGACACCGCGGCGGAACTGGCTGGGATTCAGACGGTAGTTGGTCTTGAAGGCGTCATTGAAACGCCGCAGGCTGGCGAAGCCGCTGGCATAGGCAATTTCCGTGACGGGCAGCAAAGTGTCGGTCAGCAGCATTTTCGCCGTCAGCAGCCGCTGCGTTTCCAGCAGCTTGTTCGGCGAAACGCCGAATTCGTCCTGAATCACGCGCCGCAAATGGCGCTCGCCGATGCCCATTTCGGCGGCCAGTTTCGGAACGCTGATTTCGTTCAGCGCGCCATCCTCAATGCGGCGCCCAAGCGCCACTGCCAGCCGGTTGCGCGAATCGACCAGCGCGTTGCCGGGCGCGATCTCCGGACGGCAGCGCAGGCAGGGCCGGAACCCGGCCTGTTCCGCGGCGGCGGCGTTGCGATAAAAACTGCAGTTGCGTTTAAGCGGCCGCCGCGAGTTGCAGATCAGGCGGCAGTAAATGCCGGTGGAGGAAACACCGACATACATCAGCCCGTCAAAGCGCGCATCGCGGCTTACCAGCGCCTGGTAACAACTTTCCGGATCGAGTTGCATGCGCGCATGTTGCCTGCTGCCGGGCAAGCGCGCTAGCCATTTTCGGACATGCAGTTCGGCCCCGAACGGGGCTGCGGGACGAGGACTGAGAGATGAGGACTGAGGACTGAGTAAGAACCTAAATCTCCGGCTGGCGCCCGGGTTGAGTCTTTTACTCAGTCCTCAGTCCTGCGTCCTCAGTCCTGCCTTTCTTACGTCGCTTCCACCGCCACGATCAGCGGCAGGGTTTCATGGTGATGCACGACCAGTCTCTTCGCGTTCAGCCAGACGGGGAACTCGGCGGTGTTCATCATGAACATCTTGTCGATTTCCATGTCGACCCGGCGCTCGCGCAGCCGGCGCCGATCGCGCTCGCCGTAGAAGCGCGCCCAGTTGATCGACGCCCAGCCGACCTGGATCACGCCCATGACCAAAACGACAATGGCGTAGAAGCCGATCAGCTCGACCAGGGACTCCCAACCGCGGCGCATCACCATTTCCTCGTACACCGCGTTGTAACCGAAGTACCACGCCAGCAACGTCGCCAGCGGCAACAACAGATGGACGTAGGTGGTCCACAGCACGACGGTCAGCATGCCGAAAAAGGCGCGCACTGCCGGCGCCTGCAAGTCTGGTCGTTCGATAACATGTTCGCTCATGTGGTATGGATGCCTCGATCAGGGCTGCGCCAGGTTGCACGCTTGCCGGTCCGGCGCAAGAGGACACGGGGCGTGGCGACGACGGTGGTGAAAACGTTGATGACCCAGAACGCGACCGGGTACCAGATCATCCAGAAGTAATAGCGGAACAGGCCTTTCTCGTAGCGCGAATCCATCAGCAACGCGATGGCCACCTGCACCATGCAGGTAATGCCGATCAGCACGCCGGAGAATCCGGGCGCCAGCGTTGGCACCTGCAATGCCTGCGGCAAGTCGAAGAATTTTCCCGCGCCCCACAGCATGAAGGTGACCAGCATGGTGTAGGCCCATAGCATGCTGACGAAGTACTCGAGGAAGATCGGCCACATGCGCCGTTCGCGCCAGCTGCGCAGCTGCGCGAAGTGGCGGAAGATCACCTGCGCCCCGCCCATTGCCCAGCGCAGGCGCTGGCGCCACAGGCCGCGCAGCGTTTCCGGCATCAGGATCCAGCACAGCGCGCGCGGCTCGAAGCGCACGTCCCACTTGTTGAGTTCGAGCTTCCAGGTGATGTCGATGTCCTCGGTCAGCATGTCCGGGCTCCAGTAACCGGCCTGGTGCAAGGCGGACTTGCGGAAGCCGGCGATGACGCCCGACATCGTGAACAGGCGGCCATAGGTGCGTTGCGCGCGTTTGAGCAGGCCGGCCGTGGACGAAAACTCGCCGACCTGGACGCGGCCGAACAGCGTCGAGCGGTTGCGGATGCGCGGGTTGCCGGTGACCGCGCCAACCCGCGCGCTCGACAGGAAATGCCACATCATCCAGTTCACCGCGTTCTTGTCGAGCAGCGCGTCGGAATCGATGCAGACCAGGAATTCGTTGCGGGTCATCATGGCCCCGGTCGTCAGCCCCATGGCTTTGCCCTGATTGGCCGCGAGATGGATCACGCGCAGGCGCGGGTGGCGGCCGGCGAGTTCGTCGAGAATGCGGCCGGTGCCGTCCCGGCTGCCATCATTGATGGCGATGACCTCGAAATCCGGATAGTTCTGCTGCATCAGATGCACGATGGTTTCGGCGATGATCGCCTGGTCGTTGTGGCAGGGCACCAGGATGGTCACGCCCGGGGTCGACGGCAACGGCGGCTGCTGATTGACCCGGCCCGCCTTGATCTCGTAGTGGAAGAAGTAGTAGAGCGCGCCGATCATCCAGTGATACGCCATGAACAACGGGTAATAAAACGCGAACCCGAACAGGATTTTGCCGGCCAGGCCGAAATCTTCAAACATGATGGGAAAGCTTCATGGCCGTGTCAGTCCTTGCGAGGAAAATTCTGCAGCGATATGGCCGGCTTGATGATCGCCAGCGCCGGCCGGTCGGCGACGGAATCGTCCGGGTAGTAGCCGAAATTAACCACGCCGCGCCGCTGCAAGGCCTGCATCTGCGCGGCGAGCTCCGGCGCCGGCACCGGCAGGCGTGTCGTCCAGTCGACGCTTTGCAGTTCGAATACCGTCCTGGCCAGCCCACCCGGCTGCGCCGCGACCTTGCGCACCAACGCATCGAGCCAGTCTGCGGGCCGCGTCGCCCCCTCGAGCCGCGGCATCGCCATCAATGCGGTGTAATCGTAGGATGCCAGGAAATCGGGCAGCGCCTGCGCGAAGCGTGCAGCGCTGGCGGGCTCCAGCACGGTGCGCGCGTACAGATTGCGTGCAGTCTTGATCGCTCCCTGGTAACGGCGCACGCGCTCGGCCAGTTCGCCGGTAAAGGCGATCAGTGCCGCGGTCTTACGGCTGGTCCAGCGCTCAAGCAATGCCGGGTCGGCGCGAATCGCGTCAATGGATGGCGGCAGACCCCAGCGTTCGTATTCCTGCAAGGCAAGCGGGCTCGCGTCCTCGAAATCATCGAGCGTCGCGTCGTCGTGGAACAGCAGTCCGTCGAAGCGCGCATGCCGCGCCAGGTCTTCATAGATTTCGCCGACGGTCTCGCGCACTTCCGGACTGAACGGCGTCAGCCTGCGGTAACGGCCGCCCGACGCCGGCGCGGCCGAGTCGGACGACTGCACGACGAGTTCGGCGAGCGGATTGTCCGAAGGCAGTTCGAAGGCCATGACCGGCATCCACGCATACACCTTGACCAGCGCGCGCGTGTTCAATTGCCAGGCCACATGCGAAAACAGGTCGGCGCGCATCGGCAAATGGCGGCTGGGAAAGTACAACGCATCGGCCTGGCC
>JBDTRK010000067.1:0-18552 GCA_039931685.1 Betaproteobacteria bacterium | reverse complement strand
CGTCCAGTTCGACGATGTCGCCGGTCTTCACCAGTGCCAGCGGTCCGCCGATCCACGACTCCGGCGACACATGCAGCACGCAGGTGCCGTAGCTGGTGCCGCTCATGCGCGCATCCGAGATGCGCACCATGTCGCGCACGCCCTGCTTGAGTAATTTTTTCGGGATCGGCAGCATGCCCCACTCCGGCATGCCCGGCCCGCCCAGCGGACCGGCATTGCGCAGGATCAGCACCGAGTCGGCATCGACGTCGAGGTTCGGATCATCGAGCCGCGCAGACATGTCGTTGTAGTCGTCGAACACCATGGCGCGACCCGCGTGCTTGAGCAGCTTCGGATCGGCGGCGGTGGATTTGATGACGGCGCCGTCGGGCGCGAGGTTGCCGCGCAATACGATCAGGCCGCCCTCGGGTTGCATCGGGTTGTCCGGGGTGCGGATGACGTCGTCGATGTAGATCTTCGAGCCGGCGATGTTCTCGCCGAGGGTTTTGCCGGTACAGGTGAGTTCGTTCACGTCGAGCAGCTTGCGCATGCCTTCGAGCATCGCGGACAGGCCGCCCGCGTAATAGAAATCTTCCATCAGGTACTTGCCGGACGGCCGCATGTTCACCAGGTAAGGCGTTTTCTTGCCGATCTCCTCGAAGCGCTCCAGCGGGATGTTGATGCCGGCGCGTCCGGCCATGGCGATGACGTGGATCAGGCCGTTGGTCGAACCGCCCAGCGCCATCAGTACCCGGATCGCGTTGTCGAAGGATTTCTCAGTCAGGATGTCGCGCGGCTTGAGGTCCTCCCACACCATGTCGACGATGCGCCGGCCGCTGTAGTCGGCCATGCGGCTGTGGTTCGAGTCCACGGCCGGAATCGTCGACGAATTGGGCAGGCTGAAGCCGAGCGCTTCCGCGACGCTGGTCATGGTCGAGGCCGTGCCCATGGTCATGCAGGTGCCGGGCGAGCGCGAGATGCCGTTTTCGATCTCGCGCCAGTCGCGCTCGGTGATGTTGCCGGCGCGCAATTCGTCCCAGTATTTCCACACGTCAGACCCGGAACCCAGCGTCTTGCCCTGCCAGTTGCCGCGCAGCATCGGCCCGGCGGGCATGAAGATCGCCGGCAGGTTCATGCTGATGGCGCCCATCAGCAGTCCCGGCGTGGTCTTGTCGCAACCGCCCATCAGCACGCAGCCGTCCACCGGATAGGAACGCAGCAATTCCTCGGTCTCCATGGCGAGGAAGTTGCGGTACATCATCGTGGTCGGTTTCTGGAACACTTCCGCCAGCGCGATGGCCGGCATCTCCAGCGGGTAACCGCCCGCTTGCCATACGCCACGCTTGACCTCTTCGGCGCGTTGCCTGAAATGCGAGTGACAGTTGTTGATGTCGCTCCAGGTATTGATGATCGCAATGACCGGCTTGCCCTTGTAGTCCTCGTGCGCAAAGCCCATCTGCAGCGTGCGCGAACGGTGTCCAAAGGAGCGCAGGTCCTGTGCGCCATACCAGCGGTGGCTGCGCAACTCTTCGGGCTTCTTTCTGGTGCTCATTGCTTCTCCTCATTATGGTTTTATTCGCACGAGTCGAAGCGTACAACAGGCCCGTATCGCCGCAAAGGCGGGATGCTCGAGGTCGGCAGGCACACGTGCCTCGGGGCGGGGCGATGAGGAGACCGCAACCCATTGCCGGCTGGAGGCCGGCGGCACATCAGGTGATGACGATTTTTCCGAGTTGTTGCTTGAGCGCGGCTTCTGCCGCCAGCCAGTCCTGCTCGGGGGATCCAGGCTGGAAACCGCGTGCCTGCGCGCGATAATAGGCTGCGGTAGCCACCATTTCGCGCCAGGTGTCCTGTGCAATGACCGGACTGGCTTTCTTCGATTTCTTCGCGACTTTTGCCGCGGGCACCGGCGTTGCCGCAGCCTTGCGGCGCGCTGCCGTCGTGACCGGAGGGGTCTTGCGCGTCGCGCGCGGCTTCCCGGGCTGGGTTGTGGGCATGTTGCCTCCTGGTCTCTGGTGTGCGTTCGGCCGGACGCATCGCCCGGCGCTGCCCCCTGCTCCTGCAAATTCGGGGCCATGTAAAAATGAAGGGGCCTCCCCGGCTGACGGGTGGATCGTGCCCCCGTGCCGGGCCATCCGCCGCCGCCGCGCGCTAACTTGGTGCCGCCCGGTCAGGATTTCCTTTTGTGAAATTCTCCCCAGGCCTTTTCAAAACCCGACTGCATGGTCTTCCAGGCGCTCTCCGTGCTTTTGCTGACTTCCATCCAGGCCGCCTGACTGGTTTCGCGCGTTTCGTTGAGGCGTTTCAGCGCCTCGTCGCGCTGCTTTTTCAGTGCCACAATCTGCGTTTCATAGTGCACCTTGACGCTGGCCTGCGCTTTCTGGACTTCGACTTCCCACTTGGCCAGCTTCGTGTTCCATTCATCGATCTGCGTTTTCATTTTCTCGACATATTCTTCGCGATTCATTGCGTTCCTCCTTGGTCATTGTGGCCGGTTTGGACTCTGTCCGCTGCCGTTCGATCACGGGTCCCGACGCGTCATACACGCACCGCATTGCCCGATTTTGGGGATCACGCACGCGCGATTTCCCCATGCGGAAGCCCATACCTTGTTCGACCTCGATAAGCGCGCAAAGTGCCGCGCCGATTGCCCCTATCTGACGTTGCGGCCAGGGCATGACCGGCGAGAGACCGAGGTGGCGACCGGCCTTCCCGGCGCAAACCGCACGGCCACGTCTGACCCGATTCACAAGCAGGTCAACCGGCCAGGGCGTCCACCGTGAGAGTGAGCATGAACATGCCGGCGTCCTGACGGCCCATCGAGACCTTGAGCGTAACCGCCTGCATGATTTTTTCGAACCCGTCTTCGGACTGGGAAACGGTGTGATGCGGGGCTGCTGTCACGGTAACCGGCCGGTTGCAGGCAAGCACGACGCGCCCACGCAAAACGCCGTCTTCCAGCGCCAATGTCTCGACAGCTTCCCATTCAAACGATTGTCCGAAGCCTCCCGGCACTGTGCCGTTCACGACGTATCGACCGGAATAACCGTCGCAGCTCGGCATCGCCAGATTGATTTCGGTTACGAGCGGCGCGTCCGCGGCGTCGAGTTTGTAGGCAACTACGAGCCGGTTGCCGTCCAGCGAGATGGTTTTGGCAATGCCCGCTGCCGACAATTCCGCGCTGGTGTGCTGCACACAGGGGCGCGCGTAGCGGACCGGCTGGCTGTTTTGCCGGTCGACGAACAGGGCACGGGGCAGCGCATCCGGTACCAGATCCTCGGCGCCGATCGGATGGCGAAAATTGACGCGATCGTGGGCGGAGGCGATGCCGCCGTCGTGTTGTTCACTTTGCGCGCTGCGCTGGGCGCTGATCTTGCGATAGTAATGCTCCGTGCGCCGCGTCAGGGTATCGCCGAAATTGTGGCGTAGCCCATAGGCATCCAGTTCGTGGATCGCGCCATGGCCGTCATCGCGGATGACGGCCTGCAGCGTGCCGTTGCCAATGAAAAATTCGTCGCAGCCGTCGAGGTCGAGATCGACTGCGGCCAATTTGCGCGGCGAAAGCTGGTCGAGCAATGCCTCCAGCTCGACGATCGCATTCCATACCGCGCGCCGCAGGTGCGGCAGGTAGATGCCGCCGAACAGTCCGTGCCAGTAGGCATCATTGGCCTGCGCCAGGTGCAGCAGTTCGCGCATGCGCGCCGGCGCGCCGGCGCCGATGCCTTCCACGCGCGCTGAAAGCTGTTGCATGCGCTTGTGCATCCAGTTCGATTCGGCGTAACGCGACAGGAAGTTGCGCCAGATGCCGCCGCGCAGGAAGGGTTTGTTGTATTCGTAGCGCTGGTGATCCTTCTCCTGCTTCACCAGGTCGGCGAAACGATTGGCGCTGTCCGCGTTCAATGTCCATTCGTTCATCTCGATGTACGACGTGGTCGGCAGGTAGACCACTCCGCGAGAGCGCTGTGCGCCATGGAAGTCGCGATACAGCCCGGATTCAATCGACGGCGATGCCAGCACACCTTCGATGAATTGCTTGAGCCACTGTTTCTCATAGACCCACACATAGGTCTCCGGCCAGATGCCGAGCTTCTCGATGTCATCGAAGTAAATCGCGGCGGCGGCGCCATCCTCCGTGGCCAGCGACTCGAGGTAGCGGATCGCGTCGGCTGCCGTGGAAAACGGGATGCGGTAGCGCAGTGCTTCCGAAATTGGAAACAAGTCGAGACGGTTGCCGCTTTCTTCCGTCGAGAAGTAACCAGTAAGCTCTTCGCTGCGCCTGCCCGCGCACAGGAAATGGTAATCGTCGACGGTGACATAGCGGATGTCGGAATCGGCCAGCGCACAGGTGACCGACGATTCCCATACGCGTTCCGTAAGCCAGGCGCCGGTCGGTCGCTGGCCAAGTGCGGCCTGCAGGCGGTTCGACAAGGCTGCAAGCTGGGTGCGGCGGTCGCGTTCCGGTATCGACGCCAATACCGGTTCGGTATCGCCGCCGCCAAACATCTCGACCTGTCCGCGCGCGACCATCTCGTGCAGTTTCGACATGTCGTGCGGAAAGCGCCGGGCCAGGTAATCGAGCAGCCATCCGCTGAAATGCACCGACAGCCTGAACTGCGGATAGCCGTACACAGTTTCCAGGAACGGTTTGTAGCAACGCGCGTGCGCATCGTCGATCACGTGCTCGAAGTTGCCGGCCGGCTGGTGGGCGTGCACGCCGAAAAGCAGTGAAATTTTCCTGTTCATATGGCCGTACTATTCGCAGCAGTTGTCCGGCAGATCGCCCAACGCGGGGCACTTTGTTATTGCGCGCGCCGCCGGAATTCAGTTCCCCCGCTTCACCCGCGAGTTCCGTCAGGAGGCCCGGCGCATCGCATTGGTCGCTTCCGAAGCTTCTTTTCCATGGCTGATCGGAACGTCGAGTTCGGCCGGCACCGGCAGTTTCAGCAGCGCATACAGATGAGCGAGCTTGCGGCGGTAAAGTGCGTCGAATGCCATCACCGACTCGGCTGGATTGTAGTCACCAAACCACCAGCACCAGTCCGAGGCTTCACAATCGGCGAGCTGACGCGTGGCCTGCTCCACTTCCCGGGCATCCAGCCGGCCGCTGGCCATGACCGCATCGAAGCTGTGCTTGGCGGTGCACAGCAGATCCCAGGCGAGATTCTTGTCATGGCTGCCGATCCAGGTGGAAAGGTTGCCGTAGACCCAGCTGCCCGCCACCAGTACAGGCAGGACGGCGGCATCGCGCTTCTCATCGAGCAACTGCGAGAAGGTCGTGGTCGCGATATCCGCGTTATCCTCCAGCGCAGCATAGAGCTCGTCGAGAAAATAGTAGCCGTTATAGGGGTAATACTCCCAGGCGTTCTCGCCATCCAGGATCACGCTGACGACAGGCCGGTCTTCGCCCGCCTTGGCGGCAATTTCTTCCAGCCTGGCGACGAAATGCGCCGCCGCGTCCTTGCCATGCCATTTCGCATATTCGAATCCGATCAGGTCGGAGAGACGCTCGTCGCGGAAAAAACAGGTGATCGCAGCTTGCCCGTCGCCGACCCGGTAAGGCCGGTACAGGTACTCTAGCCGTTCGGACCGTGCGCTGCCGCTTTGCAACAGGCTGTGGACAAGCACCCCTTCTCCGCTGGCAATCCACTCGCAGCCGCCGCGCGCCAGCAGGTCGGCGAACTCGCGCGATACCGCGCCTTCGGCCGGCCACATTCCCCGCGGCGGCCGGCCGAAGCGCCGGGTATGGCTGCGCGTGGCCGCGTCTGCTTGCGCCAGTGCGCGCTCGCGCCCGCCCGGGTATTGCGGACTCTGCGGCAGCGGTGCGTCCGGAACTGTTTCCCGTGCGACTTCAAAGGAAAGCAGCAAGGGGCCGATCGGATGGTATTCGGGCGTGGTGGTCAATTCGATGCGGCCTGCTTCAAACAGCTTACGGTAGCGTGGAATGACATCGCGCACTTCCCGGCCGATGATCTCGATCAATTGCAGGCGGTCCTGATGCGTAAAGTCATGCGCCTTGGCGATCAGTCCGGGCACAACGCCGTCGCGCCGACGCACGGTCTCGCCCATCCACGACAGGTGATACCACGCCAGCAGGTCGCCGAGGTATTGCGCCGACAGGTAAATCATGCCGGCATCGCCGTGGCCTTGTGCGAACCGGAAGAATTCCAGCAGGCGTTTGTAGGCCGGATAAGGATCGATGAGTTTCTGGTGATTGGCCCGGAAACAGGATTTCAGGATGAGGTCACGGCTGGCCTGGTCGAGTTGCTGCAGATCCGGCTGCGCAAGCAGGCGCAGCAAAGGATCGCGAAAGCGTCCGCTGGCGAATTGCTCTGTGTAATCCTCCAGCTGGTCGAGCAGTACCGGCGTGAAGTTCAGTACCACGCGCATGCCCGGATGCGCTTCGAGATGCGCGGCCATATCGCTGTAGTCCTTGATAGCGTGCAGATATACCCAGGGCTGCACGAATTCGCCGCTGGCGTGGTCGCGGAAATCCGGTTGGTGCATGTGCCAGAAGACCACCAGATCGATTTTTTTGCGCTCACTCATGGGGAATCGAAGCCGCCCCGACGGGCGCGTACCATCCGTTCAACGTTGATGGAAAATTTCCTGGCCGATCATTTCCGGTGTGATCAACGTGATGCCGCGTTCGGAAACGTGAAAGCGCCGGCGGTCTTCCTCCGGATTGAAACCCGCGGTGAGGCCTTCCGGCAATACGCAACCCTTGTCCACGACCGTTCGCCGCAGTTTCACGTGCCGGTTCACGACGACGTCCGGCAGGATGACAGAGTCCTCGATGCTGCCGTAACTGTGCACGCGCACGCTGGAAAACAGCAGCGAGCGTTTCACGGTCGTGCCGCTGATGAGGCAGCCCCCGGATACGACGGAATCGACCGCGCCGCCGCGCCTGCCTTCGTCGTCGAACACGAATTTCGCGGGGGGCACCTGTTCTTGATGCGTCCAGATCGGCCACTCCTTGTCGTACATATTGAGATCCGGCGTTACCCGGGTGAGGTCCAGATTCGATTCCCAATACGCATCGACCGTGCCTACGTCCCGCCAGTACGCGGGCTTGTCGCGTTGGCCGACGCAGCTGTCATCGAAGCGCTGCGCGAACACGCGGTAGCGCGGCACCAGATGGGGGATGATGTCCTTGCCAAAGTCGTGGGCCGAATTCGGCGTTATGGAATCGCGCACGAGCTGCTCGTACAGAAAGGGTGCGTTGAACACGTAGATGCCCATGCTCGCGAGCGCCATGTCCGGCCGGCCGGGAATGGAAGGCGGGTTGGCAGGCTTTTCGACGAATTCGCTGACCCGCCAGTCCTCGTTGACGCCCATGACGCCGAAGGCCGTGGCTTCCTCGCGCGGAACTTCCAGGCAGGCGACGGTCATGTCCGCGTTCTTGGCGACGTGATAGGCGAGCACTTTTCCGTAATCCATCTTGTAGATATGGTCGCCGGCCAGGATCAGGATGTAGTCCGGTTCGTAGGTGCGCAAAATGTCCAGATTCTGATAAACCGCGTCGGCCGTTCCGAGATACCAGTTCTCTTCCGCGATACGTTGCGAGGCGGGCAGAATGTCGACGAACTCCTGAAAGCGACCATCGAGGAAACTCCAGCCGCGCTGCAGGTGCCGGATCAGGCTGTGCGACTTGTATTGTGTGGCGACACCGATGCGGCGGATTCCGGAATTCACGCAGTTCGACATGGGAAAATCGATAATGCGGAACTTGCCGCCGAACGGCACCGCTGGCTTGGCGCGCCAGTCGGTCAGATTCTTCAGCCGGCTGCCGCGTCCGCCCGCCAGCACCAACGCATAGGTATTCTTGGTCAGTACACTGACGAAACGCACATTCTGGTCGCTATCGATCATGATCCTTCCTGGTGCTCACGTTGAACAATCAGGTCGACGACGTTCGCGCTATCGTTTCCCTGCGCCGTCCGCCCGCGACAGGGCCCGGCATGAAAGTGCAGGCCTCAAATGCAGAGCCCTGCTTATAATAGGTGTGACGCCGCCCGCAGTCACGAAATCCCTGACCGCACACCTCTTCCGACGATGATCACCACGCTCGAATTGCCCGCAGCCGATGACCTGGAGGCCCTGGTCGGCGCCCGCCACCACGATCCCTTCGGCCTGCTCGGGTTGCGACGAACCGGCCGGGACTGGTCGCTGCGCGTGTTCCGGCCGTATGCCTCCGACGTAGCAGTGCGCACGGCGACCGGGTTTGAACTCATGAAACGCATTCACCCGCAGGGCGTATTTGCCTGGCAGGGTGCCGAAGCGCCAGCGCGGCCGGTGCAATTGCGGGTGAACGAAGCGGGACGCGAGTTCGACAGTTTCGACCCTTACAGCTTTGCGCCGGCGATCAGCGCGGACGACCTGTACTTGTTCAATGAAGGTCGGCTGGAGCAGGCCTACCGGATTCTCGGCAGCCGCATCGAACAGCGTGACGGCGTCGACGGCACGTGCTTTGCCTGCTGGGCGCCGAACGCGTCCAGAGTCAGTGTGGTGGGCGACTTCAACCGCTGGGACGGGCGTTCGCATCCGATGTCGGCGCACGGTGCGAGCGGTGTATGGGAGTTGTTCATTCCCGGGGTCGATGCGGGCACACTCTACAAGTACGAGATTCGCAATCGCGCCAGCGGCGAAGTCTTCGTGAAGTCTGATCCGTACGCGCGCCATCACGAGTTGCGCCCGGGTACGGCTACGCAAGTGATCAATGATGTCTACGTCTGGGGCGACGAGCAGTGGATGAGCGCTCGTGCCCGGTGGGATTGGCTGCATGCGCCGATCAATATCTATGAAGTGCATGTTGGCTCGTGGCGGCGCCATCCTGACGGTCGCTTCTACAACTACGCGGAACTGGCGCAAAGCCTGATCCCGTACGTGGTCGAGATGGGGTATACGCACATCGAGCTGCTGCCGATTTCCGAGCATCCGCTGGACGAATCCTGGGGCTACCAGACGACCGGTTATTTCGCGGTGACCAGCCGCTTTGGCAGCGTCGATGGGTTCAAGGCCTTCGTCGATGCCTGCCACCAGGCCGGCATCGGCGTGCTCCTCGATTGGGTGCCGGCGCATTTTCCCACCGATGCGTTTTCACTGGCGCGTTTCGACGGGACTGCACTCTACGAACATGAAGATCCGCGCCTGGGCTTCCACCAGGACTGGGGAACGCATATATTCAATTACGGGCGCAAGGAAGTGAAAAGCTTCCTGCTGTCCAGTGCGCATTACTGGCTGGCGCAATGCCATATCGACGGGCTGCGTGTCGACGCGGTCGCATCCATGCTCTACCTCGACTACTCGCGCAAAGCCGGAGAATGGATTCCGAACAAGTACGGCGGGCGAGAAAACCTGGACGCGATCGAGTTCCTGCGCGAACTGAACGTCATGGTGCATCGTGATTTTCCCGGCGCGCTGACCTGCGCTGAGGAATCCACCTCCTGGCCGATGGTGTCGCGACCGGTGTACCTGGGCGGGCTCGGTTTCTCGATCAAGTGGAACATGGGCTGGATGAACGACACGCTGGCTTACATGCAGAATGATCCGGTACACCGCCGCTTTCACCACAATCAGCTTACCTTCGGCCAGATCTACGCTTACAGCGAGAATTTCCTGTTGCCGCTGTCGCACGATGAAGTGGTGCACGGCAAGGGTTCCTTGCTGGGCAAGATGCCGGGCGACGCCTGGCAGAAATTCGCCAACGTCAGACTGCTGCTGGCTTACCAGTTCCTGGCGACCGGCAAGAAACTGACCTTCATGGGAAACGAGTTCGCGCAGGGACGCGAATGGCGCGCAAGCGGCGAACTCGACTGGGGGCTGCTCGGCATCGACTGGCACCGCGGCGTGCAGACCATGATGCACGATCTATCCCGCCTTTACCGCGATCTGCCGGCGCTGCACGAGCTCGATTTCGAAGCGGATGGATTCCGCTGGATAGACTGCAATGACTCGGACCAGTCCATCCTGTGTTTCGAGCGCCGCGACCGTGCCGCAAGGTCCGTCGTGGTGGCGCTCAATTTCACGCCGGTGGCCAGGCACGGCTATCGTGTTGGCCTGCCGCGGCCGGGGCAATGGCGTGAAGTGTTCAACAGCGATTCCGTGTTCTACGCCGGCTCCAACGCCGGCAATGCCGGCATTATTGCCGCTCAACCTTTCCCGTGGATGGGTCACGATCAATCGGCCGCCATTGTCCTGCCGCCGCTGGGCGCCCTCGTCCTGCAGTGTGAAGGGCCGTAAATGCCGTGACTGCGTGACTGTCGTGACGCCGAAAAGGCCTTCCCCCGAAGGAATACGATAGTCACGTAGTCACGACAGTCACGCAGTCACGATCCTCGATAGTCAAAAGACCGCATACAGATATTCAATGGCCGTCCCCGAGAAACTCAAGGTTCTCTTCGCGACTTCGGAAATCGCGCCGCTGATCAAGACCGGCGGGCTGGCCGATGTCAGTGCCGCGCTGCCGGTGGCGCTGGCCGCGCTTGGCGTGGATATGCGCGTGCTCGTGCCCGGTTATCCGCAGGTTATGGCGGCACTCAAGACCCGCAGCCGGGTGGCGACGCTGCCCGGATTGCCGGGCATCCCGCCGGCGGTCCTGATTGCCTCGAAGCTACCCTCGGGTCTGCCGCTGCTCGTGATCGAATGTCCCATTTACGATCGTAGTGGCGGACCCTACCAGGACAGCGCGGCAGCCGACTGGCAGGACAATGACTTGCGATTCGGCCTGCTTTCTTATGTTGGCGCGCTGCTGTCCACGCCGGGCACGCCGTTTCCCGCGTGGAAGCCGGACATCATCCACTGCAACGACTGGCAGACCGGACTCGCGCCGGTTTACCTCAACTACGTCGGCGGACCGCGGGCTCGCAGTGTCATTACCATTCACAATCTTGCCTACCAGGGCATTTTTCCGGCGCAGAGCGCGAACCGTCTGGGCCTGCCGCCGCAGGCGTTTTCCATCGAAGGCGTCGAGTTTTACGGCAACATGTCGTTCCTGAAAGGCGGACTGCAATTCGCCGACCGCATCACGACGGTGAGCCCGAACTATGCCCGGGAAATCCAGGGTGAATCGCTGGGCATGGGGCTGCAAGGCCTGCTTTCGCGTCGCAGCGATGTTCTGATCGGCATTCTCAATGGCATCGACATCGATGCCTGGGACCCGGAAACCGATCCTTATATCGAACGTTATTACAATGCATCCAGGCTGGCGGCGAAGCAGGACAACAAGCGTGCGCTGCAACTGCGCCTGGGTTTGCAGGATGCGCCGCAGACGCCACTGTTCGGCGTGGTGAGTCGGCTGACCGATCAGAAGGGACTCGACGTACTGGCGGACGTGGTGGACGACCTCGTCGGCTCGCCGGCGCAGCTGGCCGTGCTCGGCTCGGGAGACCCGGCGCTGCAGGCTCGTTTCCAGCAACTCGCGTTACGCCACCCGGGCAAGGTTGCCGTGCAGATCGGATTCGATGAAGGTCTGTCGCACCAGATCGAGGCCGGA
The DNA here is from genome assembly GCA_039931685.1 of Betaproteobacteria bacterium. Classification (GTDB taxonomy): domain Bacteria; phylum Pseudomonadota; class Gammaproteobacteria; order Burkholderiales; family JACQAP01; genus JACQAP01. The sequence continues at coordinate 7,082 of JBDTRK010000067.1, read as the reverse complement.
GTAGATGTGTTCGCCATGCCTTCTCGCTTCGAGCCGTGCGGGTTGAATCAGATGTACAGCCAGCGCTATGGCACGTTGCCACTGGTGCACGCCACCGGCGGACTGCTCGATTCGGTGGTCGACTGGTCGCCGACAACGCTGAAGAACCATACGGCAACCGGATTCATATTCTCACCGCTCGATCCGGCTACGCTGCTGGAGCACTGCCGTCGCGCCATCACGGCCTACGGCGACCAGAGACTCTGGCGACAATTACAGAAAAACGCGATGAAGCGAGACTTCAGCTGGGAAGCCAGCGCCCGGCAATATCTCGATTTGTACCAGTCGCTGGCGGTTGGCTAGACGCGCGCGCACTGGAGTAAAATGGTGCTCATTCGCCGGTCGGCCCGTGCTCGGGTTCAAGGCGTCCGAAAACAAACCTGGATGGAGGAGGCTTAAATGATCGGTGATCGCATCGAAGTCAACATGGCCGGCGGACTCGATATTGCCCTGCCGCGCATGGTGCATGTGCGCCAGAAGTTCCAGACAAAGAAACTCGACAGCGTTACTAAAGCCATTGTCGAGCAATTCAAGCGCCCCGAAGTACGCGCCAAGGTCAAGCCAGGCATGACCATCGCCGTCGGTTGCGGTTCGCGCGGTATCAACAACATTGGCGAATGCGCCAAGGCGGTGGTCGCGGAACTCAAGGCACTGGGCGCCAAGCCTTTCGTTTTCCCGGCCATGGGCAGTCACGGCGGCGCGACCGCCGAAGGCCAGCGCGAAGTGCTCGAAGGCTATGGCATCACCGAAGCGCTGGTGGGCTGTCCGGTCATGTCGAGCATGGACGTCGTGGAACTGGGCAAGCTCGATGACGGTATGCCGGTGTACATGGACAAGCATGCCGCCGAAGCCGATGCCGTGATCGTGATCCCTCGCGTCAAGCCGCACACCAATTTCCGTGCACCGATCGAATCCGGCATCGTCAAGATGCTGACCATCGGCATGGGCAAGATCATTGGCGCTACCACGCTGCATACCTACGGCATGGACATGTTTGGCGAACTTCTGCCGAAGACGGCCAAACTCATCCTGGCGAAGAAGAACATCCTGTTCGGCGTTGCCATGGTCGAGAACGCGGCGGACGAAACCGCGATCATCGAGATCGTGCCGGCCGAGCAGATTTTCGATCGCGAGCCAGTATTGCTCGCCAAGGCCAAGGAATTGATGCCGCGACTGCAGTTCGACGAGATCGACGTACTCGTGGTGGAAAAAATCGGCAAGAACATTTCCGGATCGGGTATGGATCCCAACATTACCGGACGCAACTGCCGCTTCGTCGAATGGAACATGAAACCCCTCGTGAAGAAGATCGCGGTACTCGGTCTGACGCCCGAAACCCACGGCAACGCCTGCGGTATCGGCGGTGCGGACGTGACCACAATGAAGCTGTACAAGGAACTCGACGTCGCCAAGACTTACGCCAACATCATCACGTCGACTTATCTCGACGGCGGTGCCATCCCGATCATCATGAACACCGATGAGGATGCGATCCGGCTGGCCATCAAGACGGTGGTCAGGGTCAAGCCGCAAGACACCAAGGTCGTGCGCATCGCCACCACGCTCGAGATCATGGACATCCATGTTTCCGAGCCGATGCTGCCCTACATCAAAGCCAACCCGTCAATGTTCGAAATCGTCGGCAGCCCCGAGGCGTTCAAGTTCGACGCCAAGGGCAATCTCTATCCGATGCTAGGCAAACACAGGGAGCACGTCGCGGCCTGATCGCTGCGGCGTCGAGTCCTTTCGGCATGCACATCCATCTCGACGCGGTCGGGGGCGTGGCGGGCGATATGTTCATCGCCGCCATACTCGACGCCTTTCCGGATTTGCGCGACGGCATGCTGGCCGCGATACGCGCAGCCGGCCTGCCCGCCGAGGTTCATGTCGGTTTCGCCGAGCATCACGATCATGCGCTGACAGGCTTGCGCTTTCGCGTCATCGAGCCGCGCGCCGCCGAACTGCTGGTCGCTGCGCATCATCATCCGCACACGCCGTTCGCGGACATTCGCTCACATCTGCAGAATTGCGGCTTGACGCCATCGGTTCGTGCTCACGCGATTGGTATTTTCACGGTACTGGCGGAAGCGGAGGCCAGAGTGCATGGAAAGACCATCGATACCGTCAGCTTCCACGAACTCGGCGAATGGGATTCGATCGCCGACATAGTCGGTGCAGCCTTTCTCATCGATGCCTTTGCCGGCGCCGATGCGCCGGCCACCTGGTCGGTGAGCAGCCTGCCGCTCGGTCGCGGGCGGGTGAAAACGGCGCACGGCATGCTGCCGATACCGGTCCCTGCCACGGTGCTGCTGCTCGATGGATTCGAATTTGCCGACGACGGCCTCGAAGGCGAACGCATCACCCCGACCGGGGCGGCAATCCTGCGGCATATCGGCTGCACGCAGACGGCATCACGCCGCGCACGCCGGCTGCTGCGCACCGGAATCGGTTTCGGCACGCGCACTTTTCCCGGCATCAGCAACGTGCTGCGCGTCCTTGCGTTTGAGGAAGCCCGCCAGAGTCGTGGCAGCGACGAGGTCGCGCAAGTGCAGTTCGAAGTCGACGACCAGACGCCGGAAGACCTGGCGATCGCGCTCGACAAATTGCGGGCGCATCCCTCGGTGCTCGACGTGCTGCAAACGCCTGCGTTCGGCAAGAAAGGCCGCATGACCATGCATATCCAGTTGTTGGCTGAAGTCGCGGACATGGAAGCCGTGTTCGACGCCTGCTTCTGCGAAACGACGACCATCGGCCTGCGCTTCCAGATCATGCAACGCCGCAAGCTCGCGCGGGCGAGTACGACGGTTGAGGCAGCGGGCCGGCAGATGCGGGTCAAGGTCGCGGAGCGTCCGGGCAGGAACACTGCCAAAGTGGAAGCTGACGATCTGCTGAACGTGATCGGCGGGCGTTCGGAGCGCGAACGCCTGCAGCACGAAGCGGAGCAGGTCGTATTACGCAAGGAGCGACAGTGAACGGCGTCGATGAAGTATTGGCAAGACTGCAGGGCGTGTTGCGCGATATTGGACCGCTGGCGGTTGCGGTGAGCGGCGGCGTGGACAGCCTGACGCTGGCGACCGCGGCCCACCGCGTGTTGCGCGGGGAAGTTGAAATGTTTCATGCTGTTTCGCCGGCCGTGCCGGAACAGGCGACCGCGCGCGTACGCGCGCTGGCGGCGCGTGAAGGCTGGCGTTTATCGGTGGTCGACGCCGGCGAGTTCGGCGATGCGGCCTATCGCAGCAATCCGGTGAACCGCTGTTTTTACTGCAAGACCAACTTGTACGGTGCGCTGGTGCCGCATACGGCGGCGCAAATCGTTGCCGGTACCAATCTCGACGACCTTGGCGAATACCGCCCGGGGCTGGAGGCGGCAAAAAACCACGGCGTGCGCCATCCCTTCGTGGAAGCCGGAATCGACAAGAAAACCGTGCGCGCCCTCGCGCGCCGGCTTGGGCTCGGTGACATTGCGGAATTGCCGGCGGCGCCGTGCCTGTCGAGCCGCATCGAAACCGGAATCCCGATCGATCCGGACATGCTTAACCTGGTGCATGCCGCGGAATTACTGGTGTCCCGAACGCTTGCTCCGCGCACGGTGCGTTGCCGGGTGCGCGCCAAAGGCGTGGTCATCGAACTCGACGAGCAAAATCTTGCGGCACTCGGCGGCTCTGCGCGCGACGCGTTGCAGGCCGATATTGGCACGCTGTTCCGCGACGGCGGCTTCGATTATCCGGTTTCGCTGGCGGTTTATCGCACCGGCAGCGCTTTTCTGCTGCACCAGCAGCGTGACACGGCTTGAATTGAAATGACTCTGCACAAGGACGTCATGCTGGATTTTGCGCGTGACGCGCGCACCGGCCTGGAAGAGGCGGTGTTGTGCGCATCAAAGTCGGTGAGCCACTTGTCGGTGATTCTCGACCAGGTGCGGGAAAAAGGCCGGAACATGCTGCTTACGCGGCTGCTGCCGGAGCAGTTTGACGGGTTGTCGCCAAGCCATCGCGCCGCCATCGATTACGATGAGATTTCGCGAACCGGCTATTTCGGCGGCACACATGAATTGCGCATCGCTACGCGGATTGCGGTCGTCGCCGCCGGCACGTCCGATGTGGCGGTCAGCCGCGAAGCTGCACGCACGCTGCGCTTCTATGGCGAGCCGGTCGCCGAGATCAGTGACGTCGGCGTCGCGGGACTGTGGCGCCTGCTGGAGCGCATCGAGGAGATCCGCAAAATGAAGGTAGTCATCGCGGTCGCCGGCATGGATGCGGCCTTGCCGACCGTCATCGGCGGCCTGGTCTCCAATGTCGTGATCGGCGTGCCGACTTCGGTGGGTTATGGCGTGGCCAACGGCGGGCACACCGCATTGCATGCCATGCTGTCGAGTTGCTCGCCCGGACTGACCGTGACTAATATCGACAACGGCTACGGTGCCGCCTGCGCGGCGTTGCGCATTCTGCGCGCGACCTGACCACGCGCAGAAGCAAACCGGATAAATAAAAAAGCCCCGCTGCCGCAGCCGGGCTTTTTTCTCGTGCGGACCGCTTACTTCAGGTCGTCCTGGATTGCGTCAACGCCGGCCTGCGCGCATACGCCGTCTTGATCAGACTTTGCGCCGGACACGCCAATGGCGCCGATATGCCTGCCATCAGCGGTAATGATCGGAAGGCCCCCTTCGAAAGTCGCAACGCCGGGCACGAAGGCAATGCCGGGAACACGGGTGGCGGCAATCTCGGCGACCTGCTTGGTCGAGAACGGGAAGCCGGCCGACGTGCCAGCCTTCATCTGGGCGATTTCGATGCTTTTCAGAAACGAATCGTCCTGGCGCAGGAAGTACTTGAGATTGCCGCCGATGTCGACGATTGCGATATTCATTTTCCAGCCTTCCTGCTTGGCCTTGGCTTCGCAGGCCGCAGCCGCCTTCTTGGCGACTTCGAGGGTCAGCACCGGGCGCATCTCCAAGGCGATGGCGGAACCGGCCAGCACGGTGAACAGCGACGCGGCGCTGATTGAAAGCAGTGATTTCCTCATGAGTATTCCTCTCGAATTGGTTTTGGTAGTACGCAAGTGCGACGGGTTCGGACAGGATCGCGTATGAAATTGTACGCCAGTGCGTTTGACGCGCAGGTTACATAAAGTTCCCCGCCGTTTTTCCGCTGGTTCCGGCTTGAACGGGAGCGAAGGAAATGAGGCTTTGCACAAGCGCATCCGCGTCGGTGCCGGCCATCACGAGTTTGCGATAAGGCGGCCGCAAAAAACCTTCGCTGACGGCGTGGTCGAGCATCGCCAGCAGGCCGTCGTAATAGCCGGCAACATTCAGCAGGCCGCTGGGCTTGGCGTGGATGCCCAGTTGCGACCAGGTCAGGATTTCAAAAAATTCCTCGAGGGTGCCGTAGCCGCCGGGCAGCGCGATGAAGGCGTCCGACAATTCGTTCATCATGGCCTTGCGCTGGTGCATGGTGTCGACGATGTGCAACGCCGTGACGCCGCGATGCGCGACCTCTTTTTCCACCAGCTGCCGCGGAATCACGCCGATGACCTCGCCACCGGCCTGCAACATCGAATCGGCAAGCCGGCCCATCAGGCCGATGTTGCCGCCACCGTAAACCAGCCCCAGGCCGCGACGCACCAGCACGCCGGCCAGGTCTTGCGCGGCATCGCCGTACTCGGCGCGACGGCCGGCGTTAGCGCCGCAGAATACGCACACGCGCTTCATCACGGGTTCAGAGTTCCTCCCAGTCGTCGTCGCGATGATAGATTACGCGTCCGGACGTCTGGATGGGGCCGTCCTCGATGCCGTCATGATCGAAAGCCACGGCCGTTTCATCGGGATGATCGCGTGTCGCGCGCTTGCGCAGTACGAAAGCACTGACCACGTGGATGGTGCGTGCCGGATTGATCGGTTCGCCGCGCAGCATCGGCAGCTCGCTGGCCGCGCCACCCGGATAGAGCATGATTCCGGTCCTGCCCGCCGCCTCGCAAAGCACGGCCCAGTCGGTCTGGCCCGGCTTGAAGAACTGTCCCTGGATGACATTGTGGCGGGCGTCCCACTTCAAGAACTTCGGCACGCGGCAGCCGAGTTTCTCCAGGTCGGCACGGATGACCTGCGGCAGTTCGCGCAGCTGGCCCGGCTCGAGGTAGCGGAAGTCCGGCCTTTGCCTGCGCATTTCCTCGGCCGTCGTCTGGGCGAATGCCTGGGTGCAGAGCAGCACCAGCGCGACGACGGGCCATCGATTCCAATTCATCGGACATCTCCCGGACAACCGGTGGAGCCGACAGTGTAGTCCCGTCCGGAATACACCGGGATGGCGATCAGCCGTGACCGCCAAGATAGGCGGCGCGAACCTCCTCGTTGCCGAGCAATTCCTTGGGCGAGCCTTCGACTTTCATTTCCCCGGTTTCCAGCACGTAGCCGCGATTCGCCACGGACAACGCCATGTTGGCGTTTTGCTCGACCAGCAGGATGGTGGTGCCACGTGCATGAATGACGCGGATGGTGGCGAACAATTGCTGCACGATCACCGGTGCAAGGCCAAGCGAGGGTTCGTCCAGCAGCAGCAATTTCGGCTTCGCCATGAGTCCGCGCGCCACCGCCAGCATCTGCTGCTGGCCGCCCGACAAAGTCCAGCCGAGCGTATGCTCGAAGGGCTTGATGACCGGGAAGATGTCGAACATCTCCTCGACTTCCTGCGCCATCTGCTTCTTCGGCAGGCTGCCGCGATTGGAGGTGCCGAGCATGATGTTCTCGCGCACGGTCAGCCCGGGGAAAATGCGCCGGCCTTCCGGTACGTGCGAAATACCCAGCCGGACGATTTTTTCCGGCGCCATGTGGTGGATCGGCTGGCCGTCGAACCATACTTCGCCGCTGGCCGGCCGCAGCAGGCCGGAGATCGTGCGCAGCGTGCTGCTTTTTCCGGCACCGTTGGCGCCAAGCAAAGTCACCACTTCGCCCTGCTCGACGCGCAGGCTCACGTTCTTGAGCGCCTGCACGCTGCCGTAGTAACTGGCGACGTTCTTGAGCTCAAGCAGCGGCATTCGGGTCTCCCAGGTAGGCG
>JBDTRK010000066.1:0-18678 GCA_039931685.1 Betaproteobacteria bacterium | reverse complement strand
GTTGCGCGCCAATGCTGCCCGCAAGGCCAGCTTGCCGCGCTCGACTTTTGGCCAGGGCGTGTCGAGATGGTGATTGCTCAATCCATAGAGTGCCGGCGCAAGGTCCACTGCGGCGTCATCCCGATTGGACAGGAAATGCACGCCTGTGGCATCGCCGGTCAGCAGATTGAATCCGTGAAATTCGTGGATGAGCGGGTAAAGCGATTGCATATAAGATTGCGCCGGCACTGAACTACGGACGTATTCGGCAACCAGGTCCCCACGCGATCGGGCGCCCGGTTCGGGAACCTTGCCGTCACGGAAATTTGTCACGGCGGCCCAGCGCCCATCGGTGGTGATCGCCAACCAGCCGCCGCCTTTTTCTAGGTCGCGTCCGCCAAGAACGTGCCGGGCGTCCGGCCAATAGCCGGCGGCCGCGGTCGGACGCCGCAAAAATTCGTCGCGATTAGCCGCGATCACGAGGCGATAACGCGGGTCGGCGCGGTGCGCAATCAGGATCAGGCACATGTGTCTTCGAAACACTCCAGGTGGCGCAGGCCATCGCCTGCCAGGATGGTGTTGAAATCCGCCGTCTGCACAATCGCGCCGAGGCAGCGTTCGAAGGCGTCCGCGTCGGCTACACCTTCGTAGATTTCCATCCAGGTCGACGGGTCGTCGCGCCTGTGCAGCAGACGGCCGGCGATGCCGGTCCCGGTTTCCACGGCCGCCAGCACACGCCGCGCCAGTGTGCGTGCCCGCCCGGGCTCCGAAACGCGATAGTAAATGCAGTAAGTGAGGGCCAATTCGTTCAGGCGGGGATGGCCGATGCCGCTGCCGACGTAATAACCGCTTCGCCGCCGGCCAGATGAATCTGCGCTTCGGTTTGTTCGTTGATCACGGCGAGCAGAATCCAGCCACCGTCTGCATCCGGCGCGGCATCCAACACCGTCCCGCAGGTGTTGCCGGCTGCGAGCAAGGCGTCGCCGGTTCGGCAGGCGCCGCGCGTGCGCCCGAAATGCAGCTTGCGCTTTACTTCGCCGCGGTAGCGGGCGCGCGCGACGATTTCCTGGCCGGTATAGCAGCCCTTGCTGAAACTTACGCCCCCGATCGCATCCAGTCCGATCATTTGCGGCAGGAACTGATCCTGGGTCGCTGCGGTAATCCAAGGCAATCCGGCGCGGATCAAGGTCCAGTCCCAGCATTGCACTCCCGCGGGAATCGCGTGTTTCGATAACTGGGCCCATAGATCGCCCATTGCCGCGACGGCGGCCACGATCAGGAAGGTCTCGCCGGACAATCGCACAACGCTTGCGTACGCATGCTGTGCAACGGTGAGCATCCCCGGTTCGGGAGATTTTCCAAACGCCTGAAGCAATGTGGCAGGTGCGGCCGGCCCGGCCAACGCGAGTGCGCGCACCGTACTTTCCCGCTCGATTTTGACATCCGACCGCAAAATGAATTTGCGCAGCCGCTCAGTCACAGATGTTGCAACGTCGGCCGGCAGGTACATCAGGTAAGCTTGCGGCACCGACATCAGCAGGAAATTGGCCAGCAAGCGGCCCTTGGGCGTGCAGAATCCACCGAATTGGGCCTGACCGATGGTTACCTGGTCCAGATCGCAGGTTAGTTGACCCTGCAGAAAGGCATGGGCATCGCTGCCGTGAACCCGCAGCAGTTCAAATCGCGAAACAGGCATCAGCGCCGCGCCCATGCTCACGGCGTCGAATTCCCGTTGAGGATGCCCGAGGTGCGCGCCGCTTGCCGCGTCGAGGCTGACGATGTGGCTCCAGTCGATTGTTTCGGCCATGTTCAAAATCCTTTGCCACCGATTATAGATCGGCAGCTTCCATGCGCGCCGCGCCTTTGCGCCTGCACATAGCGGCGTCGCCGCAGCTTGCAGGCATTCTCGCGCTGGCGCATGTCGCGGCGAGCGTCTGCGCCACCTTGTTCTTGCCTGCGTGGTGGATGCGCGCGCCGGCTTGCGTAGCCATCGTTGTCAGCCTGGTCTTTCACGTGCGCCGGGACGCATTGCAGCTCGCCGGCGATGCCGTAACGGAGATCCATTGGCGCGACGGCGGGTACTGCGAACTCACCCTGCTAAATGAGGACATTTTGGCGGGAAACATAGAGGGCACGACGTTCGTGGCGCCGTTGCTGATGGTCGTCAATGTACGCCTGGACGGTCGCGGAGGGCGGCGCAGCGTGATCCTGATGCCGGACAGCGCGCCTTCGCAGGAACTCAGACAGGCGAGGGTATGGCTGCGCCACCGCGCCCGCCCGGACGACCCCGCCTCAAGGCCCCTGTAGCACGGTATCGCGCGGCACGGCCAGCATATGGGGATAGTCCCGGCTGAAATGCAGGCCGCGGCTCTCGTGCCTTAGCATCGCGCTGCGCACGATCAGGTCTGCCGTCGTTACGAGGTTGCGCAAGTCGAGCAGGTCGGCGGTCACGCGGAAATTGGAGTAGTACTCCTGGATCTCCTCGGTCAGCAGGCTGATGCGGTGACGCGCCCGCTCCAGCCGCTTGTTGGTGCGCACGATGCCCACGTAGTCCCACATGAAGCGTCGCAGTTCGTGCCAGTTGTGGGATATCACGATTTCCTCGTCCGCGTTGGTGACCCGGCTTTCGTCCCATTGCGGCAAGGCCGGCGCCCGCGCTTTGGGCTGGGCCAGGATGTGCGTCGCCGCCGCCTTGCCGAATACCAGGCATTCCAGCAGTGAATTGCTTGCCAGCCGGTTGGCGCCGTGCAGGCCGGTATGCGCGGTTTCCCCGACCGCATAGAGGCCGGCCAGATCGGTCAGTCCGTCCAGATCCACCTGGATGCCGCCGCAGGTGTAGTGAGCCGCGGGAACCACCGGGATCGGCTGGTGCGCAATGTCGATGCCGAGTTCCAGGCAACGCGCGTAAATATTCGGAAAGTGCTCGCGCAGGAATTCCACCGGCTTGTGGCTGATATCGAGGTAAACACAATCCAGTCCGCGTTTCTTCATTTCGAAGTCGATGGCCCGCGCCACGACGTCCCGTGGCGCCAGCTCCGCACGCTGGTCATGTGCGGGCATGAACCGGGTGCCGTCAGGGAGCTTGAGGATGCCGCCTTCGCCGCGTACCGCTTCCGAGATCAGGAAGGATTTGGCGTGGGGGTGGTAGAGGCAGGTCGGATGGAACTGGATGAATTCCATGTTCGTAATGCGGCAGCCTGCGCGCCAGCCCATGGCAATTCCGTCGCCGGTGGCGGTATCCGGATTCGTGGTGTAAAGATAAACCTTTCCCGCGCCGCCGGTCGCAAGTACCACCTGATTGGCCGCGACGGTTTCCACCCGGCCGCTGGCCTGGTTCAGGCAGTAAATGCCGTAGCAGCGTTTTTCCGCGAGCCCTAGTTTGCCCGCCGTTATGAGGTCCACCGCTTCGTAATGTTCCAGGACGGTAATGTTTGGATGAGCCTTGATCTTGGCTTCCAGCGTGACCTGGACCGCGTGCCCGGTTGCATCCGCGGCATGGATCACGCGCCGGTGGCTATGGCCGCCCTCCCGAGTCAGGTGGTAGCCCAGATCGCTGGATGCATCGCGGGTGAAGGGAACCCCCTGGCCGATGAGCCACTCGATCGCCTGGCGGCCGTTTTCGACCACATAGCGAGTCGTCTCCGGATTGCACAGTCCAGCACCCGCTGTTTGGGTGTCGTGAATGTGGTGTTCCGGACTGTCGTCCTTGGCCAGGACGGCCGCAATCCCGCCTTGAGCCCAGTTCGACGCACCGTCCAGAAGCTCGCGCTTTGTCAAAATTCCAACCTTGCAGTGATCGGCCAAGTGCAGGGCAACCGTAAGGCCGGCCAGGCCGCTGCCGACGATCGCGACGTCGAAGCGCTTCATTGATTTCTCGCTTGTGGGGAGCGCAGGAGTGTACCGCAATGCCGCTGACGCAAAAGGTCAGGCGTGACGTATTTTGCCAGAGTGAACTAATGCGAAAGGGCTTTGTCTGTGTAAGCGAATCGCAATGCGTTTCCCGAATAGGCCTCGGCAGGTATACTTGGCGCCTTTTGCAGCGCAGTGCGATCAACAATCAAAATATTCGGGAAACGTGGCTAGATGGGCGACCGTGAAGTTGACCAGGCGCTGGTCGAGCGGGCGCAACGCGGGGAGAAACAGGCCTTCGAGTTGCTCGTGGTCAAGTACCAGCGCAAGCTCGGAAGACTGTTATCCCGGTTCATCCGCGATCCTGCGGAGGTGGAGGATGTCGCCCAGGAAGCCTTCATCAAGGCTTACAGGGCACTGCCATCGTTCCGTGGAGACAGCGCCTTCTATACCTGGCTGTACAGGATTGGCATCAATACGGCCAAGAATTATCTGGTGGCCATGGGCCGGCGCGCCCCGACCACCACGGAATTTGACACCGAAGAGGCGGAGAATTTCGAGGACGGTGACCAGCTTCGGGATCTGAATACGCCGGAAGCGGAACTGATGACCAAGCAAATTGCTGCCACAGTGAACCAGACGATGGAAGAGTTGCCTGAGGAGTTACGGACCGCGATCACATTGCGGGAAATCGAGGGCATGAGTTACGAAGATATCGCCAATGTAATGAATTGCCCGATCGGGACCGTCCGGTCGCGCATTTTCAGGGCGCGGGAAACCATAGCGGAGCGATTGCGGCCGTTGCTTGACACAAGCAAGGAAAAGAGGTGGTAGACATGGAAAAGATTTCGGCATTCATGGATGGCGAATTCGACGAAGCGGAAGCTGGCGTGCAATTGAGCCGGCTCAAGGCGGATCCCCGCCTGCGCGACGCCTGGGACGCCTATCATCTTATCGGCGACAGCCTGCGCGGTGAAAAACTCGGGTTGTCGCCAGAGTTCACCACAAAATTCCGTGCCCGGCTTGCCGGTGAAGCGACGGCCCTGGCGCCGCGCCGTCGCCCGTTGCAATCGACCGTGCGCAGATTTGCGCTGCCTGTGGCTGCTTCGGTAGGAGGCATGGCGCTTGTCGCGTGGCTGGCGGTATTCAATAACCCCTTCGCCCCCAACAAGGAAACTCTGGCGGTGAACTCGCTGACTCCAGTGGGAGCGAAGGTTCAACTCGCCAGCGGAGAAGTAAACGATTATCTCCTGGCCCATCAGCAATTCTCGTCCAGCACCACCTTGCAAGGCGTAGCTTCCTACGTGCGCACGGTTTCCGGACAGAACATGGAAGAAAAACGCTGAAGATGATTCACCGGGTGTTTTGGCTGCCTGCGCTGTTCGCAATTGGTTTTTCAGGCGGGGTCGCCGCGGCCGACCCGTTGCAACAGCCGGAAGCCCTCGCGCTATTGCAGAAGATCGCCGATGCCGCACGTGACTTGAACTATGCCGGAACGTTTGTCTATCAGCACGGTGACCAGGTAGAGACCTCGCGAATCGTGCATTTTGTGGATAGCGGCGGCAGCGAGTACGAAAAGCTGGAGACGCTCGACGGCCCGCGCCGCGAAGTCATCCGCAACAACGACGAAGTACTTTGCTACTACCCGGATGCGAAAATCGTGCGCAGCGACAAGCGCATTGCACGCCGCAGCTTTCCCGCATTGCTTCCAGAGCAATTATCCTCGCTGGCCGAACACTACGAAATCCACATAGGCGATTCGGAGCGCATAAGCGGCTTCGATGCGCAAGCACTTGTGCTTGAACCCAAGGACGGAATGCGCTACGGACACAAGTTCTGGGCTGATTCAGCATCCGGGCTGCTGTTGAAGGCGCGCATGCTTGGTGAGCGCCGTAATGTCATCGAGCAGTTCAGTTTCACCCAAGTCATGATTGGCGCCGGCGTGACGCGCGAAATGGTCCAGCCGACCTTCAATATACGATTTCCGGAATGGCGGGTTGACCGTTTCGCGACCAACACCGTCAGCGAGGTGGAGTCCGGATGGACGGTGAAAAATTTCCCCGTCGGATTCCGTAAGATCCTGGAAATGCGGCGCTCCAAGCAAGGCACCCCGATACAGGTCACTCACATGGTGTACTCCGACGGCCTCGCCGCAGTGTCGGTGTTCATCGAGCCGACGGCTGGGCGCAATAAAATCAAGGAGGGGTTGTCGCAGCAGGGCGCCATCAACATCTTTACCCGCATTGTGGATGACCAGGTGGTGACCGTGTTGGGCGAGGCGCCGGCCGCGACCGTCATGCAAATCGCCAACTCCGTGGCGGCGCGACCCAGATAGCAGGGCGCGCGCGGGCTGCTGCTTTTTCCCCATTACTTCACCATTTCATCGCCGAGGAAGTCACTGATGTTCAGAAGCATGGTTTTGTCCCTGTCGCTGTGGATTCCACTGTTGACCTTCGCCCAGGTGCAGGGTTTGCCGGATTTCACGGATCTGGTGGAGAAGCAGGGGCCGGCGGTGGTAAACGTCAGCACCACCTCGACCGCACGCAGTGGGGGCACCCAGTCACCGGTCCCGGAAGACGATCCTTTCTACGACTTTTTCCGCCGCTTCGGGCCGCCGCAGTCGCGCGATTACGAGACGCGCTCGCTCGGCTCCGGTTTCATCGTCAGTGCCGACGGTTATATCCTGACCAATGCCCACGTCGTGGACATGGCGGACGACGTGACGGTCAAGCTGAGCGACAAGCGCGAGTTCAAGGCCAAGGTCATCGGTGCCGACAAACGTACCGATGTGGCGGTGATCAAGATCGAGGCGACCGGGTTGCCGGCCGTTAGGATCGGCGATCCCGAAAGACTGCGCGTCGGCGAATGGGTGCTGGCCATCGGCTCGCCGTTCGGCTTCGAAAGCACTGTCACCGCCGGCATCGTCAGCGCCAAAGGGCGCTCCCTGCCGCAGGAAAACTATGTCCCATTCATTCAGACCGATGTCGCCATCAATCCGGGCAATTCCGGGGGGCCGCTATTCAACCTGAAGGGTGAAGTTGTCGGCATCAATTCGCAAATTTACAGCCGCACCGGTGGATTCATGGGGCTGTCCTTTGCCATCCCGATCGATGTTGCGATGAATATTTCGGACCAACTGCGAAGCACGGGCCGTGTAAGCCGTGGCCGCATTGGCGTCGTGATCCAGGAAGTGACCAAGGACTTGGCGGAATCGTTCGGATTGCCAAAGGCCTCCGGTGCGCTGGTTAATTCGGTGGAGAAAGGCGGACCGGCGAACAAGGCCGGAATCGAGGCGTCGGATGTCATCCTGAAATTCGATGGCAAGGACGTCACTTCCTCGGCTGACCTGCCGCGCATCGTGGCGCAGACGCGACCGGGCTCGAAAGCGAGCGTTCAGGTCTGGCGCAAAGGATCGATCCGGGATATTTCCATAACCGTAGGCGAAATGCTCGAGGAGAAAACCGCCCAGCGCGCGGGTCCCAAGGAAGCCAAGCCGGGCAACGTGATTGCGCGCCTGGGCCTGACCTTGAGCGAATTGAATGCGGAACAGCGCAAGGGCCTGGGAATGAGCGGTGGGCTGCTGGTGGAAGACGCGCAGGGTGCGGCGGCAAAGGCAGGCATTCGCCGCGGCGACGTTCTTATGGCAATCAACAACCAGGATGTAAAGTCCGTCGATCAGCTCAACCAGTTGCTGGGACAGTTCGAAAAGTCGCGCAGCGTGGCACTGCTGATCCGGCGTGCAGAGAGCGCGCTTTACGTGCCGCTGCGACTCGACGGCAATTGAACCTGCTGGCTTTCGCGTCGGCCACGGTGCCGCGAAAGCCGCTCACCGTGGGGTAAAATCCACTATAATCCAGCACTTTAGATATCCACTTCAAAGGGCACATTCGTGCCCTTTTTCTGATGCAGCATATTCGCAATTTTTCGATCATCGCCCATATAGATCACGGCAAATCCACTCTTGCGGACCGTATTATTCAGCTTTGCGGCGGGCTGTCCGACCGCGAAATGGAGGCGCAGGTGCTCGACTCGATGGATCTCGAGCGCGAGCGCGGAATCACCATCAAGGCACAGACGGCCGCCTTGCGCTACAAGGCCCGCGATGGTCAGGTGTATCAGCTGAATCTGATCGATACGCCCGGACACGTCGATTTTTCCTATGAAGTGAGCCGCTCTTTGGCCGCCTGCGAAGGCGCATTGCTGGTGGTCGACGCCTCCCAGGGCGTGGAAGCCCAGACGGTGGCCAATTGCTATACCGCAATCGAGCAGGGCGTCGAAGTCGTTCCGGTACTCAACAAGATCGACTTGCCGTCTGCCGATCCGGAGCGGGTAATCGCGGAGATCGAGGACATCATAGGCATCGTTGCGGACGATGCCGTGCGTGCCAGCGCCAAGACGGGTGAAGGGGTGGCTGACATTCTCGAAGCAGCCATCACCCGCATTCCGGCTCCGCGCGGCAATCCCGACGGGCCGCTCAAGGCCTTGATCATCGATTCCTGGTTCGACAACTATGTCGGCGTGGTCATGCTGGTGCGAGTTGTCGATGGCTCCCTGCGACCCAAGGACCGCATCCTGCTGATGTCCAACAAGTCCAGCCATCTGTGCGAGCAAGTAGGGGTATTTACACCAAAATCGCAGCCGCGCGCGGAATTGCTGGCTGGCGAAGTGGGCTTCATCATTGCAGGGATCAAGGAACTCAAGGCGGCACAAGTTGGCGATACGGTCACGCTCGCGGAGCGGCCGGCGGTCGAATCCCTGCCTGGCTTCAAGGAGATCAAGCCACAGGTTTTCGCCGGTTTGTATCCGGTGGAATCCAACCAGTACGAGGCATTGCGCGACGCGTTGGAAAAACTCCATCTCAACGATTCTTCCCTGCGTTACGAACCGGAAACCTCGCAGGCACTGGGTTTTGGCTTCCGCTGCGGCTTCCTTGGCCTGTTGCACATGGATATCGTGCAGGAACGCCTGGAGCGTGAATACGCCATGGAGCTCATCACCACGGCGCCCACCGTCGTGTACCAGATCCTGATGCGCGACGGCAATATCGTCGAGATAGAAAATCCCTCCAAGCTACCCGATCTCTCCAAGATCGAGGAAATTCGCGAGCCGATCATCACGGCGACCATTCTCATGCCGCAGGAGCATGTCGGGCCGGTCATGACCTTGTGCAACAACAAGCGTGGCGCACAGCGCAACATGCAGTACATGGGCCGACAGGTCCTGCTGACCTACGAAATGCCGCTGAACGAAGTGGTGATGGATTTCTTCGACAAATTGAAATCGGTGAGCCGTGGATATGCATCGCTCGACTATGACTTCAAGGAATTCCGGGCCGCCGATCTGGTCAAGCTGGATATTCTGATCAACGGCGAACGCGTCGACGCTTTGTCGCTGATTGTGCACCGATCCAGCAGCCAGTATCGCGGCAGGGAGTTGGCCACTCGCATGCGCGAGCTGATTCCGAGACAGATGTTCGACGTTGCCGTTCAGGCGGCTATCGGCTCGCACATCATTGCGCGTGAATCCGTGAAAGCATTGCGCAAGAACGTACTTGCGAAATGCTACGGCGGTGATATTTCTCGCAAACGCAAGCTTCTGGAAAAGCAGAAAGCAGGCAAGAAACGCATGAAACAGATTGGCACCGTGGAAATCCCGCAAGAAGCCTTTCTGGCGATTCTGCAGGTGGATAACAAATAATCAGATGGCCCCGCGGCCGTTTAAGAGGTGGATGACAGATGAATTTCGCGCTACTGATGCTGATCCTCTTGCTGGCGACCGGGGCAATCTGGCTGCTGGATCTCCTGGTATTTAGCCGACGCCGTGACAAGGGCGCAAAGGAACCCTGGTGGATCGAGTATCCAAAAAGCTTCTTTCCGATCATCCTGGTCGTTTTCCTGTTGCGCTCATTTCTGGTGGAACCCTTCAAGATTCCTTCCGGTTCGATGATTCCGACGCTTCTGGTCGGCGATTTCATTCTCGTCAACAAATTCACTTACGGCATCAGGTTGCCAGTCGCGAATAAGAAAATTCTGGACGTGAATCTGCCCGAGCGCGGCGAAGTCATGGTGTTTCGCTACCCGGAGAATCCGACGCTCGATTACATCAAGCGCGTTGTCGGCCTGCCGGGGGATCGCATCGAATACCGCAACAAGCGGCTGACCGTAAACGGTGAGCTGGTGCAAGTGGAAAAGGCCGATGATTACCAATATGTGGATGGCGGACTGAGCTTTGTGAACTCGGCGCGTTTCTGGGAAACGCTGGGCACGCACCGGCATTCGATCATCGTCAATCCGGAAGCGCCCGCCCTGCAGCTAGCGAGTGTCCGGCAGTTCCCGCAGCGCGAGAACTGCGTTTACAATGAACAGGAATTCAATTGCCTGGTACCCCCGGCAAGTTACTTCATGATGGGCGACAACCGCGATTCGAGTTCGGACAGTCGCTACTGGGGATTCGTGCCCGAGCAGAACATTGTCGGAAAAGCATTCCTGGTGTGGTGGAATTTCAGCGAATTGAAGCGCATCGGCAAACGTATCAACTAGCGGGAGCGGATATGAATCGTCAACGCGGCGTGACTTTCATCGGCATGATGTTCATTGCAGGCTTGCTTGTTTTTGCGGCCATCATCGGGCTGAAATTGATTCCTTCGTATATCGAGTACGCCACTGTGGTGAATATTCTGCGAGACATTGCGCATTCTCCGGAAGGACGCGGCAGTCCGAAGGAAATCCAGAGCAGCTTCAGAAAGCACGCACAGATCGATGCCATCGAAACGATCAAGGCCGAAGATATAGAAGTCGATAAGGAAGGCGATCAGGTGGTGTTACGCGCGCATTATTCGGTCAAGATTGGGCTTTTTGGCAACTTGAGCGCCTGCATCGACTTTTCTCCCAGCAGCGGGAATTGACATTCACAGGCAAGAGTCCTCTCCATGCCTGACGGGCTGATCGAGCGCCGGCTGGGCTACCGGTTTGCCAACGCGTCACTGCTCAAACAGGCACTCACGCATCGAAGTCACGGCGTGCCACACAACGAGCGGCTTGAATTCCTCGGCGATGGTTTGCTCAATTTTGTCGTCGCACGGCTGTTGTTCCAGAAATTTACCGCATTGCCGGAAGGCGATTTGTCGCGTCTGCGCGCCGGACTCGTCAACCAGCAGGCGCTTTCCGAACTGGCTGCGTCACTTTCCCTCGGTGATCACCTGCGGCTTGGCGAGGGCGAGTTGAAAAGCGGTGGTTTCCGCCGTCCCTCCATTCTGGCAGACGCTTTCGAGGCGGTAATCGGGGCGATTTGCCTGGATGGCGGATTCGAGGCCGCCGAGAAAGTCCTGGCGGAACTCTACCGGCCCTTACTGTCGGCCATCGATCCTTCGTCATCCGGCAACAAGGATCCCAAGACGCGCCTGCAGGAGCATTTGCAGGGAAGGAAACTGGCATTGCCGCAATATTCGATCGTCTCGGTGGAAGGGGAAGCCCACGAACAGCTGTTTCGCGTGGAGTGCGTCATTGCAGAGCTCTCCATCCGCAGCTCCGGCTCGGGGCCGACCAGACGCGCAGCGGAACAGGAAGCGGCGCTCAGTGCTTTCGAACTCGCCGTCGCGCACAAATGACGCCTGTCGCCCACCGCAGTGGACGCATCGCCATCGTCGGCCGCCCGAATGTCGGCAAGTCGACCCTTCTCAATCGCATGGTCGGCATGAAAATCAGCATTACGTCCAATCGGCCGCAGACCACGCGCCACCGGCTCAATGCAATTGTGACCGAAGCGGACACGCAGATGGTGCTCATAGACACGCCCGGCTTTCAGACCGAGCATGGCGGAGAATTGAACCGGCTGATGAACCGCACCGTGTCGGACAGCATCGGCGGCGTGGATGTCGTGCTGTTCGTGATTGAAGCCATGCGCTTTGGCCGCGAGGACCGCAAGCTGCTGCCGTTGCTGCCGAAGGACATTCCGGTATTGTTGATCGTCAACAAGGTGGACAAGGTGGCAGACAAGGGCAAGTTGCTGCCTTTCCTGGCCGAAACGAGCAAGGTGTTCGCGTTCGCGGAGATCGTGCCGGTCAGCGCGGCAAAGGGCACGCAAGTGCCGCATCTACGGCAGTTGCTCAAGCCTTATCTGCCGGAAGGTCCGGCACAGCATGACGAGGATCAGATCACAGACCGTCCGGAGCGCTTTCTCGCGGCCGAACTCGTGCGGGAAAAACTGTTCCGTCTACTCGGTGAGGAACTGCCGTATTCGGCAACCGTCATGGTCGAAAAGTTCGAGACGCAGGGCGACATGCGCCACATCCATGTCGCGATCATCGTGGACAAGGACAATCACAAGGCCATGGTAATCGGCAAGCACGGGGAAAAACTCAAGCAGATCGGCACCCAGGCGCGCATCGATATGGAAAAGCTGTTTGGCGGCAAGGTTTTCCTGGAACTCTGGGTACAGGTCAAGAGCGGCTGGGCGGACAGCCTCAAAGCGCTGAAGAGCCTTGGCTACGACTGATACCAGCGCGACCGGCACGGCGGGCGACAGGCAGAAAAGGGACGGACAACCGGCCTTCGTACTGCACACTTATCCATTCCGGGAAACCAGCTTGGTAGTGGAGGTTTTTACGCGAAACTTCGGGCGCGTGGGTCTGGTCGCACGCGGCGCGCGGCGGCCAAAATCGGCTCTGCGCGGACTGATGATGGCATTTCAACCGCTATTGCTGTCCTGGGCCGGAAAATCCGAATTGCGCACACTGCACAAGGCAGAGTGGCAGGGTGGCATTCCGCAACTGCAAGGGCTTGGATTGATGTGCGGCTTCTACCTAAACGAATTGCTTCTGAAGTTTCTGGCCAGGGAAGATCCGCACGAAACGTTGTTCGGCGTGTATCAGGACGCAATCGCCGCGCTTGCGCGCGCGCGTGAGCCGGCGGCGATTCTCAGGCGTTTTGAGAAACACCTGCTCAAAGAGTTGGGTTATGCGCTCATCCTCGATCGCGAAGCAGATTCCGGCGGGCCGATCGATCCGGGCAAACGTTACACTTACGTCATCGAGCGCGGCCCGGTTGCACTGGCGCGCGGCGCGGACGCCGCTGTGGAGATTTCCGGACGGACATTGATCGAGCTGGAGAGCGACGATTTTGCCGATGCAGCCACGCTGGCGCAGAGCAAGCTGCTGATGCGCTTTCTGGTCAATCATTACCTGGGGAATCAGGAATTACACACGCGCCAACTGCTCCGGGAAATGCAGCAGATATGACCAGGCTCAGCGTCAACGTCAACAAGATCGCGCTGTTGAGGAATTCGCGTCCGCTTGACATCCCCAGTGTCGGTCATGTCGCGCGCCTCGCGCTTGATGCGGGTGCGCAGGGCATCACTGTGCATCCGCGCCCGGATGCCCGGCATATACGCAGGGACGACGTAGACGTATTACTGCGGCTTGCTCATGCCAGGCGCGTCGAATTCAATATTGAGGGCAATCCGTTTCACCAACTTATGGATGTCGTGCGTGCCGCGCAGCCCGACCAGTGCACGCTGGTGCCTGATGATCCCGGCGCAGCCACGTCGGACCACGGCTGGGACTTGCGACGCGATCGCGAGCGGCTGCTTCCCGTAATAGCGGAGCTCAAGGCGATGGGCGTCCGCGTCAGTCTTTTCATGGATGCAGATGAGGATGCCATGGCCGCCGCGCGTGCGCTGGGCGCGGACCGAGTCGAACTTTATACGGAGCCCTATGCACGTGCCTTTGGTACACCGGGCGAGGGTGCCGCCGTGCGTCGTTACCAGGCAGCCGCCCGCGCGGCGGCCCACAGCGGGCTCGGCGTGAATGCCGGTCACGACCTCAATCGCGAAAATCTGCCGCTGTTCCTGCGCAGCGTGCCTGGAGTACTTGAGGTATCGATTGGTCACGCGCTGGTTGCCGACGCACTGGAATTCGGCATGGCGCAAACGGTGGGCCTTTACCTTGACGCTATACGCCGTGGAACAGCTGCATGATAGTCGGCATCGGCGTGGACATCGTAGACGTGGATCGGATCGAGCGCCTTTGGCGCATATACGGCGACCAGTTCGCACGGCGTCTGCTGGCGAGTACCGAGCGGACGGATTTCGAGACGAGTTCGCGGCCGATCTGGTTCCTTGCCAACCGTTTTGCGGCGAAGGAAGCCTTATCCAAGGCATTGGGAACCGGACTGCGTCATCCGGTGACCCTGCACGCAATCAGTGTGGCCAGCGACAGCGTCGGCAAGCCCGCTTTCGGTTTCCACGGTTTATTGCCGGCTTACCTCGCCAGCCGCGGCATTTCCCGCCATCATTTGAGTTTGTCCCACGAAAAAGGCATGGCGTGCGCGATGGTGGTACTGGAGCAATGAGGCAATGAACGCGTCGGTAGCGCCAGGCATGGTCATGCTCGATATCGTGGGGAAGCAACTCACGACAGACGATCGCAGGCGTCTGGGTCATCCGCTGACCGGCGGCGTGATCCTGTTTTCGCGCAATTACGATTCACCGGAGCAGCTCGAGGAACTGACAGGCGAGATTCATGCCCTGCGCACACCACCGCTGCTGATTGCCGTGGACCATGAAGGCGGACGGGTGCAGCGTTTTCGCGAGGGCTTTACCCGACTGCCGCCGATGCGCGCGCTGGGTTCGCTATGGGACGGACAGCCACAGCAGGCCTGCCTGCTGGCTGCGGATGTGGGCTACGTTCTGGCCGCTGAATTGCGCGCGCACGGTGTCGATTTGAGCTTCACGCCCGTGCTGGATCTCGACTTCGGCAACAGCGCCGTGATCGGCAATCGGGCGTTTCATTCCCAACCGGAAGCCGTGATCGCGCTTGCCGGCGCGTTGATGCGCGGACTGCAGCGGGCGGGAATGGCGGCCTGCGGCAAACACTTTCCAGGGCACGGCTTCATCGCAGCGGACTCGCATACGGATGTGCCCGTCGACCACCGCAGTCTCGAGCAAATCGAGGTGGCGGACCTGATCCCGTTTCGGGCACTGATCAACCAGGGCTTGTCCGCAGTGATGCCCGCACATGTCATTTATCCCGCGGTGGATGATCGCCCGGCCGGTTTTTCAAGGATCTGGCTCACTGAAATTCTGCGAACCCGGATGAATTTTCAGGGTGTGATATTCAGCGACGACTTGTCCATGGAGGGGGCGCGCGTAGCGGGGGATGTCGTCGCGCGCGCCGAGGCGGCGCTCGATGCCGGCTGCGACATGGTCTTGGTGTGCAATCGTCCGGACGCGGCAGACGAGTTGCTGGCGCGGCTCAATCGCGAAAATTCGCACGTGTCGCTTGCACGGCTGGCATCCTTGTACAGCCCGGCGCCGTCGCCCAGTCTGACTTCAATCAGGCGGACCGAGGCCTACGGGATCGCGGTGCAGGGCATTGAATCGCTCGCCCGGACGAGCACCACCACCATGATGGCGAACGCCCCATCGGTTGGCGAAAGTGGCTGAGCACGCGCAACATCATCACGATCACCAGCATGTGCCCGGATCACGGCAGATGCTGGTGTTTGCCTTGCTCGTCACGCTGGGCTACGGGCTGGTCGAATTCATTG
The DNA here is from genome assembly GCA_039931685.1 of Betaproteobacteria bacterium. Taxonomy (GTDB): domain Bacteria; phylum Pseudomonadota; class Gammaproteobacteria; order Burkholderiales; family JACQAP01; genus JACQAP01. The sequence continues at coordinate 3,307 of JBDTRK010000066.1, read as the reverse complement.
CCGGTGCCGCATTCCATTCACTTGCTTTGATGAGCGATGCCGGCCACATGTTGTCGGACGCGCTGGCGCTCGGACTGGCCGCTTTCGCTTCGTGGGTCGGTACCCGGCCGGCGGGCGTCCGGCATTCCTACGGTTTTGCGCGCGCGGAAGTCGTTGCCGCCTTTGTAAACGGCCTGGCCATGCTTTTGATCGTGGTTTTCATCGTCGTGGAGGCGATCAGCCGATTGCTCGATCCGCAACCCGTCACCGGGCTCGGTGTAATGGTCGTCGCAGTCGTCGGCCTGCTGGCGAATCTGTTCGTCGCCTTCCTGATCGGCAGAGGCGAGCGCAATCTCAATACGCGGGCGGCACTCATTCACGTGGTCGGAGACGTGATCGGCTCGGTTGCCGCCATTACCGCGGGTGCGGTGATTTATTTCACCGGATGGCAACCGATCGATGCCTTGCTATCGCTGGTTATTGCCGTGCTGATCCTGGGATCTACGGTAAAACTGATCCTCGATGCACTACATGTGCTGATGGAAGGCGTGCCTGCCGGCATGCGCATGGAGGAAATCCGCACTGCGATCGGCGCGTTCGCCGGTGTCCGTGCCGTCCACGATCTGCATGTCTGGAATATTTCATCCGGACAGGTCGCATTGTCGGCCCACGTCGAGCTGGACAATCTCGACAATTGGGCTTCGTTACTCGAATCGGCCAGGCAGCTGTTGCGGTCGCGCTTCGGCATTGCGCATGTGACCCTGCAGCCCGAACCGGCGGGTGGCATCAATCCCGGGTATCGGGCGCGGGTCAAAATTATTCCACAGCGCATTGACCCGGAACACCGCCACAATCATGAACGCTAGCGGGAAAGACAGCTTTTCCGTCGATTGCCGTCGCTGCAGCCGGCTCGCGGATTTTCTCGATGGTGTGCGTGCCAGGCACCCGAATTACCATTCGCGGCCGGTCGCCCCGTTCGGAGACGTTGCGCCTCGCTTGCTGGTCGTGGGACTCGCACCCGGCATGCACGGCGCCAATAGATCGGGCAGGCCATTCACCGGCGACTTTGCCGGGGTGTTGCTTTATCAGACCCTGCATAAATACGGTTTCGCCGACAGACCGGTGTCGACATCGGCCGATGACGGACTTCGATTGACCGGCTGCCGGATCACCAATGCGGTGAAATGCCTGCCACCCGAGAACAAGCCGACCGGCGACGAGGTCAAACGCTGCAACGGATATCTGAGTCACGAGATCAGCGCATTGCCCCGCAATTCGGTCCTGTTGGCACTGGGCGGCGTCGCCCACAGGGCGGTGTTGATGGCCACCTCGGAGAAAGCAACCGCGTACAAATTCGCGCACGCGGCCAGACATCGGCTTGCGGGAGGCCTTACGTTATTCGATAGCTACCACTGCAGCCGATACAATACCCAGACGAAAAGATTGACCGCAGAGATGTTCGAACAAGTTTTCGCCGACATTCGGCGTTTCCTGAAGGACCCCGTCACCGGATAGTGCTCGATGAAGAAGAGTGATCCGGAAGTATCATCGAAACCGCAACCCGCGTTCGATCCCGGCGATGTTGTGGCCAATCTTCCGCACCTGCCCGGGGTTTACCGCATGCTTAATGCGGCCGGGGACGTGTTGTACGTGGGCAAGGCCCGCGACCTGAAAAAGCGCGTCGCCTCCTATTTCCAGAAAACGGCATCGCTGGCACCACGGATCCAGTTGATGGTCGGTCAGGTCCACGGGCTGGAAACGACTGTGGCGCGCTCCGAAGCGGAAGCGCTACTGCTTGAAAATAACTTAATAAAAAGTTTAAATCCACGCTATAACATACTGTATAGAGACGATAAATCTTATCCTTATCTTGTCTTGACCAACGTCCGTTTTCCACGCCTGGGATTTCACCGCGGAAGCCTGGACAAGGCCAATCACTATTTTGGGCCGTTTTCCAATGCCGGCGCCGTACGGGAAAGCATCCGTCTGATGCAAAAAATCTTCAGGTTACGCACCTGTGAAGATACCGTCTTTGCCAATCGATCGCGACCGTGTCTGCTGTACCAGATCAGGCGTTGTACCGGCCCGTGCGTCGGCCTGATTGAGCAATCGACCTATGCCGACGACGTTAAAAGCGCACAGTTGTTTCTGCAGGGCAGGGAAGACGAGGCAGTCAGCCGTTTGGAAGAACGCATGCACCGTGCAGCCGGGCAGCAGGCCTATGAACAGGCCGCCGCCTATCGCGACCAGATCCGTTCGCTTTCGAAAGTAAGGGAAACCCAGTTCGTTTCGAGCAGCGGTGGCATGGATGCGGATATTGTTGCGCTGGCCAGTGCGAGCGGATTGATTTGTGTAAATCTGGTCGTCGTGCGCGGTGGCCAGCATCGGGGGGACAAGAGTTTTTTCCCGCAAAACGCCCGCGACCGGGACGAGCAGTCAGCGCTCGAAGCCTTTTTGGAGCAACATTATGTCGAACGCGATGCGCCGTCGGCGATCATCATCAACCGGTCGGTAGAATCCGGCGTTCTTGAGGAATTGCTATCCCAGCAAGCGGGTAAAAAAGTTCAGTTCAGCACCAACCCGTCCGGCGAACGCCGGGTCTGGTTGCGCATGGCGGAGAAAAATGCAGAATTGGCCATCGCGCAACGTCTGGCAGCGCATGCTACCCAGGAAGCAAGGTTGACGGCACTGCAGCAGGCCTTGAATCTGGGCGATAACATCCAGCGCATTGAATGCTTTGATATCAGCCATACCATGGGCGAAGCAACGGTGGCTTCCTGCGTGGTTTACGATCATGCTTCGATGCAGCCGGGTGAGTACCGGACGTACAATATCGCCGGCATCGAGCCCGGTGACGACTATGCCGCCATGCGCCAGGTGCTCGACAGGCGTTATCGCAAGATCGTGGAGGGCGAGGGCAGGTTGCCGGATATGATCCTCATCGATGGCGGAAAGGGACAGGTCAGCGCGGCGTACCAGGTACTGGGCGAACTCGGGTTGAGCGACCTGCCCATGCTTGGCGTGGCGAAGGGCGAAGAGCGCAAGGCCGGCCTGGAACAGCTTATTTTCCCGGAGCGCAATGAGCCGTTGCGCCTGCCCGCCGACAACCCCGGATTGCATCTGATCCAGCAGATACGAGACGAAGCCCATAGATTCGCCATCTCGGGGCATCGCGGCCGCCGTGCGAAGGCGCGCAATCGCTCTTCGCTCGAGGAAATTGCAGGCGTCGGAGCGAAGCGCAGGCAGCGCCTTTTGTCACGGTTCGGTGGCCTTAAAGGCGTCGTTTCCGCCAGCGTCGAAGAGCTGGCGCAGGTCGAAGGCATCAGCA
>JBDTRK010000065.1:0-19122 GCA_039931685.1 Betaproteobacteria bacterium | reverse complement strand
CTCGGCCATAACGAACAGGATGAGCCGATGGTGACGCAGCCGCTGATGTACAAGCTGATCGCACAGCATCCGGGCACCCGTAAGATCTATGCCGAGAAACTGGCCGGCCAGAGCATCATCAAGCCGACGGATCCCGACGAAATGATCAAGACCTATCGCGACGCACTTGACGCCGGTTTCCACACGAACAAGACGATCCTCTCAAACTACAAACCGCCGTTCCAGGTGAACTGGGCGCCGTTCAAGAACATTCCGTGGAATTACAAGGCGGTCACCGGTTTGCCGATGGAAGCGCTGAAGCAGCTCGCCACCAAGCTTACGACGGTTCCGCAACATTTCAAATTGCATTCACGTGTAGAAAAGATCGTCTCCGACCGGCGCGCCATGGGAGCGGGAACCATGCCGCTGGATTGGGGCATGGCCGAGAATCTGGCGTATGCCGCGCTGCTGAAGGACGGCTTCGCGGTGCGCCTGTCAGGGCAGGACAGTGGCCGCGGCACTTTTTTCCATCGTCACGCGGTCTGGCACGACCAAAACCGAGAACGCTGGGATGCCGGCACTTATATCCCGTTGCAGCATATCAGCGAGAATCAGCCCGATTTCGTTGTGATCGATTCCGTGCTCTCGGAGGAAGCGGTGCTGGGCTTCGAGTACGGTTACGCCACCGCAGAGCCCAACGAACTGGTCATGTGGGAAGCGCAGTTCGGCGATTTTGCCAACGGCGCGCAGGTCGTGATCGACCAGTTCATTGCCGCGGGTGAGGTCAAATGGGGAAGAATCTGCGGCTTGACGCTGATGCTGCCCCATGGCTACGAGGGCCAGGGGCCAGAGCATTCGTCGGCACGGATCGAACGTTATCTGCAGCTATGCGCGGACTACAACATGCAAATCTGCATCCCATCGACCCCGGCCCAGATGTTCCACCTGCTGCGCCGGCAGATGATCAGGCCGTTCCGCAAACCGCTGATCATCTTCAGTCCGAAGAGTCTGCTGCGCCACAAGGAATCGGTGTCTTCACTGGAAGATCTGGCCAACGGCGAATACCAGCCGGTCATTCCCGATGCCGGGTTGCAGAACACGCAGAAGGTCAAGCGCGTAGTCTTTTGCAGCGGCAAGGTTTACTTCGATCTGGTGGTGGCGCGGCGGGAACGTGGTATCGACGATATCGCCATCGTGCGCCTCGAGCAGCTTTACCCGTTCCCGCACGATCACTTTAAAATAGAGATCGATCGCTACAAGGATGCGAAGGAAATCGTCTGGTGCCAGGAAGAACCCGGCAATCAGGGCGCATGGCACCGCATCCAGCACTATTTGTTGCGGCAAATGCTGCCGCACCAGAAATTATCGTACGCACTGCGGCCATCCTCTTCGACCCCAGCGGGAGGCTACCTGGCCTTGCATAACCAGCGACAAAAAGCGGTAGTGGACGCTGCCCTGTCCCACGGCGTCTGAAATGTGTTCAAGCGGATACGTTGAACCAACAAGGAACGAGCCATGTTAGTCGAGGTAAAGGTCCCGGCACTGTCTGAATCCGTCGCCGAGGCCACATTGCTGTCGTGGCACAAGAAGCAGGGCGAATTCGTCAAGCGCGATGAAAATCTGATCGACGTCGAAACCGACAAAGTCGTGCTGGAATTGCCGGCGCCCGCGTCCGGCGTGTTAATCAAAGTCATCAAGGGCGACGGTGGAACCGTTGCCGGCGACGAGGTCATAGCGACCATCGATACAGACGCAAAGGCGCCGGCGGGGGTCGTGACCACGGCGCCAGAGCCTGCCATGCCGGCATCCGCCCCTGCGGCGGCGGGCGTGCCCAGTGACCAGGCGCCGGTACTCATGCCGGCCGCAAAAAAACTGGCGGCCGACAACAACCTGGATCCGGCGCAGATCAGCGGCACCGGACGCGGCGGTCGCGTGACCAAGGAAGACGTCGCGAACCAACTGCAGGCTTCGGCTGCAGCCTCGGCGGCGAAGCCGACCGCTCCCGCGCCGATGCCGGTAAATGTCGATCACATACTGGGCGAGCGGCCGGAGCAGCGCGTGGCCATGTCGCGCCTGCGCCAGCGTGTCGCGCAACGACTCGTGGAATCGCAGGCTACCGCTGCAATCCTGACCACGTTCAACGAGGTCAACATGCAGCCGGTAATGGATATGCGCAATCGTTACAAGGACAGGTTTGAAAAAGAGCATGGTGCCAAGCTCGGGTTCATGTCCTTTTTCGTCAAGGCCGCGGTGCACGCCTTGAAAAAATATCCGGTGGTCAATGCCTCAGTGGATGGCACTGATATTGTCTATCACGGCTATTTCGATGTCGGCATCGCGGTGGGAAGTCCGCGCGGGCTGGTTGTGCCGATCCTGCGCAACTGCGATCAGTTGTCGTTTGCGGACGTGGAAAAACAGATCTCGGATTTCGGCAAGCGCGCACAGGATGGCAAGCTCACCATCGAAGAACTCACCGGCGGCACCTTCTCGATCTCGAACGGCGGCGTGTTCGGTTCCATGCTGTCTACGCCGATCATCAATCCGCCGCAAAGCGCGATCCTCGGCGTACATGCGACCAAGGATCGTCCGGTGGTGGAAAACGGACAGATCGTCATTCGTCCGATGAACTACCTGGCGCTATCCTACGATCACCGCATCGTTGATGGGCGCGAGGCGGTGCTGTTTCTGGTGGCCATCAAAGACGCGATCGAGGATCCGGCGCGTCTGCTGCTGGAATTGTAAGGACGTCTTCACCACATGGCCACGGACGCACGCGTGGGGCCGGTAGCAGGCGGCAGTCCAAAAGTCCCGGCACGTTTGTCATCGTGGTCAAAATTCGGGTAACTCATGGCAAAGAGCTTTGACGTCGCAGTAATCGGAGCGGGGCCTGGCGGCTATACGGCCGCTATACGTGCTTCCCAGCTCGGTTTGACCACGGTTTGCATCGACGACTGGAAGAATGCCAGGGGCAAGGCAAGCCTGGGCGGAACCTGCCTCAACGTCGGCTGCATACCGTCAAAGGCCTTGCTCGAATCCTCGGAAAATTACGAGCGGGCGCTGCACAAGTTCGGCGAGCACGGCATCTCGGTCAAGGACGTCGCCATTGATATTGCGAAAATGATGGCGCGCAAGGACAAGATCGTCGATACGTTCACCGGTGGCATCGGTCTGCTGTTCCGCAAGAACAAAGTCAGCTCGATGCATGGCCGTGCACGCTTCATCGGCAAGGCCGCTGCTTATCAGATCGAAATCCGCGACGGCGACAATGCCGAGACGATAGAAGCCAAACACGTCATCATCGCTACGGGGTCCAGCGCGCGGCAGCTGCCGTTCGCGCCAGTGGACAACGATCGCATCGTCGACAACGTCGGTGCTTTGTCGCTGCCCGACATCCCGAAGCGCCTCGGGGTGATCGGAGCTGGCGTGATCGGCCTGGAAATGGGCAGCGTGTGGAAGCGGCTGGGATCCGAGGTGACGGTGCTCGAAGCATTGCCTGGTTTCCTGCAAGCTGCGGACGAGCAAGTAGCCAAGGAAGCCTTTCGCATATTCACCAAATTGGTAGGGCTGGACATCCGGCTCGGCGTAAAAATTAGCGCAGTGAAGAACGCGAAAAAATCAGTGACCGTGGAGTTTGCCGACGCCGTCAGCGAACAGAAAATGGAGTTCGACAGACTGATCGTCGCTGTCGGACGCGTGCCCAACTCCACCGGTCTCGGCGCGGAAACGGTCGGGCTCAAGATCGACCCGCGCGGTTTTGTCGAAGTGGACGAACAATGCCGTGCCAGTCTGCCGAATGTCTACGCCATCGGCGACGTGGTGCGCGGGCCGATGCTCGCACACAAATCATCTGAAGAGGGCGTCGCGGTCGCGGAACTGATTGCCGGGCAAGCCGGGCATGTCAACCTCGACGCCGTTCCATGGGTCATTTATACATCGCCTGAAATCGCTTGGGTCGGCAGGACCGAACAGGAGCTGAAGGCAAAGGGCATCGAGTATCGCGCCGGACAGTTTCCGTTCATTGTCAACGGCCGCGCGCGGGCAATTGGAGAAACCGCCGGATTCGTGAAAATGCTTGCTGACGCGAAGACCGATCGCATACTCGGCGTGCACATGATCGGTCCCTATGCTTCCGAGCTGATATCCGAAGCCGTCGTGGCGATGGAATTCGGAGCATCGTCCGAAGATATCGCGCGCATCGTTCATGCGCATCCGACGCTTGCGGAAGCCCTGCATGAAGCGGCGCTGGCCGTGGACAAACGCACGATCAATCTTTGATGGACCGGCTGGCGCAGGCGGAAGAGTCTGGATCATTCGCCCACTACGCCGCCCAAGCGGCGGACAGTCACGGGTTCGCGCTCGATGCTTCGCAACTGAGCGCGCTTGCGTCCTTCGAGCGGCTGCGAGAGGAGTTGGCGGAATCCGAGCAGTCCGGCCAGTCACTGCTGAGGGTCTTTCTGCGCAAGCGTCCGGTACGCGGACTCTACGTCTGGGGGGGCGTTGGGCGGGGGAAAAGCTTCCTGATGGACGCGTTTTTCGACGCCGTTCCGATCGCGCGCAAGAACCGGGTGCACTTCCACCGCTTCATGCAGGACATCCATCATCGCCTGCGTGATCTGCAGGGACAAGAGAATCCGTTGCTACAGGTGGCGCGCGACATTGCGCAGGAATTTCGTTTGCTGTGCCTGGACGAATTCCATGTTACCGACATTGGCGATGCCATGCTGATGCGCAATCTGTTGCAGGGACTATTCGATCAGCAAGTAGTCCTGGTGACGACTTCCAATCAGAAACCCGGCGATCTTTATCGTAATGGACTGCAGCGTGCGCAATTTCTGCCGGCGATCGATCTGCTCATGCAGCATCTCGACGTAGTCAAGATTGACGGCGGGGAGGATTACCGCCTGCGTGTTCTGGAGAAAGGCGGCGTTTATCATTTTCCCGCCGACACGAAGGCCGATGCGGCCATGGCGGAAACTTTCGAGGCGATCGCCGGCTGTCCGGGAGCGCGGGATGTCGTGCTGGAAATCGAAGGACGCGTCATCCGTGCATTGCGCACCGGTCCGGGTGTCGCCTGGCTGCGGTTCGAGGAACTATGCGGCGGCCCGCGCGGCCAGGCCGACTACATCGAACTGGCGCGGCGCTTTCATACCGTGTTGATCTCGGGCGTGCGGCGTCTCGGAGCCAAAGAGCCGGACCGCCGACGACGCTTCATCTGGCTGGTCGATGAATTCTATGATCGCCGCGTCAAGCTGATACTTTCCGCCGAAGCGAATCTGGCGGAGCTTCTGCAGACTACTGCGGGCGATGTCGAGGCCGAGCGCGGCACCAGCCGCCTGGTCGAAATGCAGACCCGCCAGTATCTGAGCGAGCCCCATCTCGCTTAGTATCCGGTCATCGAATCGCGCTGGAGACACGCAAATGACGACCTTGAAGGCCTATCGCATATTCAACGAAGATGGCAAGGTGACCAGTCGCTACATCGACATGCACCTCGACGAGCTTGATGCCGGGGATGTCGTCATCAAGGTGGCTTACTCGAGCGTCAATTTCAAGGATGCGCTCGCTGCTACCGGGACCGGCCGGATCATTCGTCGCTTTCCTTGCGTCGGTGGCATAGACCTGGCAGGCACTGTCACCGAGTCCGTCGATCCACGCTTTCGCAAGGGGGACGCAGTCATCGCCACCAGCTACGACATTGGTGTGGCTCGCGACGGCGGCTATGCGCAGTACGCGCGCGTTCCCGCTGATTGGGTCGTTCCTCTGCCCGATGGCCTGGACTTGTTCGAAGCCATGGCGCTGGGAACAGCCGGCTTTACCGCGGCGCTCGCGGTCGAGCGCATGGAGCACGACGGACTGCAGCCCGGTAACGGGCCGGTCATCGTGACCGGCGCTACAGGTGGCGTCGGCAGTATCGCGATCGACATCCTCGCGCGCGCCGGCTATCACGTGGTCGCATTTACCGGCAAGCATCATGAGTCCGACTACCTTAAGGCGCTGGGAGCGAAAGAGGTGATGTTGCGTGACGAGCTCGATCCAGCCAAGACGAAGCCGCTCGACAAGGCTACCTGGGCCGGTGCGGTAGATAACCTGGGCGGCGACGTCCTGTCGTGGATTGCCAGCACCATGCAGGTCGGCGGCACCATCGCAAGCATTGGCCTCGCGGCAAGCCACAACCTGAATACCACGGTGATGCCGTTTATCCTGCGCGGCGTCAGTCTGCTTGGCATAGACTCTGTCAACGCAAAGATGCCACTGCGGCAAAAGGTCTGGAAAAGGCTCGGCAGTGATCTGAAGCCGCGGCAGTTGCGACAGATCGCCGTGGAGGTTGATTTTTCCGAACTGCCAGAAGTGTTCAGGAAAATTCTGGACAAGAAAATGCGCGGTCGCACCGTCGTCAAGATCGCCTGACTATAAGGCGGCAAGACCGCCGGGAGGAGAGCATGCCAGAACGTCAAAGTGAATTCCATCGCCGCTCCATCGAGCAGCGCGATGCATTCTGGACAGAGCAGGCTCGCCTGATCGACTGGCAGCGGCCCTTCGACAAGGTGCTCGACTACAGTCGGCCACCCTTTGCGCGCTGGTATCCCGGCGGCACGACGAATCTTTGCCACAATGCCGTCGACCGCCATCTGGCCGCACGCGGTGACCAGAATGCTTTGGTCTGGATCTCGACGGAAGTCGACAAGACCGCAGCGTTTACTTACCGCCAGCTTCATGCCGAGGTCAATCGCGTTGCCGCCATGATGCAGGCACTCGGCGTCAAGCGCGGCGACCGGGTGATCATCTATATGCCGAACATACCTGAGGCAGTATTCGCCGTACTGGCCTGCGCCCGGCTCGGAGCGGTTCACTCGGTAGTGTTTGGTGGCTTTGCCGCGGCCAGTCTGGCGGCGCGCATCGACGACGCGCGCCCGGTCCTGATGGTCACAGCCGATGGCGGCAGCCGCATGGGCAAGGTGATTTCCTACAAGCCGCTGGTCGATGAGGCAATGCGGCTGGCAAAAAATCCGCCGGCCAGGGTCCTGATCTATAACCGTGGCCTCGATCCGGACATGCCGAGTGTGCCAGGTCGCGATGTCGACTGGGCCGAACTCGCCGACCGGCACCGCGGCGACAGCGTCCCCTGCGCCTGGCTGGAATCTTCCGAGCCCTCGTACATCCTTTACACCTCCGGCACCACCGGCAAGCCCAAGGGCGTGCAGCGTGATGTTGGCGGCCACGCGGTCGCCATGGCGGCTTCGATGCAGCACATTTACTGCGGGGCTGCCGGCGATACCATATTCACCACCTCCGATATCGGCTGGGCGGTGGGGCACTCGTACATCATCTATGCGCCGCTGATCGCGGGACTCACCACTATTCTCTACGAAGGCGTGCCGATTCGTCCCGATGCGGGTGTGTGGTGGAAGATCGTGCAGGACTACAAGGTCAAAGTCATGTTCTCGGCGCCTACCGCTATCCGGGTACTCAAGAAGCATGATCCGGCGTTGCTCAAGAAATACGACCTGTCCTCCCTGCAGTATCTATTTCTGGCCGGAGAACCGCTGGATGAATCAACCCACGCCTGGATCTCGGAAGGGCTGGGCAAGCCCGTTATCGACCATTACTGGCAAACCGAGACCGGCTGGCCGGTGCTGACGGCGATGCACGGTGTTGAGAAAACGCCGATCAAGTATGGCAGTCCATCGTTCCCTGCCTACGGTTATGACTTGAAACTGCTGCGCGAGACGGATGCCAGCGAGGCCGGCGCGGACGAGAAGGCCATGGTTGCCATCGTACCGCCGCTGCCGCCGGGTTGCATGACGACTATCTGGGGCGACGACGAGCGTTACGTGAAGACGTATTTCTCGACGTTCTCGACAAAGCTGGTGTATTCGACTTTCGACTGGGGTATTCGCGACAAGGAGGGGTACTACTTCATCCTTGGACGCACTGATGACGTGATCAATGTGGCGGGCCACCGGCTCGGCACACGCGAAATTGAAGAAGCGGTGCAGGCCCACGCGAACATCGCAGAAGTCGCCGTGGTTGGCGTGCATGACGCCCTGAAAGGACAAATACCGGTCGCGTTCGCGGTCGTTAAGGATACGACCAGGATTGCCACGCCTGAGCAGCGCATTGCGCAGGAAAAAGAGGTGTTGGCCACCGTTGACCGGCAGTTGGGCGCCATTGCGCGTCCTGCGCGCGTGCATTTTGTCACCATGTTGCCAAAGACCCGATCGGGAAAAATGCTCCGTCGCAGCATTCAGGCGTTGGCCGAAGGGCGCGATCCTGGGGACCTCACCACGCTCGAGGATCCAGGTGCGCTGGAGCAGATACGCACTGCGCTCAAAGGACTGTGACTGCCCGCCAGGACAGCGGCAATGCGGACTTGAAATAAAACGGGGTGGCATTGCCACCCCGTTTACCAATCACCAATCACCAATCACGGCATTACTGCGTTCTCGGATCGTCGTCGGGATTGATGTATTCAATGGGTTTGTCCACCGGGCCGGTGCCCGTTTCCTGGATGAACACTTCGGTGCGCGCCCAAGCATAGTGGGCGACGCCTGCCTTGGTGATGTAAAAGGCGCCGGCCTGGAATTCCTTCATTACCATCGGATTGTAGCGCTCGCCGATTCCCGCCCAATAAATTCCCTTCAGCACGGTGACGGTGCGCTCGTCGGAATGCTTGTGCGGCGGCAGTTTGTATCCGGAGGGCATCTTGGCGCGAAAAATGTAAGGCCCGGGCTGAGACGGATTTCCGTACAGCAGGACCATTTGCATGCCCCGGGGTACCGACTTGTTCGGGACCCATTTGATGGTTTCCGGGTCGGCCGTCACGATATTGCCGTTCATCATCACCGTCATGCCGTCGTTTTCCGCATCGCCGTAGGCGACCGGCAGTGCCAGCAACCCCAGCGACAGGCCCGTAACCAGCGCGAGCTTCTTCGTCGAGACATCCATTCAGTTTCTCCTCTTGTCTTTGTCCGAATTTTTTCATTTTCCCCACGCGAAATGGTATCACCTTATTGAGGCAGGGTAGGGATGCGGGGGGTCCTGAGGACCAAGATCTTGAACAACGTGAAGAAGCACAGGTCGCCGGGTCTTCTCGTCCCCGACCCGGCTTGCAGCTGTAGCAACCCAAATCGTGGGCAAACTTTTGCAGAGGATCGAGGGCGCTGGTCTCGGCACGCTGGTACCAGGACCGCAATTTCTGCCATGGTGACATGCGTCGGCACGAACGCGACAACGAAGGGACCCCACAGGGGCAAGCTGAAAATACCGGAAAAAAACTAAAAGAGCTTTACCCGGCCACAGTATGCGGAAGCTCGAGCGTTCTCCATGGAACCGTCACGACTCGGTTCGGTAGCGGACATAATAGGAGTATCCGGTCGGGCCGACGCTCGACGGCGAATCGTTCAATGGCGCGTGGGGCGGTTTATTTAAAGTCTATCCCGCCGGCCCCGTTAGTTTCGTCCAGGGAATAGGACGTATTGTTTTTGTTGCATAGAATGTCTTTGCCGCATTTTGGGCAGCCTACCGTGTGACCTGCGGCGAGCGCAGCGTTCAGTGTCTCGGTTTCGGCAAAGGCCTTTGAATGGAATTTCAACCCGCAAAAACCACATTCGATCAGCAATTCTTTGATTCGTGCCATACCGGATTCTCCTGATGTCCCACATTCGCCCGACCGCGACGGATCGCCGACGCTCTAATGTCAGATTACACCGCTTCTGACGCCATCCTTCACAAGAATGAACAGTGCGGCGCCGGAGAAGTCAGCTGTTGACCCGGAATCCAGATATGTTTTTTCGTCAGCGGCTCCCGCATCCAAGTAATACACGGTCGACCAATGCGCTTCCCCATGATCGTACGCAATCGTGTGGTCCCAATTGCGCATCACCATCGCCAATGCCCTTGCTCCGAGGCGCATCGCCGGAAAAGTTTGCCCGCGCTCCCACGCCAGAACATTCACTATCTCATTCACACGCGCCACGATGTGCTGGATGAGGGCGCGGAAACTCGCGTCGGGTCGTACATGGAAATCGGCGTGACAGAAAGGGAGGGGGGCGGTGCAAAATTGGCGCCATGGAACCTGGGAGCGAAATTTCTCCCTGGGCGACAGCCAAGGATTGAACGAAATTTCCCCTTTCGCGATGACATGCGCCGAGAATTTTTCTTGCATCGCGAGCGTACAAAGTCCCGTGGAATGGCGAAATGGCGGAGTGAGAGATATATGATTAATTTAAAATGTATGAATCAGGGGCGGAGGGACCATCTTGAATGCGGGCCGCTTAGTCCGCAACGCACAAGGTTGCCTTACGCGGGGATGGGGGGCGCGTGTCCCTAGTCGAAGTAGCTCATGCGCTTACGTTGTCGCATGCGGCGAAAACAAAAGCGACCTTGGGGGGGCGCTCGGTTTTTATGATGGCAAAGGGGTGTGGTGCCCCCCCGCATCGGGGCGATCCCGTGAGTTTTTGCTGTGCGAGGAAACGGTGTGCGGGCGTCCCACGAAGCAGTGCTTCGTGATCGAACCAGATAAGTTTTGATTCGGCCGCCACTTTCGCGAAAAAAAGACCCTGAGAGGGTCCTTTTTTATTGGCGGAGAGGGGGGGATTCGAACCCCCGTTAGGCTATTAACCTAAACACGCTTTCCAGGCGTGCGACTTAAACCGCTCATCCACCTCTCCGCTGCTTTCACATTCCTTGGTTGTGCTGCCAGCGCGGCGCTTGACTCGCCGCGGCAGCCCAATGCCCCGCAACCTACGGAAGGCGCGAAGAATACTGGAGACCCCCTTTCAAGTCAAAGAAACAAGGGGTTCCGGCAGAAGGCTGCGCCACATCCGAAATCACTCCGGAATCGCCGGATCCTTTCCGGCGTAACGCGCCGCAAGCGCATTGGCCTGCACTGAAATCCGGCTCCTGACCTACATGCCTTTCTTCAATTGCTCCAGAATCGCCGGATTTTCCAGAGTGGAAATGTCCTGTGTAATCTCTTCGCCGCGGGCGATCGAACGCAGCAGGCGCCGCATGATTTTCCCGGAACGCGTTTTCGGCAGGTTGTCGCCGAAGCGGATGTCCCTGGGCTTGGCAATTGCGCCAATTTCTTTGCCGACCCAGTCGCGCAATTCCTGCGCCATGAGTCTGGCGTCCTCTCCCGTCGGGCGTGGGCCCTTGGTGACAACAAAGGCAACGACGGCTTCTCCGGTAAGTTCATCCGGCCGGCCAACCACCGCGGCTTCGGCGACCAGTTTTGTGTTTGCCACCAGCGCGGATTCGATTTCCATCGTGCCAAGGCGGTGTCCGGACACATTGAGTACATCGTCGATGCGGCCCATGATCCAGAAATAACCGTCCAGATCCCGGCTGGCGCCGTCTCCGGCGAGGTAGTATTTGCCCTTGAAATCTTCCGGGTAGTAACTCTTCTTGTAGCGATCCGGATCGCCCCATATATTGCGGATCATCGACGGCCACGGTTTCTTGATGACCAGTATGCCGCCTTTGCCTTTTTCGACATCCTGTCCGGTTTCGTCGACGATCGCCGCCATGATGCCCGGAAGCGGCATCGTGCAGGAGCCCGGCTTGAGTGGTGTGGCGCCGGGCAGCGGGGTGATCATGTGCCCGCCGGTTTCGGTTTGCCACCATGTATCAACGACCGGACAGCGTCCGCCGCCGACGGTATTGAAGTACCACATCCAGGCTTCCGGATTGATCGGTTCCCCCACCGAGCCCAGCAGCCGCAGGCTGCTCAGGTCGTATTTCTCCGGCAGGTCGGCGCCGGCCTTGATAAGCGAGCGAATGGCCGTGGGCGCGGTGTAAAAGACTGTTACCGCGTGATCCTGGATGATCTTCCAGAACCGGCCTGCATCTGGAAAAGTGGGCACGCCTTCAAACACGATCTGGGTGGCCCCGACGGCAAGCGGGCCATAGGCGATATAGGTATGTCCGGTTACCCAGCCAACGTCCGCCGTGCACCAGAACACGTCCGCGGGCTTCGCGTCGAAGGTCCATTTCATTGTCAGTATGGCCTGCAGCAGATAGCCTGCGCTGGAATGCTGGACGCCTTTGGGTTTGCCGGTCGACCCGGAGGTATAGAGTATGAACAGCGGATGCTCCGCGCCGACCCAGACGGGTTCGCACACATCGGGCTGGTTTTGCACCAGATCGGTCCACCAGGTGTCGCGTGACGCATCCATGCGGGTCTGACTGCCGGTGCGTTTGTAGACGACGACGTTCTTGATGCTTTCGCATCCGCCCATGGCCAATGCGTCGTCAATCGCCGGTTTGAGTGCGATCTCCTTGCCGCCGCGCATCTGCCCATCGGCAGTGATGACGGCCGTCGCACCGGCATCGATGATGCGTTCGTGCAGGCTTTTAGCTGAAAATCCGCCGAATACGACCGAGTGCGTGACGCCAATGCGTGCGCATGCCTGCATGGCAATAACGGCTTCGATCGACATGGGCATATAGACGATGACGCGGTCGCCTGTTTTGACGCCGAGGGATTTCAGCCCGTTGGCGAACTGGCACACGCGGTGATAAAGCTGCTTGTAGGTGACCCTGGTGACGGCGCCGTCATCCGCCTCGAAAATGATCGCAATCTTGTTCGGCTGGCTGTTGAGGTGGCGGTCCAGGCAGTTATAGGAGACATTCAGTTCGCCGTCCCCAAACCACTTGAAGAACGGCGCTTTGCTTTCGTCGAGCACCGTGGAAAAGGGTTTTTGCCAGAGCAGGTTTTCCTTTGCCAGGCGCGCCCAGAAACCGGCATAGTCTTTTTCGGCTTCAGCGCACAGGGCCTCATAGGCCGGCATGCCTGAGATGTTTGCCTGCTTGACGAAATCCGCAGACGGCGGAAATACCCTGTGTTCCTGCAGGATCGACTCGATCGAACTCATTGCATCCTCCCCAAAGTGTGCTCTTGGTTTTCGCCGGGCCTTCCTTTCCGGGGGATTATAACGAGAAGTCCCGTGCCCCACGCCGGCCAGATGGAAAGGCATTCTTCGTAGTGTAAAATCCGCCGGCTCATTTTGGCAGTCAACAGGACGCACATGGAAGCAGGCGAAGGCAGATCCCAGAAAATCCTGGCGGGCTTCATATTCTCCAGCCGCTGGTTACAGGCGCCCCTGTATGTCGGACTCATCGTCGCGCAGGCGGTTTACGTCTATCACTTCATGGTTGAGCTCAAGCACCTGGTTTTCGGGGTTCGCGAAATGTCCGAGACCGACATCATGCTGCTGGTCCTTGGGCTGATCGACGTCGTAATGATTGCCAACCTGCTGATCATGGTGATAGTCGGCGGATACGAGACCTTCGTTTCCAGGCTTAACCTGCAGGAGCATCCGGACGAGCCCGAGTGGCTGTCACACGTCAATGCCGGCGTGCTCAAGGTCAAGCTGGCAATGGCGCTGATCGGCATCTCGTCGATTCACCTGCTGAAGACCTTCATCAATGCCCCACACATGAGCGAGCAGACCATCAAATGGCAGGTGCTGATCCATCTTACCTTCGTGGTTTCGGCGCTGCTCATGGCGTATACTGATCGCATCGCAACGGGGCAGCGAATCGCTCACTGAACAGCCCTGCATTCAATCCATCCGCACCATGACCGCCATCCGCCAGGAAGACTTGATCGAAAGCGTCGCTGACGCCCTGCAGTACATCTCCTACTACCATCCGATGGACTACATCGAGGCGTTGGGCGAGGCGTACCGCATCGAGCAATCCGCGGCGGCTCGCGATGCCATCGCACAAATCCTGACCAATTCGCGCATGTGCGCGGAAGGCAAGCGGCCGATGTGCCAGGACACCGGTATCGTCGTTGCCTTTCTGCGCATCGGCATGGATGTGCGCTGGGAAAGTGCGACCATGAGTGTGGCCGACATGGTCAATGAAGGGGTGCGTCGCGCCTACTTGCATCCGGACAACAAGCTGCGGGCATCCATTCTTGCCGACCCAGCGGGTGGTCGCCGCAATACCCGTGACAACACGCCGGCGGTGATCCACATGGAAGTCGTGCCCGGCAACACTGTCGATGTGAAGATCGCTGCAAAAGGCGGCGGCTCGGAAAATAAGTCCAAGTTCGTCATGCTCAACCCCTCCGACAGTATCGTGGACTGGGTCATGAAGACCGTTCCCACCATGGGGGCGGGTTGGTGTCCCCCCGGAATGCTGGGCATCGGGATAGGCGGCACGGCGGAAAAAGCGATGGTGCTCGCCAAGGAATCGTTGATGGATCCGATCGACATGCATGCGCTGAAATTGCGCGGACCGGCCAATCGCATCGAAGAGTTGCGCATCGAACTGTGCGACAAGGTCAACGCGCTGGGCATAGGCGCGCAAGGATTGGGCGGACTGACGACGGTACTCGACGTGAAGATCCTCGACTATCCCACGCATGCGGCGTCGCTGCCCGTCGCGATGATTCCGAATTGCGCGGCGACGCGCCACGCACACTTCACGCTGGACGGTAGCGGCGCGGCGCGACTCGATCCGCCAAACCTGGATCGCTGGCCCGACGTGCATTGGACGCCATCGCCGGCCTCCCGTCGTGTCGACCTGGCCAAGGTCACGCGCGAGGAAATCGCAGGCTGGAAGCCAGGCGAGGCGCTGCTGCTCAACGGAAAAATACTGACCGGCAGGGATGCGGCGCACAAGCGCATTCAGGACCTGCTGGCAAAAGGCGAAGGCCTTCCCGCCGGCGTGGATTTCCGCAACCGGTTCATCTACTACGTCGGACCGGTCGATGCCGTGCGAGACGAAGCGGTCGGGCCCGCCGGGCCAACCACGGCAACGCGCATGGACAAGTTCACCGAGACCATGCTCGCGAAAACCGGACTGCTCGGCATGATCGGCAAGGCCGAACGCGGGCCGGCGGCAATCGAAGCCATCCGCAAGCACAAGGCGGTTTACCTGATGGCGGTCGGCGGCGCAGCCTACCTCGTATCCAAGGCGATCAAGTCGTCGCGCGTGGTCGCCTTTGCCGACCTGGGCATGGAAGCCATTTACGAATTCGAGGTCAAGGATATGCCGGTCACGGTTGCGGTCGATGTCAACGGCACGTCGGTGCATGTGACAGGTCCGCGTGAATGGCAGTCCAAAATAGGCAAGATTCCAATCGCTGTCGCGTAATCGCGGCGATGCAGGTTTTCAATGGCGGGCCTCCCCCGCATTGCATGGTAGTGAAACTGGTCAGGTCCGGAAGGAAGCAGCCACAGCTATTTTCTGCAAGTGCCGGGGGTAAGGCTCGCCACCCTCTTTGAAGTTGGCCGGCCGGGGCGGACGCAACGGGCAGCGGGGCTGCATGAGGCATGCCGCGGCCGGACTGGAACTGAAGGTTTTCGAGGATCAATGTGACGCTCGCGTTGGCGCGTAAATGGCGCCCGAAAAATTTTGCCGAGCTGGTGGGGCAGGAGCATGTGGTACGCGCGATCAGCAACGCGCTTACGCAGAACCGGCTGCATCATGCCTACCTTCTGACCGGCACTCGCGGTGTCGGCAAGACCACGCTTGCGAGAATCATCGCCAAGGCGCTCAACTGCGAAACCGGCGTGAGCGCGACGCCGTGCGGAAAGTGCGGAGCCTGCGTAGAGATCGATTCCGGCCGCTTCGTAGACCTGATCGAACTCGATGCAGCATCGAACACCCAGGTCGACAACATGCGCGAATTGCTGGAGAACGCAATGTACGCGCCGACAAGCGGGCGCTTCAAGGTGTACATCATCGACGAAGTCCACATGCTCTCGCGCAACGCATTCAATGCGATGCTGAAAACCCTTGAGGAACCACCGTCTCACGTCAAGTTCATCCTCGCGACCACGGATCCGCAGAAAATCCCGGTCACCGTCTTGTCGCGTTGCCTGCAGTTCAACCTGAAGCAAATTCCGCTGGCCCAGATCCGGGGTCAGCTTGAAAATATTCTCGGCAAGGAAGGCGTGGCGTTTGAAGTTCCTGCGCTGAACCTGCTGGCGCGCGCGGCCGAAGGTAGCATGCGTGACGCCTTGTCTTTGCTAGACCAGGCGATCGCCCATGGCGCCGGCAAGGTCGAAGAGGCGGCTGTGCGCGAGATGCTCGGAGCGGTGGACCGCAGTTACCTGTTCTCGATCCTGAATGCGCTGACCCGCGCTGACGGTCCGGGCATGCTCGCGGAAGCCGAGCGCATGGCCGCGCGCAGCCTGTCCCTGGAAACCGCATTGCAGGAACTGGCGACCTTGTTGCACAGGATTGCCCTCGCTCAGACTGTCCCGGATGCGCTGGCCGATGACGAACCGGAACGCGATACCGTGATCGCGCTTGGCAGGGCTTTCAGCGAAGAAGACGTCCAGTTGCTCTATCAGATCGCGATCCATGGGCGGCGCGACCTCGGGCTGGCACCTGACGAGTTCGCCGGTTTCACCATGACATTGATGCGCATGTTGGCCTTTGTGCCGCTCGAGCAGGGCGGCAGGCCGGCGGCAGATCGGGTTGGCGCAAAGCCGACTTCTGGCCGGTCGCCCGCTGCATCGACGACCCCGCGTGAGGCAGTGCACCCCCCGGTGGTCGCGCAACCCGATCCACCGGTAGTGGGTGCCGTGAACATGGAGGCCGAATTGTCGGATTGGCGCAACCTGGTCGGCCGCATCAAGGTCGGCGGCATGGCGCGCATGCTCGGCGACAATTGTGAATTCCTGTCTTTGCAGGGCGACAATATCGAACTTGGGGTGCCGGAAGCGCACAGGCATTTGCTGGAGAAGGCCTATACCGAAAAGCTGCAGGCCGCGCTCGGCGAGTATTTTGCGCGCAAGCTGCGAGTGCGCATAACGATCGGTGGCAGCGGCAAGACGCCTGCGCAAATCGAAAGCCAGGAGCGGCAGGCGAAACTGGCGAAAGCCATCGAGTCGATCGATGCCGATCCGTTCGTACGCGATCTCGTTGAGAATTTCGATGCGCGGGTCAAGGATACTTCGATCAAACCGCTTCAGTAAGGAAAACGACCATGATGAAGGGACAGCTGGCTGGCCTCATGAAACAGGCCCAGCAGATGCAGGAAAACCTGAAGAAGGCGCAGGATGAAATCGCCGCGATGGAAATCGAAGGTCAGGCCGGGGCGGGCATGGTCAAGGTCATCATGACCGGGCGCCACGACGTCAAGCGCGTGAGCATCGATCCGAGCCTGATGGGCGACGACAAGGACATGCTCGAGGATCTGATTGCTGCGGCGGTCAACGATGCGGTGCGCCGCGTGGAAACGCTTACCCAGGAGAAAATGGGTGGCCTGACATCCGGTTTCGGTTTGCCACCGGGGATGAAACTGCCGTTCTAGTGAACAGGAAACGGTATACGGTGAACGGATCGGGTTCCGGCCGTTCACCGATCACTGATGACCGTTGAATGACCAATGAAAACACCGTCCACCCTTGAAGAGCTGATCGAAGCGTTGCGCTGCCTGCCCGGCGTGGGACCCAAATCGGCGCAGCGCATGGCCTTCCATTTGTTGCAGCGTGACCATGCGGGCGCACAGCGCCTGGGTCGCGCACTCGACCAGGCGCTCGCCAGGGTCAGGCATTGCGAGCGTTGTAACAATTTTACCGAACAGGCCGTCTGCGAGCTGTGCAATTCCTCGCGACGCGATCACACCAGCCTGTGCGTGGTTGAAACGCCGGCAGATTTGCTGATGATGGAGCAAGCTCAGGTTTATGATGGAATGTATTTCGTGCTGATGGGCAGGTTGTCGCCACTTGATGGCGTGGGTCCCAAGGATATTCATCTCGATCGTTTGGTCAAGCGCGCTCTCGATGGCATCGTCAGCGAGACCATTCTCGCCACCAATTTCACCGTGGAAGGCGAGGCAACGGCTCACTATGTCGGCGAATTGCTGAGCGCCCGCGGCATGAAGGTTTCGCGCATCGCCCGCGGCTTGCCCGTGGGTGGGGAACTGGAGCATGTCGACAGCGGTACCCTCGCGCAGGCAATGATTGAACGGAGACCTGCCTGATGGCGGCCAACCCCGGCACCGATTCGGCAAAACGCGGCGCGTCCGCACGGCGGACGCCAAAAAGCACGCCGGCTGTCGCCAAGGGCGCGAGGAAACCCCCGCGCCCAGTGGTCAAGCGGGGTCCGCCTTCGCCGCCGGATTCGCCGGCCGCCGCAGCGCCGCCCCGCTCGCAGAAACTGCAAAAGGTGCTTGCGCAGTCCGGGCTGGGGTCCCGACGCGCCATGGAAGAAGTCATCAAGGCCGGCAAGGTCAAGGTCAATGGCGAACCGGCGACGGTGGGCATGCGCGTGACCACCGAAGACCTGATCCAGGTCGGGCGCCGCCAGATCAAGTTCAAGGTTACTTCGCGCCTGCCGCGGGTGATCGTCTATCACAAGGTCGACGGCGAGATCGTCAGCCGCGATGATCCCCAGGGAAGGCCCAGCGTGTTCGAAAAGCTGCCGGTCATCCGCAGCGCCAAATGGCTGGCCGTGGGGCGCCTGGATTTCAACACTGGCGGGCTTCTGATTTTCACGACATCCGGGGAACTCGCCAATCGACTGATGCATCCGCGCTTCGAAGTCGAACGCGAATATGCGGTGCGTCTGTTCGGCAGCCTCACCCCGGCGCAGATACAGGAACTCAAAACCGGCGTGCGGCTTTCCGACGGTAATGCGAAATTCGAGTTGCTCGAAGATCAAGGCGGGGAGGGGCGCAATCGCTGGTACCGAGCGGTACTGAAGGAAGGGCGCAACCGCGTCGTGCGGCGCATGTTCGAAGCGCTCGGATTGCAGGTCAGTCGCCTGATGCGTGTGCGTTTCGGGATCGTTAACCTGCCGCCGCGGCTCAAGCGCGGGAACTGGATAGAACTTAAGGAAGCCGAGATCAGCGAACTGCTGGAGTGGTCCGGAAGCACACCCGAACCGGTCGACGATGATGTCAGCGATGCAGATCCGCCGCCGTCAGCAAAAAGACAAAACCGTCACCGCCCGAGGTCTCGAGCCAGGTAAACGGCAGCGACGGGTACGCCTGTTCCAGCGTCTCCCGGTTATGGCCGATTTCAACCACCAGAATCCCGCGTTCGTTGAGGTGCGCGCCGGCTTGCACCAGAAGCCGGCGCACGATTTCGAGTCCATCTTCGCCGCCGGCGAGCGCCATGGCCGGCTCGGCGCGGAATTCCTGCGGCAGATTCTGCATCGACTCCTGATTCACGT
>JBDTRK010000064.1:0-19348 GCA_039931685.1 Betaproteobacteria bacterium | reverse complement strand
TCGAACGGCACAACGGCTGGCAGATCGAGCACCGCGTCGAATCCGTGCTGTCGCGACTGGGCCTCGAGCAGGACGTGCGCATCGACACCTTGTCGGGCGGCCAGCGCCAGCGCGTCGCACTGGCCCGCGCGCTGGCGGGCGATCCGCAGTTGCTGATACTCGACGAGCCGACCAACCATCTCGATGTGGAGTCGATAGTCTGGCTGGAGAACATGGTGGCCGACTTTCCCGGCGCGGTGTTCGTCGTCACCCACGATCGCGCCTTCCTCGACCGAGCGGTGACCGGCATCGCCGAACTGGATCGCGGCCGCCTCGGGTTGTATCCGGGCAGCTTTGCGGCCTACGAGCAACGCAAGGCCGAGCAGCTAGCGGTCGAGGCGGTGAACAACCAGAAGTTCGACAAGTTGCTGGCGCAAGAAGAGGTGTGGATCCGCAAGGGCATCGAGGCGCGCCGCACGCGCAACGAAGGCCGCGTGCGCCGGCTCGAAAGCCTGCGTCTGGAGCGCTCGGCGCGGCGCGAGCGCCTGGGCCAGGTCACGCTCTCTGTGGCGGAGGGCGAACGCTCCGGACAGCTGGTGGCCGAACTCGAACACGTCGACAAGCGCCTGGGCGAACGCCAGATCGTGCGCGATTTTTCCTGCCGCATCCTGCGCGGCGACAAGATCGGCCTGATCGGCCCCAACGGCGCGGGCAAGTCCACGCTGATCAAGCTGATCCTCGGCGAGTTGCAACCGGATGCGGGCAGCGTGCGTCGCGGCACCAGGCTGGCGGTGGCCTACTACGACCAGTTCCGCGCGAAGCTCGATGAAGAGGCCACCGTGGCGCAGACCATTGCACCGGGCTCCGACTATGTCGAAATCGACGGCGCGCGCAAGCACATCATGACTTACCTCGCCGATTTCCTGTTTCCGCCCGAGCGCGCGCGCGCGCCCGTGAAGGCACTGTCCGGCGGCGAGCGCAACCGGCTTTTGCTGGCGCGCCTGTTCAGCCAGCCGGCGAACATGCTCGTGCTCGACGAGCCGACCAACGACCTGGACATCGACACGCTCGAATTGCTGGAGAGCCTGTTGCAGGACTACGCGGGCACCGTGCTGCTGGTGAGCCACGACCGCGCTTTCCTCGACAACGTCGTCACCGACACCATCGCTCCGGAAGGGGGCGGCCGCTGGGTGCGTAATCCCGGCGGTTACTCCGACTGGAAGCGGCTGACGGACGAGCGTGCGGCGCAGGACTCGCAAAAAAGCGAAAACGACGCCCGGCCCGCGCCAGCGCCAGCGCGCGAACGTGCGGCCCCGCAGCGCTCGCGCAAGCTCGGCTTCAACCAGGCGCGCGAACTCGAAGTCATGCCTTCACGCATCCAGGCACTGGAAACGGAGCAGGCGCAGCTCGCTGCACGGCTTGCCGATCCGGCGCTCTACAACAAGGCGCCTGATGAGATCGTGCAATTGCAAAAGCGCTACGCGTCCATCGATGAAGAACTCACGGCCTGTTTGAAGCGCTGGGAAGACCTCGAGGCGCTGCGCGACCAGGGCGGCGCATGACCCGTGGATCCCTGATTGACGCTGACATCGTGCTGTGGCTTCATGGGTGGATGCTGCCGCGAAGCATTTTTCTCCCATGAATAACGAAGCCACCCGCTTCGACAGGATGCTCGGCTTTGGCACCCTTGCCGTGCTTGGCGTGGGTTGCCTGCTGGTGCTCGCGCCATTCGTGACGGCCCTGCTCACGGCGGTCATCCTGACATACTCGACTTGGCCGCTGTACGTGCGCCTGCACCGGGTTGTCGGCGGACGTCGCACGCTCGCCGCGGGCCTGATGATGCTGGCTGCCAGCGTGATCCTGATTGCGCCGTTTGTTTTTGTCGCCGTCAGCCTTGCCGACAGCGCATCGGAGTTGGTCGAAGCCGTGCGCAAGGCATTCGCAAACGGCCCGCCCGCCCTGCCGGAATGGCTGGGCAAGCTGCCCTTGATCGGTGCAACGCTCGTTGACTATTGGCGGTCTCTGACGCATGACAGCGGCCGACTGCTGGAAGACCTGAAGGGATTGGTTTCTCCCATCAAGTCGGTCCTGGTCAGCAGCGGGGGCATCCTGTTTTCCGGCCTGTTCCAGCTTGGATTGGCGGTACTGGTCGCATTCTTCCTGTATCGCGACGGCGAGGTGGCCGGGGTCCGCATCAGGCGCATTACGAACCGCATCGGTGGAGAGCGTGGCGGTCACCTGCTGAAAGTTGCCGGCAACACGGTCATCAGCGTGGTCTACGGCATTCTTGGTACCGCGCTGGCCCAGGGCGTGGTGGCCGGAATCGGTTTCCTCGTTGCCGGTGTACCGGGCGCGGCACTGCTTGGCCTTGCCACCTTTTTCCTTTCCGTCGTGCCAGTCGGCCCGCCGCTGATCTGGATCCCGGCGGCGATCTGGCTGTTTATGCAAGGCTCGACGGGCTGGGCGATTTTCATGGGATTGTGGGGATTGCTGGTGGTGAGCATGGTGGACAACGTCCTCAAGCCGATGATTATCAGCCATGGCAGTCGACTGCCTTTCATCCTGGTGCTGCTCGGCGTGCTCGGCGGTGTGTTTGCTTTCGGCTTCATCGGCGTATTCCTTGGGCCCACATTGCTTGCGGTGGGCTATCGCCTGCTCGACGAGTGGGTGGAGACGGACGCAGAAAAAGCACAACGATCATGAAGGCCGTGGCGGCGTGACGACGGCGCAATCGTAACGGGGTAAGAAGGCCCCTGGAAAAAGGCTTGAAGCCCGATACCGACGCCATCATCCTCGTCACGTCCGTTGCGTCGTCACAGGGGTCACGCCCGTGAATTCCCTTTCGGCTTCGCTAGTTATGCTGTACCATCGGGGTCCAAATCAGGTGCGGCATTCGCCGGCACTGAGCTAACGGCGCTGCCACAGGGCCGCGCAGGAGTCTAAAGTCAATGTCGTTTTCCGATCTGGGGCTCGCCCCGGAGTTGTTACGTGCCATCGCCGATCAGGGTTACACCGAACCCACGCCCGTCCAAGCCAAGGCGATTCCTCCGATTCTTCAAGGCCAGGATGTCATGGCCGCGGCGCAGACCGGTACCGGCAAGACCGCCGGATTCACGCTGCCGATGCTGCACCGCCTGCTGGAATTCGCGAACACCAGCGTTTCACCCGCGCGCCACCCGGTGCGGGCGCTGATCCTGACGCCGACGCGTGAACTTGCCGCGCAGGTGCAGGACAGCGTCAAGACCTACGGCAAGCACATCGCATTGCGCTCCGCGGTCGTCTACGGCGGCGTGCACATCGATCCGCAGATCGCCGAATTGCGCGCCGGCGTGGAAATCCTGGTGGCAACGCCGGGACGCCTGCTCGATCACCTCGGCCAGAAAACGGTCAACCTGTCGCAGGTGCAATTTCTCGTACTCGACGAAGCCGACCGCATGCTCGACATGGGCTTCCTGCCGGACATCAAGCGCATTCTTGCGACGCTGCCGGCGAAGCGCCAGAGCCTGCTGTTTTCCGCAACTTATTCCGACGAGATTCGCGGACTGGCCAAGCAGCTTTTGACCGATCCGGTCAGCGTCGAGGTCGCGCGCCGCAATTCTGCCACCGAAACCGTGACGCACCTGGTCTACAAGGTTGAATCCGCCGCCAAGCGCGACTTGCTTACTCACCTGATCAAGTCGCGCGACATGCGCCAGGTGCTTGTTTTCTGCAATACCAAGATCGGCGCCAACCGGCTGGCCTACAAGTTGGACAAAGATGGTGTCGGTGCCGCCGCCATTCACAGCGACCGTACCCAGGGCGAGCGCATGCTGGCGCTGGCCGATTTCAAGGAAGGCAAGACCAAGGTACTGGTGGCGACCGACATTGCCGCACGTGGGCTCGACATCGAGCAGTTGCCTTTTGTCGTCAACTTCGACCTTCCCGGCGCGCCCGAGGACTACGTTCACCGCATCGGCCGCACCGGCCGCGCCGGCATGACTGGCGAAGCCATTTCGCTGGTGTCGAATGACGAGGACGACGACCTTATCGCGATTGAAAAACTGCTGAAAATAAAACTGCCGGTGCAAGAGGCCGGTCAGTTCGAGCGCGAGCGTGTGTCCGCGCCGCGCCCGGGATCGCGCCGGCCTGAAGGCCGCACGGAAGGTCGCCCGGAGGGACGCTCGCCGCGTCCGCCGCGCCGAGAAGAGGCGCCGGCTCGACGTGATGAACATCGTTCCGCCTATGCTTCACGCAGCCCCGCGCCGTCGAACGATCCCTTGTTCTCCAAACCCTATGTCCCGTCAGGGGAAGCGACGCAGGTCGCCAAACCGGCTGCGACACCTGCGCGCGGCGCCAAGAAACAGGTGGCCGCGCTCTTCCTGCCCCCGGTCCCCGCGGAAAAGCAGGACGCCTGAGGAGCGCGCTCTGATTGCAATGTCCTCGTTAGCGACACAAAGCCGCCTGGCGGACACGATGTCGGAACGCCTGCGGCGGATGTTGTCCGGGCCTGACGAAGAAATCAGCCTGGTGGAAGCCGCGCTGCTGATCGCCAGCCATGGCTATCCCGACCTGAACGTCGCCGCTTACCTGTCGCGCATCGAAGAACTGGCGCACATGCTGCGCATGCGCATCGGCGAGGATGCCACCACGCAGGAGCGCATTGCCGACCTCAACCAGTTCCTGTTCGGGGACCTGGGTTTCGCGGCCAATTCCGAGGACTACTACGATCCGCGCAACAGTTTTATCAACGAAGTGCTCGAACGCCGCAGCGGCATCCCGATTACGCTTTCGGTGATCTACATGGAGCTCGGCCGCAAGATTGGCCTGCCGCTGCAAGGCGTGAGTTTCCCGGGGCACTTCCTGGTCAAGTGCGCCGTGGCCGACGGGGCAGTCGTGCTGGATCCTTATTTCGGCGGCATTTCGCTGGGCTTGCAGGATTTGCAGAAACGACTGCGCGATGTGCGCGGCGGAGAAGTATCGCGTGCCATCGTCGCGGAACTGCTGGTTTCAGCCAGCAACAAGGAAATCATCGTGCGGCTGCTGCGCAACCTCAAGGCGATTTACCTGCGCGAGCGTGATCTCGACAAGGCGCTGCCCATCATGAACTGGATTGTGGCCACCTTGCCCGAGCAGGCGGCGGAAGTGCGCGATCGCGGCATGATCTATCAGGAACTGGAATGCGCCCGCGCCGCACTCAATGATTTCGAGGCCTACCTGGCGCTGGCCCCCGGCTGCGAAGACGTGGACGACATTCGCGGACGCATCGTCGAATTGCGCAAGGAAGCGGCAAGGTTGAACTAGAAGAAACAGGACTCAGGACGTAGGACTCAGGACTCAGGTAGGAAAAGCGGGACTCGGGACGTAGGACTCAGGACTCAGTAAATTCAAAACCGGGAAGTTGGCGTGGTATCAACTTTTGAGTACCGGTTCTCCGCTTTTCCACTAAGTCCTGAGTCCTGCGCCCTGAGTCCTGCCCCTCAAATGGACCCACAACAAAAAAAATCCCTGCACTGGCTGCGCAACCCTTCTCCCTACCTTCTGCTCACGCTGACTGCGCTGTTCTGGGCCGCGAATTGGGTGGTGGGGCGGGCGATGCGCAACGACATGCCGCCGGCTGCGATGGGATTCTGGCGCTGGACCATCGCGCTGCTGATCCTGCTGCCGTTCGTCGCGCCGGAACTTCGTCGCAAGTGGCATGTGGTGCGCGCCAACTGGCTGGTGCTGACGTTGCTCGGCTGTCTGGGCGCGGTGGCGTTCAACACCTTCATCTATGTCGGCCTGCAGTACACGACGGTGGCGAACGGCGTGTTGTTCAATTCGTTTTCCCCGATCTTGATCATTCTCTTGTCGTGGGTGGCCGTGCGGGAGCGCATCTCGAGGCTGCAGGCCGGCGGCGTGGCGTTGTCGCTGGTCGGCGTGCTGGTGATTATTGCGCGCGGCAAAGCGTCGATCCTCGCGGCATTCCACTTCAACCCCGGCGACCTGTGGCTGATCGCTGCCCAGTTCCTGTGGGCGGTCTATACCTTCGTACTGCGGCGCCGTCCGGCGGAACTGTCGGCGATGGGTTTTCTCGCGGCCATGGTGCTGCTCAGCCTGCCGTTGCTGCTGCCGTTTTACCTCTGGGAATTCAGCGCCCGCGGCGGATTCGCATTGACGCCCGTGACGCTGGCCGCGCTCGCGTACTACGGCACGATCCCGTCGATTGTCGCCTACCTGTTCTGGAATCGCGGCGTCGCACAGGTGGGCGCGAACAAGGCCGGGTTGTTCGTGCACCTGATGCCGCTGTTCGGCGCGCTGCTGGCGGTTATTTTTCTTGGCGAGCGCTTGTACGCCTATCACTACGCGGGCGCCGTGCTGATTTTTTCGGGGATTTGGCTGACGACGCGAAGGGTGGGGCCGTGACGGGAAGGGTCGTGACGGGAAGGGCCGTGACGGGAAGGGCCGTGACGGGAAGGGCCGTGACGGTAAAGGCCGTGACTATCGTGACTGTCGTGACTGTCGGGGTTTAAGGCCTTAGGCACTTACGACATTCACGGTAGTCACGATAGTCACGGCAGTCACGACAGTCACGTAGTCACGGCATTCACGACATTCACGGTATTCACGATAGTCACGTCGTCACGGCTTTTCCCGTCACGACATTCACGGCGCTTCGCGTCACGCAGCGCTAGAATTTGATGGACAGCCCGATCGAATGCACCGACGAGTCCAGTCCGAAACCGGTGCTGGTGCCAGAAAGATTGTTCCCAGGCAGATCGGAGTAGCGTTCCGACTCGGCATGCACGGTTATCGACTTGGTCAATCCGTAACTCAGGCCGAGGCCATAGACCTTGCCGAAACCGCCGGGCTCGTCGACGTTATGGTGGCCGTTGGCTTCCTCTGGAGAGCCCTTTTGCCAGTAGTGCAGGCCCAGGCGGCCATACAGCGCAAGGCCGGACTGGAATGGCAGCGTGGCGACGCCCGACAGGCTCCAGGCCGCACCGTAGCAAGCATGGCTGTCGCCGCCGGCGCCGGGATCGCCATTGCAGCCGGAAGAACTCGAGCTGAACTGGGTTTGCGAGCCTTCGATGGCGAAGGCATTGGAAAGGCGGTAGCCACCGAATTGGCGCAATGCGTTCAGGCTTTCCGCATTCGTCCCGGGTGGATTGAAAGCGCCGGGAAGGGCACCGCGGACACCGACCGAATCGTTCATTCCCCAGAAGCCAGCGCGCTGTCCGCCGTACCATGGATCGTTCCCCTGGGCAAAGGCAGTACAGCCTGCCGCGAGCAGAAATGGCAGCACAAGTGCCTTGAGCGATGAGTCCAGGGTCGTCATGATGTATATCAAATTCCCTTGAACATAAGTTTAGTCATTTTTTCGCTTTGTCAGCCAATTTGTCGATGGATTCGCAACAAAACAACACTCATGATGCGCCGGGCGCCGGACAGACCTTCCGTCAGGCGGAAATGTTCGCCAATCGGGTCTCAAAAAACGTCAAACACCTGCGCAAATGGGCGAAAAGCGTCGATGTGGAGTGCTTCAGGGTCTACGACCGGGATATTCCGGAGCTGCCTTTTGCGCTCGATATTTATGGCGATCACGCGCATTTGCAGGAGTACAGCCGGCCGGTGATGGATGCGCGCGCACAAGGCGACTGGCTGGCGGCCATGCACGCGGCCGCTGCGGCCGCGCTCGACCTGCCATTGCAAAGCGTCACGCTGAAGCAGCGTCATGGCCAGCGTCCGCAACAGCAATACCGCAAGCTTGCCGCCAGCGCGCAGGACTTCGTCGTGCGCGAAGGCGGACACCGGTTCATCGTCAACCTGACCGATCACCTCGACACTGGCCTGTTCCTGGACCATCGCGAGACGCGTGCGCTGGTCGGTCGAATGTCTCCTGGCAAGCACGTGCTGAACCTGTTCTGCTATACCGGCAGCTTCAGCGTCTACGCCGCCGGCAATCAGGCCGCCTCGACGACCAGCGTCGACCTGTCCAGGACTTATCTCGACTGGGCCAGACGAAATTTCGAGCTGAACCGGATCGATCCCGGGCGCAACCGCCTGGTGCAGGCCGATGTCGTGCGCTTTCTCGCCGAGGAGCGAACGTCGAGGGATCGTTACGATCTCATCGTGCTTGATCCGCCGAGTTTCTCCAATTCAAAACGCATGCAGGGTGTGCTGGATGTACAACGCGACCATGTGGCCCTGGTGCGCGCATGCCTGGCTGTACTTGCACCCGGCGGTGAATTGCTGTTCTCCACCAACCTGCGCAGTTTTCGTCTCGACAGCGATGCGCTCGCCGAGGTTTCGCCGACCGACATTTCCGCCCAGACCGTGCCGCCGGATTTTCGCAATCGCAGGATCCATCGATGCTGGCGCATCCAGGCGAAGCCGTGACGGGTGAGGCCGTGACAGATGAGGCCGTGACGGATGAGGCCGTGACGGATGAGGCCGTGACGGATGAGGCCGTGACTATCGTGACTATCGTGACTGCCGTGACTGTCGTGACTGCCGTGACTATCGTGACTATCGTGACTGCCGTGACTGCCGTAAATGCTCCAGAGGCTCTAAACCCCGACAGTCACGACAGTCACGATAGTCACGTAGTCACGTAGTCACGTAGTCACGGCAGTCACGATAGTCACGTAGTCACGTAGTCACGGCAGTCACGGCAGTCACGCCAGTCACGTAGTCACGATAGTCACGACTCCACATGTGATACTTTTCCCGCCCATGCCAAACCACCTCCACCGCCGATGACTGCAGAATTACCCCACTCCATCCGCGAACAAGTTGTCGCCTTTCTCGACCGCGGGTTGGGGTCGGATCACGATGCCTGGGAACTCGGCAACCGTTTCCAGGCCATTGCGCATGCGGACCGCCTCACGCACCGGCTCGACGCACTGCTGGCGCTGATCGACTGGACGCTCCAGGGTGTATCCGGCGCGGATGATCGCGTGCATCGCGCACGGCTGATCAAGGCGGTCGAGGTGCTGGAGGCGTTGCCCGACGCGCGGCGCGGACTGCAGGACACTTTCAGCGATATCCTGTCGGAAACCGAAGGCGTGAACCTGTTCGGAGAATCGGGCATTCCCGGCGATCGCGGATTCATTGCCGAACTGGTCGGGCGTGTGCTGGCTCGTATCCTGCCCCGGCCCAGCGACGACCACGACCTTGCCCGCCTGGTGTCGCGACTGTACGCAGACCGCGCCGACGCGGACAACTTCCTGCAGATGCCGCCGGATCTGTTTCACAGAATCCTGCGCGCACTCGTCCCGGCGGACAGGGCGCAGATCCGCGCGCCGCTCGAAGCTGCATTCGCCGATGGCTTCAGGTTGCTGGCGGTGCGTGTGCAGGCCCACGGCCTGTCATCGGGCCTGCGCGCGCGCAGCCAGGCCACCGCGGTGGGACAGTCGCCCTTTTTCCTGCTGGTGCTGGCCAGCCATGCGCTGATGGACGCGTGGCGAGAAGGCGGGGAACTTGCTGGCCTTACGCAGAGGTGGCGGGAATTGTGCGTCGACTGCCGCGCGCAATGCGCCGAGACCTCGCGTCGGCTGGACAGTGCCGGCGTGAACATCGGCATTGTTTACGCGTTGGAGGCAATTGAGCGTTGTCTATCGCGCCTGGAGGCCATGCTTGCCGTCATCGAAGCGAAACCGGAGCAGGGGCGCAGCGACGCCATCCATCGGCTGTTGTCCGGGCTCATCATTGCGACGCACGAAGACCGCAGCATCCGCCATCTGATTCGTGGAAACCTGCGCATGCTGCAACGAAAAATTGTCGATCGCAGCGGCAGGACCGGCGAACATTATGTGGCGCACTCGCGTCGCGAGTATCGCTTCATCTGGTTGGCCGCGGCCGGTGGCGGCTTGCTGGCGGTGCTGACCGCGGCCATCGAACTCAAGGTGGCGCTGACGCAACTGCCGCTGTTCGTCATGGGTCTGCTGGCCGCGCTCAACTATGCGGTCAGCTTCATGCTGATGCACCACTTGCATCTCATGCTGGCAACCAAGCAACCGGCGATGACCGCCGCAACCCTGGCGGCGATGCTGCGCAATCGCGATCGCACCGAACGACTCGACGGGATGGTGGAGTTCACGGTGCGCATCTGTCGCTCCCAACTTGCCGCGGTCATGGCAAATGTGGCGGTGATTTTCGCGGGAGCGTTCGCATTCAATTTATTCTGGCGCTTCGCGCTCGGCCACAACTTCCTGCTCTCGAAGGAGGCAGAGCACGTATTCGACATATTGAGTCCGGTGAACAGCGGCACTATTTTCTATGCTGCGCTAACCGGCGTGATCCTGTGGCTGGCCGCGATGAGCGGTGGCTGGCTGGACAACTGGGCGGCATACCACCGTTTGCCGCAGGCGATTGCCGACCACCGGCTGGGCGAACGCTTCGGTCGCGGTCGCATGGCGCGGTTTGCAGGCATGTTTTCGCGCAATATCGCCGCTTGGGGAACGGATATTTCGCTCGGCCTGTTGCTCGGCTTCGCGCCGGTGATCGGGCAGTTTCTCGGGCTGCCGCTCGACGTGCGCCATGTCACCCTGTCCTCGGGCATGCTGGCATTTGCCTGTGCCGGACTGCATGGCTGGTTCACTACCGGATGGTTTTTCTGGGCGGTGGCCGGCATTGCGACGATGTTCGTGCTGAACCTCGGCGTAAGTTTTTTCCTGTCGTTGTATACGGCGGCGCGCGCCTACGATCTGGAACGCAGGGAACTGGCGGTACTCGGGGCGAGATTGTTGCGGCGCCTCGTCCGGCATCCGCTCGATTTTGTGCTTCCGCGACGACTCGACGATAAAGGCAGGACTGAGGACTGAGTGCTGAGGACTGAGTAAGAGCCCTAGGAAAGAATGACGAATCGGATCGAAAGTTTTTACTCAGTCCTCAGTCCTCAGCACTCAGTCCTTCCTTTAAGGCTTTCTAACCCTCGGCGCCGCGCGCAGCGGCACCGGTTCGTCGCTCAGGTCTTCTTCCTCGAGTTCCTTCAGGCTTTTTTGCTTCTGGTTCGGACCGGTAGGCGGGTTGCCGTCGTGGATGAGGTACTCGCGGCGCTGCAGATAGCTGTCGCGCAGGAAAGTGTAGCGATCGATTGCCGCCGTATCGAGGAAGCGTTCCGCGCCCAGCAGGTTCGCGCGCGTGTCCACGACATCAAGCACGAATGTGCCCCAGCGCGCCTGCGGGTCGGAGCTCCAGTAGAAAGTCGGACTGGTAAGGAAATCCACTGCCAACCCGGGCGCGTCACGCGTGTTGCTCGGCCCGAAGAAGGGCAGAATCAGGTAGGGACCACTGCCGACACCCCAGTACCCCAGGGTCTGGCCGAAATCCTCGTTGCGGTTTTCTATTTTGAGTTCGGTTGCAACATCGATCAGCCCGCCCAGCCCGAAAACCAGGTTGGTGGTGAATCGTGCGAAGTCCACCGGCACCTTGCTGCCCTTGAGTTGAAACGCGTCATTCAGGGTGGTGATGACCATACCGAGATTGCTGAAGAAGTTCGTCACACCCCGGCGCGCCAATTGTGGCACGACCGCGACGTAACCCTTCGCAGCGGGTTTGAGGACAGCCTTGTCCACGCTGTCATTGAATGCGTAAATCTTGCGGTTAAAAGATTCCATCGGATCGCGCGGATCGGGACCCGCCGCGCAGCCCGCCAGCATGCTGGCACCAATCAACGCAAAGGCATTCCGAGTTGCTTTCATGGGCTTTATTGAAGTTGTTTGCAGAGGATTATAGCCCGGCCGTCCAGATCGACCCGGCTTCCTCCCTGCGGTTTGCAAAAGATGTCCTCTTGCTTCACGATAAACCCTCCCGGCGCCTTCGGAAGGCTGCCGTCGACCAATAAAATTCTGAAAGAGGAAGATTTCCATGGATCTCGGCTTGAAGGGTAAAACCGCGCTGGTTTGCGCGGCCAGCAAGGGGCTCGGCAAGGGCTGCGCGTTCTCGCTGGCACGCGAAGGCGTCAACGTGACGATTCTGGCGCGCGGCCGCGAGGCGCTGGAAGCGACTGCCGATGAGATCCGCAAGGCGACCGGCGTCAAGGTCACCGTTGTGGCGACGGACATCACCACGCCGGCCGGACGCAAGGAGGCCTTGGCCGCGTGTCCCAGTCCAGACATCCTGGTTAACAACGCCGGCGGACCCCCGCCCGGTGACTGGCGCGAATTTACGCACGAGATGTGGATTGCGGCACTCGAAGCGAACATGCTTACGCCGATTGAATTGATCCAGGCCACCATCGACAGCATGATTTCGCGCAAGTTCGGCCGCGTGGTGAACATCACCTCGAGTGCGGTCAAGGCGCCGATCGATATCCTCGGCCTGTCAAACGGCGCGCGCACCGGCCTCACCGGCTTTGTCGCCGGCATCTCGCGCAAGACCGTCGCGCACAACGTCACCATCAACAACCTTTTGCCCGGCATGTTCGATACCGACCGGCTCAAGAGCAGCAGCGTCGCCGCCGCCAAGATGCAGAACAAGCCTTTCGACGAAGTCCATGCCGCGCGCATGAAAACCGTCCCCGCCGGAAGATTCGGAACCGCCGACGAATTCGGCGATGCCTGCGCCTACCTGTGCAGCAAGCAGGCCGGGTATATCACCGGAATGAACTTTCTGATTGATGGAGGGGCGTACCCGGGAACGTTCTGAAGGACCGTTCCGGGCGTGACTGCCGTGACTGCCGTGACTGCGTGACTGCCGTGACTGCCGTGAATGTCGTAAAGGCAGTGATACTGCTGAGGCGCGGACATGAAATCCCATAAGGATCTTGATGTCTGGCGGCTTGCGATGGATTTGGCCCAGGACGTCTATGAGGTCAGTAAGGGATTCCCGCGAGACGAGCAGTTCGGCATGACATCGCAGATGCGACGGGCGGCAGTCTCGATTGCAAGCAATATAGCGGAGGGTGCTGCCCGAAATGGTCAACGCGAATTCAACCAGTTCTTTTATATCGCTCTGGGTTCAGCCAGCGAACTTGAAACCCAGTTGGAAATCTCCAAACGAGTGGGCCTCATTGCCGAGCCTGATTTTGCAAGACTCGACCCTATGTTGGCCAGGATTGCCCAAATGCTGCGTGGCTTGATCCGCAGCGTAAAATCAGAACTTGATAGTTAGCCGTGGCCACTTGGCAAACGATTGAGGCAAGTCGTGCATTTACGACAGTCACGATAGTCACGGCGTCACGATAGTCACGATCACATCAGCTAGATTGGAGGCCACTATGAATTCACCCCGTGATGCTAAATTTACTCTCCCCCTTGCCGATTCCCGGCTCTTTCGCCAACAGGCCTACATCAACGCGGCCTGGCTTGACGCGGATTCGAAAGCGACCGTCAACGTCACGAATCCCGCGAACGGCGCCGTGATCGGTACGATCCCGAAGATGGGCGCGGCGGAGACGCGGCGCGCCATCGAGGCGGCGAGTGCGGCGCTGCCCGCCTGGCGCGCAAAGCTGCCGAAGGAGCGCGCGAATATCCTGCGCAAGTGGTTCGAACTGATGATCGCGAACACCGACGATCTCGGGCTGCTGATGACCACCGAGCAGGGCAAGCCGCTGGCCGAAGCCAAAGGCGAGATTGCCTACGCGGCCTCGTTCATCGAGTGGTTCGCAGAAGAAGCTAAACGCATATACGGCGATGTGATTCCGCAGCACCAGGCAGACAAGCGGCTGGTGGTGATCAAGCAGCCGATCGGCGTGTGTGGCCTGATCACGCCATGGAATTTTCCGGCGGCGATGATCACGCGCAAGGCGGCACCCGCGTTGGCGGCCGGCTGCACGGTGGTGATCAAACCGGCCACGCAGACGCCTTACTCCGCATTTGCGCTGGCGGAACTGGCCGAGCGTGCGGGCGTGCCCAAAGGCGTCATCAACATCGTCACCGGCAGCGCGAAGGAAATCGGCGGCGAGCTCACCTCGAACACGACGGTGCGCAAGATCAGTTTCACCGGTTCCACCGAAGTCGGCGCGGTGCTGATGAAACAGAGCGCGGAAACCATCAAGAAAGTATCGCTGGAACTCGGCGGCAATGCGCCTTTCCTGGTGTTCGACGACGCCGATCTCGACGCCGCGGTCGAAGGCGCGATGATTTCCAAATACCGCAACAACGGCCAGACCTGCGTCTGCGCCAACCGCATCCTGGTGCAGGACAGCGTCTACGACAA
The DNA here is from genome assembly GCA_039931685.1 of Betaproteobacteria bacterium. GTDB lineage: Bacteria > Pseudomonadota > Gammaproteobacteria > Burkholderiales > JACQAP01 > JACQAP01. The sequence continues at coordinate 5,251 of JBDTRK010000064.1, read as the reverse complement.
GTTCGCCGCCAAGCTCGCCGAAAAGGTCAAGGCGCTCAAGGTGGGGCCGGGCACCGAAGCCGGCGTCAACGCGGGGCCGCTGATCGACGAGAACGCGCTGAAGAAAGTCGAAGAGCACATCGCGGATGCCTTGTCCAAGGGCGCAAAGGTTCTGGTGGGCGGCAAGCGCGACAAGCTCGGCGGCCTGTTCTTCCAACCTACCGTGCTGACCGGCGTCAACACCACCATGAAGGTCACGAAGGAAGAAACATTCGGGCCGGTCGCGCCGCTGTTCCGCTTCAAGACCGAAGAGGAAGCCATCGCCATGGCCAACGACACCGAATTCGGTCTCGCAGCCTACTTCTATGCGCGCGACATCGGCCGCATCTGGCGCGTGGGCGAAGCCATCGAGTCGGGCATGGTCGGCGTCAACACCGGCCTGATCTCCAACGAAGTGGCGCCCTTCGGCGGCGTCAAGCAAAGCGGGATAGGGCGTGAAGGATCCAAGTACGGGATCGAAGAGTATCTGGAAGTGAAGTATTTGTGTATTGGCGGGCTGTAAAGGGCCGTGACTGCGTGACTTTCGTGACTATCGTGACTGTCGTAAGGTCCTAGAGCCTTCGCCGTTACGGCATTCACGCATTCACGGTATTCACGCATTCACGGTATTCACGGTATTCACGGTATTCACGGTCTTTCCGACAGTCACGATAGTCACGACAGTCACGCAGTCACGGTCCTTCCCATGCCTTTCAACCAACCTGCCCCGCAACTCGGCAACCAGTACACGGATGACCGCGTGCTGCGATCCTACCTCGCGCGGGCGCTGCCCGTCGCCATGCTCAAAGCGATCGAGGTGGAATTCATCGAGCTGGGCGAACTTGCCGGCGGCGAGTTGTACCGGCTGCAGATCGCCGACCGGCTGAACGAGCCGGTGCACACGCCCTGGGACGCGTGGGGCAATCGCGTCGATCACATCGAGGTGTCGCCGCTGTGGAAGCGGGCGGAGCTTCTTGCCGCCGAACGTGGATTGATCGCGACGGCCTACGAGCGGCGCAACGGGCGGCACTCGCGCATTCATCAGTTTGCGCTCGTGCATTTGTTCACGCCGGCCACCGACGTCTACAGCTGCCCGCTGGCAATGACCGACGGCGCGGCGCGCGCGCTCATCGCGGCCGGCAATGCGCAGCTCATCGAGCGCGCCTTGCCGCACCTGACGGCGCGCGAGCCCGCGCGTTTCTGGACCAGCGGACAGTGGATGACGGAGAGCACCGGCGGGTCGGATGTGGGCCTGACTGAAACAGTGGCGAAACGCGATGGCGCGGTCTGGCACCTGTACGGCCGCAAATGGTTCACCTCCGCGGCGACTTCGCAGATGGCGCTGACTCTGGCCCGGCCAGAGGGCAATCCCGCCGGCGGCAAAGGCCTCGCGCTGTTTTATGTCGAGACGCGCAAGGCGGACGGCAAGCTCGACAACATCCTCGTGCACCGGCTCAAGGACAAGTTCGGCACGCGCAAGGTGCCGACCGCGGAGCTCACGCTCGACGGTACGCCGGCCGTCGCGGTCGCCGGCGAAGCCGATGGTGTGCGCAACATTGCGCCGATGCTCAACGTCACGCGCACCTGGAACAGCGTCAGCGCGGTGTCCTATATGCGTCGTGGAATTGCCCTGGCGCGGGACTATGCGGCAAAACGCGTTGCGTTCGGCGCGCCGCTGGCGGAAAAACCGTTGCATGCCGACACGCTTGCCGGCCTGCAGGCGGAATACGAAGCGGGATTCCACCTGGCGTTCTTTGCCGTGGAGCTGCTCGGCCGCGATGAGGCCGACGGGCTCGATGTCCGGGGCCGGGACTTGCTGCGCCTGTTCACCCCGGTCGCGAAAATCGTGACCGGCAAGCAATCAGCGGCGGTGTTGTCGGAAATCATGGAAAGCTTCGGCGGCGCGGGCTACATAGAAGACACCGGCCTGCCGGCGCTGCTGCGCGACGCGCAAGTGTTCTCGATCTGGGAAGGCACCACCAATGTATTGTCGCTGGACGTGCTGCGCGCATTGCAGTCGGGCGACGCATTGTCAGCACTGCAGGTCGAGATCGAAACCCTGGTTTCCGGCGTGCGCGAAGTAGGCCTGCTCGAATGCGCCCGCACCGCGCAAGCCGCCCTGCTCAAGGCGCAGCAGTGGATTACCCAGGCATCTGGCGAAGGCATGGAGGCCGGTGCACGGCGCTTCGCCCTGACGCTCGGGCGCGCTTTCGCGTTGCTGCTGTTATGCCGCCAGGCGCAGTGGTCGCTCGATCATGAAAAAGACCAGCGCGCCCTGTTCGCGGCGGAGCGCTTCGCGAGGAATGGCGTCGACCTGATCGGGAGCGAGGATGTCGCGGCGTCGGCGGCGCTGGCGAAGGACGAGGGCCGTGACGGGTAGGGCCGTGACGGAAAGGGCCGTGACGGAAAGGGCCGTGACGGAAAGGGCCGTGACTGCCGTGACTGTCGTGACTGTCGTGACTGCCGTGAATGCCGTGAATGCCGTGACTGCCTAAGGCCTTAAACCCCGACAGTCACGTTAGTCACGATAGTCACGGCCCTACCCGTCACGGCCCTACCCGTCACGGCCCTTCCCGTCACGGCCCTACCCGTCACGGCCCTACCCGTCACGGCTTTTCTAGCTGATTCCGAACTTCTTCTTTATGGCGTACATGGCGCGGCGCATGGCATTCGCGCCCTCGATCGAGCCGAACGACATGGCGCGGTGCTCCTCGCTGGTGCAGATGGCGAGGCAGGCAAAAGCGGTATCGATCGTCGCCCTGTCGAATTCTTTTCCGCCCTTGTCCGCGGCTTTGACTTCTGCCGAGGGCATGATGGTGCGGAATTCCTGAGACTGGAGCATCAGTCTGCGCATTTCATTCGGTTCGTCTGCCCCAGCGGACTCGACGCCCTCCGGCAAAGACGGGCGCAACGCCTTCCAGATCCTGTCGGTGGCACTGCCGGCCGTTAATTGATCGGTTCCCTTCATTGCGAACTCCTGTTCAAGATTGCCCCGGATGCTGTGACGCATAGGGCGGTCACTCTCAGGCTTTGCATATCCGATGCCACGGCCTGTGTTTGCGCAAGACTCCGCGCAGCCGGCGCTGCGTGGGCTCCGAACATGCTCGGCGAGGCGCCGTAATTGACTGTTATCACATTGAAAAAAATTCCCGGCGCGGCGTGATGGACACGGCCGGCCTGGCAATCGCCGGCGGAACGCATTACCGCGACATCAAGAATTCCGGTCTCGAGGGTCGAAGGGTCGACGCGGGCGTGACGAAATTTCCGCATGCCGGGAAGGGCCGTGACGGGTGAAGCCGTGACGGATGAAGCCGTGACGGATGAAGCCGTGACGGGTGAAGCCGTGACGGATGAAGCCGTGACGGGTGAAGCCGTGACGGGAAAGGCCGTGACGGGTGAAGCCGTGACGGATGAAGCCGTGACGGATGAAGCCGTGACTACGTGACTGTCGGGTTTTAAGGCCTTAGGCACTTACGGCAGTCACGTAGTCACGTAGTCACGGCCTTTCCCGTCACGGCTTCACCCGTCACGGCCTTTTCGGCAATGAATCCAACGCAAAGCGAAAATCCGCCGCCGACTGGGCGACTTTCGCAGCGGTGTCGCCGGGTTTGTAGAGCGCGGAACCGAGCCCGAAACCGTCGGCACCGGCTTCCCAATAGTCCCGCATATTTGCGGTAGAGATGCCGCCGACCGGCAATATCGGCACTTGGGCCGGCAACACCGCGCGCAGCGCCTTGAGTACTTTTGGTGGATTCGCCTCGGCCGGAAACAGCTTGATGCCATCGGCACCGGCTTCGATCATGCGCAAGCCTTCCGTCGGCGTGGCAAAGCCCGGCACCACGAAAAGATTGCGGCGCTTGGCCGCTTCGACGATCCGCTCGTCGGCATGCGGCATGACGACGATCCGCCCGCCCGCATCCGCAACCTTCGCGACCTGATCCCAATCGGTCACCGTGCCGGCGCCGATCAGCGCCTTGTCGCCGAAGCGTTTCGATAGCCGAACGATGCTGGCGAAAGGCTCGGGAGAATTGAGCGGCACTTCGATGATGCAAAAGCCGGTTTCGACCAGGGCGGCACCGATGTCCAGCGCTTCGCCGGGCTTGATGCCACGCAGGATGGCAACCAATGGCCAGCGCTTGAGCCAGTCGGCGAAAGGGACGAAATTCATTATTTCAAGTGAGCGGCCAGCTTGAACAGGCCCTGAGTAACAGCAGTGGAATCGAGTGTACTGGATTCCAATCCCAGTACGTCAAGTGCCTGGCGATAGACCGCGGCGAGCTGGGGCGTGCAAAGCAGATGTACGGTTCGCCCTTCGTGTCCGGCCGCCTGAATCTCGTGGCCGATGAGCAGGCCGGAGAGGTAGGACGCAGAGGCGTTGTCCGCCAGTTCGCCGAACAGGCCCCGGGAGCGTACGCCGAACAGGTGGTGCAGTATTCCGCCCTGGTCACTCGCGCGGCGCACGCCGTCGGCGAAGGCGGCGCGGTCGATGCTGCCGTCCTGCATCATGCGCCCGAGGATGCTGTGCTCCTTGAACACGGCGAAGGCTTCACCGGTCATGTGCGTCGAGAAGCGCAGGATCCTGGCGTCCTCGACTTCCACCCACTTGCTGTGCGTGCCGGGCAGGCAGATCGTATGCCGGCCCGCTCCGAGCTGTTCGAGAACACCCAGGATCTGGGTCTCCTCGCCGCGCATCACGTCGGGGATGCCGGCCTGATCGCGGCAGGTGACGCCGGGGGCGATCCACACCTCGCCGCGGTTCCACGCGACCTTGCGCATACCCGCGGCAATTTCGGCGGCGCCTGCCGGGCAGGCCGCGTAAGGCACCTCGAGCCAACCCTGGCGGCTGCCGATCATGCCGCTCATGACGACCTGCGTCTCGCCCGCGTCGATCCAGGCGCCGATCTGCCGCTCGAGTACTTCGGCGAACTGGCCGTTTGCGACGGCGAGAATGCCGGCCGGCGCGGCACGCGCATCGACGATCTGGCCAGTCGAGTCGAGCCGGTAGGCGCGGAAGGCGGTGGTGCCCCAATCTACGGCCAACATTTATGTTGGCCGTAGATCGTGACGGGTGAGGCCGTGACGGGTGAGGCCGTGACGGGTGAAGCCGTGACGGGTGAAGCCGTGACGGGTGAGGCCGTGACGGGTGAGGCCGTGACGGGTGAGGCCGTGACGGGTGAAGCCGTGACGTGTGAGGCCGTGACGGGTGAAGCCGTGACTGTCGTGACTGCCGTGA
>JBDTRK010000063.1:0-19735 GCA_039931685.1 Betaproteobacteria bacterium | reverse complement strand
CCAACCGCCGTGATCACGGAGTCCAGCGAGAACACGATATCCAGAATCGCAATCTGGGTTAGCACCATGCCGAGACTAGCCGCAACGACCGCCGTCCCATGCTCCTCCACCCCTTCCAGGCTGTTGTGGATTTCATGAGTCGATTTGAACAGAAGAAACAAACCGCCCCCGATCAATACAACATCGCGCCCTGAAATTTCCTGATTCAGTATCGTGAACCATGGGTCGGTCAATCCCATGACCCAGGATATGGAAAACAACAAACCCAGCCGCGCCAGCATGGCGAGCCCCAGGCCCAGTTTCCTGGCGAAAGCACGCTGGTTCTGGGGCAGCCGCGCCACCAGGATCGAAATGAAAATAATATTGTCGATCCCCAGGACAATCTCGAGCGCGGTCAATGTGCCTAGTGCTATCCACGCTTCCGGGCTTGCTAACCATTCGAACATGCCGTCTCCTGTTTAGTTGGTCTTCGCATTCTTCTCGCACGCCTTTAGGATCAGCCTTCCCCTTCAGTTCTGGCGTGCGCTTTCCGGGATCGCAGCATACGCGCGATACGGCCGCTTTACGTCATCAGCCAGCCCGCGGTGAGTCACCTGCCCGGCGTGCACCTGTAGGCCGTTCGCCAGGCCGGCGTCGTCTGAAAGGGCGTCCATTCCATGGGTCGCGAGGTCAATGACGTAGGGGAATGTGGCCTGCGTCAGGGCTTGCGTCGCGGTGCGCGCACACGCAGAAGGCATGTTCGGCACGCAGTAGTGGACCACGCCCTCCTCGATGAACAGCGGCTGCGAATGCGAAGTCGGCCGCGACGTTTCGGCAATGCCGCCCTGATCGATTGCGATATCCACGAGTACCGAGCCGGGCCGCATGCGTTGCAGCAGTTTGCGTGAAATAAGCCTTGGAGCGAGTTTGCCCGGTACGAGCAGCGCCCCGATCACCAGATCGGCGCCGGCAACAAGTTCCGCCAGCGCAAACGCCTCCGAGTAACAGGTTTTCACGCGACCGCGATAAACCGCGTCCAGATCCGCAAGGCGCTCCAGATCGACATCGAGCACCGTGACGTCGGCGCCCATGCCGGCTGCAATCTGCACTGCATTTGCGCCCGAGGCGCCCGCCCCGATGACGATCACCCGGCCGGGCGCGACGCCGGGCACGCCGCCCAGCAATATACCGCAGCCGCCATTGGCCATCTGCAAGGCCCACGCGCCCACCTGTACCGCCAGCCTGCCTGCGATCCGCGACATTGGCGCCAGCAGCGGCAATCGGCCCTGCCTGTCAGTAACCGTCTCATAGGCGATTGCGCTGACGCCGGATGCGAGCAGTACATCGAGCAGTGCCGGATCTGGCGCTAGATGCAAATAAGCGAACAGAATCTGACCGCGGCGCAGAAGATCATATTCCGGCGGCTGCAGCTCCTTGACTTTCACCACCATTTCCGCGGCAAAGACTTCACTCGCGGAATTGACGATACGCGCGCCCGCTGCCAGGTAATCGCCATCGGCAAACCCGACGCGTGCGCCGGCACCGGCTTCGACGACGACCTGGTGGTCGCGTTCGCACAGTGCATGGACACTTGCCGGCGTGAGTCCCACGCGATATTCGTGATTCTTGACTTCCTTCGGCACACCAACCAGCATGCTAATCCTCCTTTGCGACCACGGTATTCGCCCCGGACCAGTCCTGCAATCAGGCAACTTGCGAACGCACGGCGGCCGCGGACGCCGAGCGCTGCTGCCTGAGCAGGAACAACAGGCGGATGATGAGCAGCGCCGCAAGCACTACGGCAAACGTAAAGGGCTCGCTGATGTCTTTTTTCACCAGCCACCAGAAATGCGTCACCGCGAGCCCCGCCAGCACGTAAACCAGACGATGCAACCATTGCCAGCGCCGCGCGCCCAGGCGTCTGACCATCGCATTTGTGGAAGTGGCCGCCAGCGCAATGAGCAGCACGAATGCGGCAAAGCCCAGCATGACGAAGGGTCGCTTGCCGATGTCCTTGGCGATATCGTTCCAATCGAAGAACTGGTCCAGCCAAATGTATGTGACGAAGTGCAGGCTGGCGTAGAAAAACGCGAACAGCCCGAGCATGCGCCGCAGGCGCAGCAACCACGGCATGCCGAATAGTTTGCGCAGCGGCGTGACGCACAAGGTAATCAGTATGAAGGCCAGCGCCCACCAGCCGGTGGAATGGGTGATGTACTCGACCGGATTGGCGCCGAGCCGGTTGCGAACACCCTGCCCGACCAGGTGCGCAAGCGGAATCAGGCAGGCCACGAATGCGGCCGTCTTGATCCACTTGATGTGTTCAGGTTTGGGTTGCATTGATTACTGAATATCTCTCACCGCGGAGGACGCAGAGGACGCGGAGGAAAAAGAACGGGGAACAATTTGGAATTGGGAGCGGGCTCGGTGCCATAACTACCGCCGGTATCAGATTTTGACATCCGAATCTCTTTTTCTTGCTCTTGCGTTTCCTCCGCGTCCTCTGCGTCCTCCGCGGTGAGTGCTTGGGTTAGAAGTATTTCTTGAGATCCATGCCGGCATAGAGTTGTGCCACCTGGTCGCCGTAGCCATTGAACATCAGCGTGTCGCGCTTCTTATCGAACAGCGAATCGAGCACGGAGACCTTTTCGATACGCCGCTCCTTCGCCTGGCTCCAGCGCGGGTGGTCGACGTCCGGATTGACGTTGGAGTAGAAGCCGTATTCGCTCGGCCCCGCCAACTCCCATGACGTCTTCGGCTGCTGTTCGGTGAAGCGGATTTTGACGATGGACTTGGCGCTCTTGAAGCCGTACTTCCACGGTACCACCACGCGCACCGGGGCGCCGTTCTGGTTCGGCAGCACTTCCCCGTACAGACCCAACGTCAGCAGGGTCAGCGGATGCATGGCTTCGTCCATGCGCAGCCCCTCGACATACGGCCATTGCAGCACGCGCACACTTTGCCCGGGCATCTGCGCGGGATCGAGCAAGGTGACGAATTCGACGAATTTTGCATTGCCGGTGGGTTCCACACGCTTGATCAGGTCCGCCAGCGGATATCCCACCCAGGGAATCACCATCGACCAGCCTTCCACGCAACGCATGCGATACACGCGCTCTTCAAGCGGCGCGAGTTTCAGCAGGTCTTCGATGTCGTAGGTTTTCGGTTTTCTGACCTCGCCTTCGACCCTGACCTGCCACGGGCGAGTCTTCAGTTTACCGGCGTTCGCGGAAGGATCTTCCTTGTCGGTGCCGAACTCGTAGAAGTTGTTGTAGCTGGTCACGGCTTGCAATGGAGTCAGGGGATCGCTGACGGTGTAGGCGCTCTTCGTCACGCCCGCCAGCCTGGTGCCCGCATGCGCGTTGCCAGGCAGCATCATCGCTGCGCCGTACAGCCCACCGGCCATGCCAAGGCCGGCGGCCGCCCGCACGAAATCGCGACGGCCCTGAAACGTCTGCCGGTCGGTTATTTCGGAAGGGTTTACGTGCGCCCGGCGTTGAATCAACATGATCACATTCTCCTTGGCAATTGCGCTTGAGTGGTATCGGCCGTCCCGCCCTTACACGGCGCGCAGGTTTAGCCCGACCTTCGCGTACAGGACAGGCTCGACGATCGCATTGGTTCGGAAGAAATGCGTCATCGTGGCGTCGAAAAAACGAATTGCACCACTGCGTCCGTCACCGGCACGCCACGCGCGAGCAGGGGCGAGAACGCGCCGATGATCCGTCCATGACCGATATCAGGATACACCCGGTGGTCGACCGGCCGGCCCGCAGCCAGCAATGCCGCGGCAAGACGTGTGCTGTTGCCCGGATTTACCGCTGTGTCAGCCGATCCGTTGATAAGCAACGCCGGCGGTGCATCAGACGTCACAAAGTCAATCGGCTGGGTGCGGCGTGGCGCCGGGTCACCGAAGATTTTTTTCAGCGTGGCACTTTTCAGCGGCAGAAAATCGTAGGGGCCGGCCAAACCGATCAAGCCTGCCAGTGCACGCGGGTCGGCGCCGGCTGAGCGCAAGTATTCCTGATTCAATGCAAGCATCGCCGCGATGTGTGCACCCGCCGAATGTCCCATCAGGAACAGGCGCGTCGGATCGCCGCCCACGCCTGCCGCATGCTCCTGGGCCCATCTGACCGACAGCGCCGCATCTTCGACGAACGCCGGAAACACGACTTCAGGGTACAAACGATAATCAGCGACGATGGTCATGACCCCGCGCGCCGCCAGCGCTGCGCCGACGAACCGGTAGTCATCGCGCTGTCCGGATTCCCAGCCGCCACCATAGAAAAACACCACAACGGGCCATGGCCGGCTGGCGGTCGCCTCCGGCAGATAGACATCCAGCTTCTGCCGGGGCAAGGATCCATAGGCAATGTCCGCCTGCCGGGAGAATCCCTTTCCTGGCGCCGAAGCGTTCAGGAAGACAAAAGGCGAACAACCGCCGAGCGCGGCGCAGGCGCCAATAAGCGCCGTCATGCGGATTGCGAAGTTCAGTAATTTTTTCATGCGCGAGTCTGCCTGCCTGGGATATCCATACGGCAAGCTTGCACGCTTGGATGCGTCAGGTGAGGAAGACGGTGGCGAGGCCGAGAAAAATGAAAAAACCCATACTGTCGGTGGTAAAGGTCAGCAGCACGCTGGAGCCGATGGCCGGGTCGCGGCCCAGTTTCTGCATTGCCAGCGGCACCAGCATGCCCACCATCGCGCCGACGACCAGGTTGAGCAGCATCGCGCTCGTCATGACCAGGCCGAGCGCCGCATTGCGATAGAGCAGGTAGGCAAACATTCCCGCCACGCCGCCCCATACGACGCCGTTGAGCAGGCTGATTGCCAGCTCCTTGCCGATCAGGCGGCGCGCATTGCCCGGCGTCACCTGGCCAAGCGCCATCGAGCGGATGATCAGCGTGGTGGTCTGGTTGCCCGAGTTTCCGGCGATGCCCGCAACAATCGGCATCAACGTCGCCAGCGCCACCAGCTTTTCGATGGTGCCTTCGAAGGCACCGATTACCCGGGAGGCGAAAAATGCGGTGCCGAGATTGACGGCGAGCCACAGCCAGCGGTTTTTCGCGCTTTTCCATACCGACGCGAAGATGTCTTCCTCCTCGAGCAGGCCGGCCTGGCCGAGCTGCTCGGCTTCGCTGCGCTCGCGGATGAAATCGACCACCACGTCGACCGTCACGCGCCCTATCAGGCGATTGCGCTGATCGACGACCGCCGCGGAAACCAGATCGTAGCGCTCGAAGGATTGTGCCGCCTGTTGCGCCTTGTCGTCCGCCGACAGGGTGATGAAATCGGTGGTCATCACGGCACCGACCAGCACGTCCGGATCGGTCACGATCAGCCGGTTGACCGGCAGCACACCCTTGATGACGTCGTCGCGATCCACCACGAATACCTGGTTAGTGTGGTCGGGCAGCTCGTCCATGCGCCGCAGATAGCGCAGCACGACTTCCAGGCTGACGTCGTCGCGCACAGAAACCATGTCGAAGTCCATCAGAGCGCCGACGGAATCCTCGGGATAGGAGATCGCCGCGCGCAAGCGCTCGCGCTCTTCGACGGACATCGAGTACAGGACGTCGTCGACCACTCCCTGCGGCAGGTCCGGTACCAGATCGGCAATTTCATCGGTATCGAGCTGCTCCGTGGCGGCGACCAGCTCGTGGGCGTCCATGTTCTCGATGAGCGTCTCGCGCACCGCATCCGAGACTTCGAGCAGGATTTCGCCGTCGCGCTCGGCCTTGACCAGGTCCCACACCTGCAAGCGCTCGTCGAGCGGCAGCGCTTCGAGGATGTAGGCGACATCGGCCGGATGCAGCTTGTCGAGCTTGTTCCGCAGCTCGGCGAGGTTCTGTTTGTGGACGAGGGATTCCACCAGCTCATGCCGTGGCATGTCCTGCTTGTGCACCATGTTCTCGACGAGCCGGTGCTTTTGCAGCAAACCCCTGACCTGGTCCAGGGCCTCCTGCACGCCTTGCGTGCGCTTCTTTTTTATCTCGGCCTTGGCCATGGCTCAACCCGATTCAAACATGCGCCAAAGGATACTGCATGTTTGCAATCGCCCGATGACACGATTGCGGAAAATAAAACGGGGCCTGATACCAGGCCCCGCTGTCGCGCGCGCTCGCCCTGTTACTGCTTGTCTGGCGTACGCGTCGCTTCCCAGGAAATGAACTCGAGGCCGTGGTCGCGCCTGGCCCAGATGCTGTGGAAGCGGATTTCCACCGCCAGGTCCTGGCCTTTGACGGTCACGTCGAAGTTGCCGAGCCCGGATATGATCGCCACACAGCCATAGGTGCGCACTTTCACATCGCTGCGCCGCATGACGCGATATTTTACGACACCCGACTTCTGGGTAGCGATATAGCTGGTCTTGGTATCCACCAGCGCCGACGAGTGGATGTAGACCAGATCGTCACCGATGAGTTTTTGCAGCGCATCGAAATCGTCGCCGGTTTGCGCGGCATAGCGCGCATCTTCCGCGGCGAGCGCCTCGTCAGCGCTCACCGGACCGCCGCAATCCTCCGCCATTGCCGCGGTTGCGGCGCCGATCCCCAGAATCGCCATACCCAGAAGCAGGCCGGAAAGTCGTTTCATCATTCCTCCCATGTGGTTTCGTTATTGGAAAATACCGGCGACAACGCGCCGGTGTACAACGCTGATTGATATCCGGGCATATCGCTATTTCGGCGCCAGCACGGCAATCGGCATGGCGTCACACCTGACCTTCTTGCCCGCCAGGCGCGCCGCAAAAATCGACAGCTTGCCGGCTTTCCATGCGTATCCGTATCGCTTCCTGTTGTTGTCGTCCTTGGCCGTGCCTTCGCTCTGCAGGTAGTCGCAGTTTGCGGCCGGATCGTTCAGCGACAATTCGTAGTTGAATTTCTCGTCCGGCCAGGTCGCCTCGCCGGATTCGCTGAAGGTCCAGGTCCGGCCTTTTTCGTCGCGATAATTTCCGGCGATGACGAAGCGGTTCAACTGCGGACTCAGTTCGCCCGTGATCGGCACATAGTCCGCCCACTTGCCCTTCATGAAATCCGGCTCGGCGACGCGCAGGCGGTCGATTTTCCCCTGGGCGTTCCTGGCCGCTTCGAAGCGGATGTATTTCACTTCCTTGCTCGACATCGGCTTGTCGTCCGGACCGACCACCAGGCGGTAGGAGCCCGCTTTGCCGTCCGGCTCGACATCGAGAACGGTTTGCAGTGAGGCCTTGTTGAAGTCCGTCACCACGATCGGATAGGCGCGGCCTTCGCGCCGGATCGCGATCACCACCGGCGCCGTCTTTCTGGCCGCGGCGTGCGGACTTTTCAATGCCGCGAGTACGCTCAGATAGGCCTCATTGATCCAGATGCCTTCGACGTCCTTCAGGAACACGCGGTCCTTGCGCACCGGCGGCTGCGGGGTCGAGGTCTGCGCGGCCGCCGAAACGGCGAGGAGCGCGGTCAATAGCAGCGCTGCTGTACGCAGCGGAAAAAAAATTCCTGGTCGCATGGTCATTTCCTGAAGTTCACTGTTTATTGTGAGTGATGTGCGGTTGCCGTTTCCAGAATCCGGTGGCCTGCTCGAACGCATGGGCGATCTGGAGTACACCGAAATCATCGCCGTGGCGGCCTACGATCTGCAGGCCGACCGGCAAGCCGCCACTGCTGAACCCGCAGGGTACCGACAGCGCCGGCGCGCCGGTAACGGTGATGCGCGAGCACGAGCGCATCCACTCAATGTAGCTGCCGAGCTCGACGCCGTTGATCCGGGTAGGGTATGGCACGTCGACATCGAACGGCAGCACTTGTACCACGGGCGCCAGGAGAAAGTCGTATTTTTCCATGAACTCGCGCATACGGTGGAACAGTTGCGTGCGCTGGACCTCCGCCGCGCCGACTTGCGGACCGGTGAGGCGGGCGCCCTCTTCGATATTCCAGATCACCGTATCCTTCATGCGGGCGCGCTGGGTTTTGAGCAGCTGGCCGAATGCCAGCTCGAAATTCCAGGCGCGCATGACGGCGAAGATTTCATCGGCGTCGCGCAGATCCGGCGTCGCATCTTCCACGATGCAACCCAGGTTCACGAACGTTTCGCGCTGTGCCTGCATGACACGGGCGACTTCCGGCTCCAGCGGAAGTCCGCCCAGGTCGGGACTCCACGCGATGCGCACGTTCCTGAAATCCCGCTCCAGCGGACGCGCAAACAACAACCCGGGCTCCTGCATCGAAATCGGCGCGCGCGCGTCCGGGCCGGCGATCGCGGACAGCGTCAGCGCCAGGTCCTTCACGGTGCGCGCCATCGGGCCGGCCACCGCCATGGAGAACCAGGCAGATACGCTCGGCCAGTACGGCACCCGCCCGGACGATGGCCGCAAGCCGACGACGTTGCAGAAACTGGCCGGATTGCGCAGGCTGCCGCCCATGTCGGTGCCGTCCGCAATCGGCAGCATGCCGCAGGCGAGCGCGGCCGCCGCGCCGCCGCTGCTGCCACCGCAGGTGCGCGCCAGATCGTAAGGATTGCGGGTCGCGCCGAACACAGCGTTGTAGGTCTGCGAGCCGGCACCGAATTCCGGTGTATTGGTTTTCCCGACTGTGATCGCGCCGGCTTTTTTGAGTCGCTCGACGATGATGGCGTCGGTGTCCGGCACGAAATCCTGGAAAATCGGCGAGCCGAAAGTGGTGCGTATGCCCTTGGTGGCCAGCAAGTCCTTGTGCGCCACCGGCAATCCCGCCAGCGGACCGGGGTCGTCGCCGCGCGCCAGCGCCGCGTCCACCGCGCGCGCACCCGAGCGTGCCAGATCGGGGAGAAAGGTCACGATCGCATTGACGGCAGGATTGACGCGTTCGATCTGCTCAATATGCGCGTCCATGACCTCCACGGCGGACAGTTCGCGGGTGCGAATGTGGCGCACCAGTTCGTGTGCGGGCAGAAAGCAGATCTGTTCGGGCATCATGACTGTGAAACTGGGAAAAGGCGCACATGTTAGCCCAATCGCGCCATCAGCAAGCTGCCGCCGATCAGGGCCCGGCCTGCATCAGGGCGTCGCGCTCCGCGGCCCAAGGGGCTGTGTCATCGAATTCCACTCCGGCGTTTGCGAACTTCACGCCGGCGCGAGTCAGCACGGCTTCGTAGTCCGGATAGCCGTCAACCTCGAACTGGCCACGCACCAGGTCGCCGAATACCGTGGTGCCGGCCACCTCATCCAACCGGGCGATGATTTCCTGCGCGCTCCAGCGCCGCGGCTCGGTGACACAGCAGGCGGACAAGCGCTCAAGTGCGGTGGCGAGCGACTGGCGCGAGCCGGTCTGATGGCGCAACTGCAAATCGGCGGCGAGCATCAGCGCCGCGCCCGCCCAGTACACCCGCAAGTAGATGCCGTTGTAACCAATACGTTCGTTGGCGCGAGAGAAGGTCAGTTCCGGCGCCGTGCGTGCGCCGCGCTGGAACCCTGCCTGCATGCGCCGCCAGCCCTCTCGTGCGCTGATCGCGCCGCCACGCACCATCAGCACGTTTTGCAGATACGTCGGCAGGCCTTCAAACAGCCAGGCGTCGCGCGCGGCGACATAGGGCAGGAAGAGATGCGACATTTCGTGGGTAAGCGTCCAGTCGCGCTCGAACTCCGCGGCCGCGCGCGCCTGGTTGATGAACAGGTGCACCGCCGCGCCGCCTCCCCGGGAAACATAAGCCCATGGCACCGGACCGCGGCCGCGCGGGGTCGGGGCGACCACCATCTGCAGCGAAGCGACCGGAAAACGCCCGTACAGCGACGCGACGCCGCGCGCCGCATTTTCGATCCAGCTGGCCAGTTGCACCTGCAGCGAAGGCGACGCATCGAGCATGACAACATGCAGGACGGCACCCGGCACCACGATATGGCGCTCGACAAATGCGCCGAAAGCCACCACCCCTGCCCATCCGGAAGTTGCGGCGTCAACGCTGAAGACCGCCTGCCCTGCGCTTGCCGGCAGGCGCTGCCACGGCGTGGAAACTTCCACCCCGGGCGGAAGCTGGAAGGTCAGCTCGATGTCCGGTCCCGGCGCCTGCGGGCGCCATAGCCAGTCGCCGATGGCGGTGAGCATGTTGCGTTCAACGCGGCGCGTCTCCGGCCCGCCCGACTGTGCGCCAGTCCGGGCCGGCTGAAGTTTCACCAGGTAATCGACACAGATATTTTCATCAGCCGTATCCAGAACCACCCGGTCGCCTGTGGCTGCGAGCACGCGCTCGCCAATGCGCATCGACTCAACATAGAACCTGGCACCGTCGGATTGCGCGATCAGCGCATCCGGCGCCCTGCCATCGAAGCAGGCGTGGACCGCCATGCGCTCGAGCGAAGGGTCCACCTTGACCTCATAGCGGTAG
Source organism: Betaproteobacteria bacterium (assembly GCA_039931685.1). Taxonomy (GTDB): domain Bacteria; phylum Pseudomonadota; class Gammaproteobacteria; order Burkholderiales; family JACQAP01; genus JACQAP01. The sequence continues at coordinate 9,418 of JBDTRK010000063.1, read as the reverse complement.
GATGAAGCCGCCTGCGCTGACGCGCAGACCAGCCCAAGGCAGGCGGCGATCCATGCGCCGGCGCGCCGCGCCGCGCCGTCGCAGACGGCACGCCTCACTGGACCACGGTCTGCATGCCGATGCCGCGAGCCATGAGCGTGGCCATCAGCGGAATGAAGGCGAACAGGATCAGTTCGACAAGAATATGCCGGCGCGCCCGCAGCACCTGGTAGTCCGCCGCCACGTTGGCGGCGCCGGATTCAAGCGCGCGGAGCCAGCGAAGAAACTGCAGTGTCGGCGGAATGGAGATCAGGCCGACGGCAACGAACAACGCGAGCTTGATATAGAAGACCGGATTGTGGAGATAAAACGCCGCGCCCTTGCCGAACCAGATGACGCGGGCGATGCCGCTGCCGAGTGCCAGAATGGCAGTGCCCATGTACAGCATATCAATCCGCGCCAGCAGGCGGATGCGACCTGCGATCATGCCCGGCATGCAGATCATGTACTCGACAACCAGTATCACCGCGATACCCGTCATCGCGACGTAGTGCAGGTAGGCAACCAATGCACTGGCCATTCAATCTTCCTTTGCGGCAGACGGGGCAGCGGTGCCCATGATCGCGTCGCGCATCCGGCGCTGGCTGCCTTCGTCCGAGAATTCCAACCCGCTGCTGCCCGCCGCGATCCCGAGCGCGCGATAGGTCTGCGACAAATCGGGGAAACTTCTGGATGCGACATGCTGATCATAGAGTTCAGCGAAGATGCGCGTGCCGGTCGCCGCGTCCAGCCGGTCGAGCAATTCGCGTGCGCTCCAGGCGCGATCAGTCGACGCGCAGCATTCGTTCAGGGCTGCCAGCGCGGTGTCCAGCGACTGCTTGCCCGCCGTCATCTGCCGCAAGCGCACGTCGGCGATCAGCAGCAGAGCAGCCCCCTCCCAGTACACGCGCATGTAGGTATCGTTCCGGTACATACTTTCGGTGGCCTGCGCGAGGGTCAGTCCGTGCGCGCTTTCCATGCCGCGCACAAAGCCGGCGTGCAGGCGCTCCCACGCCTGCGGCGCCGTCATGCGGCCGCCGCGAGCCCGCAACACGTTCTGGTAATAGGTCGCAACACCTTCGGACAGCCAGATGTCGTCGGATTTGATATAGGGCAGCAGGAAGTGCGAAAGCTCGTGTACGGCGGTCCAGTCGTCGAAGAATTCGCTGACCGGTCGCCGCTGGTTGACGAAAAATTGCGCGGCGGGACTGCCGCCGCGCACGACATAGGCCCACGGCGTGGGTTCGTTGCCGCGAGCGCCGGGCACGATGAGGATCTGCGCCTGCGGCTGGGGAAAGCGACCATAGAGTTCCGCCACCATTTGCGCGGCGTCCTCGACCCAGGCCTGCATGCGTTCGACGTCTGCAGACGGCGTTCCGTCCAGCACCGCGATTCGCAGTCGCGCGCCGCCGACACGAATTTCCCTTCCCTTGAAGCGGCCAAAGGCGACAGACGCCGGCCAATCGTAGGGACTGCGCCCGGTCCGGAAGGTTGCCGTGCCACCGGGCACGGCCGGTTGCCAGGGCGCTGACACGGCGATACCCTCGGGAAGGACAAAGGTCATTTCGATGTCCTCATCGGCTTCCAGCTTTTCCGGCCGCCAGAACCAGATGCCGATCGAAGTCAGCAAATCTTTGCCGACCCGATAAATCTTGTCGCCGGTGCGATCGTGCTGGCGGATCGGACGCGAAACATCGACCCGATAGACGACACAGCCATTGGCCGGCACGGACTTGAGGCTGATCGAACCGCTGGGCTCGATCGCTTTGCGGCTGTCCTCCGCGCGAAAGTCAATGAGGGCCAGAGGCGCATCCAGCGACTCGGCAGACAAGGTCGCCGGCGCAGCCCCATCGAAACAGGCGCGTACGGCCAGAGTGGAAAGCTCCGGATCGATTGCGACCGTGTATTTGTGCAGACGATCGGCCGCCGCCGTACCGGCGCCCAGCAATAGCAGGGCGAGGGCCAAGTCGATGGTCCGGCGCAGTTTCGCCAAAGCTGATGGCCGCATGGTTGCCTGCATCCGCAAGATGTTTACGCTGCCATGTTAACCCGGGATATTAAGGCGGTGTCCGGCATCCGGCTTGGCCGCCTACGCGGCAAGTTTGGTGTCCGGCTCGTACGCAAGATTCGGCGCCAGCCAGCGTTCCATGTCTTGCAGGCTCATGCCCTTGCGCCGCGCGTAGTCCTCGACCTGGTCGCGATCGATTCTGGCTACCGCGAAATATTGCGACTCGGGGTGGGAAAAATAAAACCCGCTCACCGCCGCGGTCGGCAGCATCGCAAAGGATTCGGTCAAGGTGATGCCCACCTCGGACTGCGCATTGAGCAAGGAGAACAGCAGGCCCTTCTCGGTATGCTCCGGGCAGGCGGGATAGCCGGGCGCCGGGCGGATGCCGCGATACTTTTCGCCGATCAGGTCTTCGACGTCCAAGGCCTCGTCAGGCGCGTAGCCCCAGAATTCCCGGCGCACGCGCTGGTGCATGAGTTCGGCAAAGGCTTCGGCCAGCCGGTCGGCCAGCGCCTTGAGCATGATCGCGCTGTAGTCATCGTGCTCGCGTTCAAACGCCGCTACGCGCTCATCGATGCCGATTCCTGCCGTCAGCGCAAAGGCGCCGATGAAGTCGTGCGCGCCGGTTTCCTTCGGCGCCACCAGATCTGCCAGGCATTGATTCGGCTTGTCCGGCGGCTTGACCATCTGTTGCCTGAGGAAATGGAAGGTCGTCGCAATCTGCTGCCGGGACTCGTCCGCATAAACCTCAACGTCGTCGCCGACGCTGTTGGCCGGCAGCAAGGTGATCACCGCCGCGGCACCGAGCCATTTTTCCTCGATGATCCGCGCCAGCATGTTGCGCGCGTCGTCGAACAGGTTGCGTGCCGCCTCGCCGACGACCTTGTCCTGCAGAATTGCCGGATAGCGGCCCGCTAGTTCCCAGGTCTGGAAGAACGGCGTCCAGTCGATCAGTTTTGCGATGTCCTCGAGCGGATAGTCGCGGAACACCTTGACGCCGGTCTGCGCCGGCGCGGGCGGCACATAGCTTGCCCAATCGGTCTTTAGTCCATGGCGGCGCGCTTCAGCTAGAGGGTAATGCGGCCCCTGGCCTTTCTTGCCCTTGTGCTGGCTGCGCGTCTTTTCCGCCTCTTCCCGGACTTTGCGCATGAACTCGTCGCGCAATTCCCGCGACAGCAGGCTGGTGCACACGCCGACGCTGCGAGAAGCATCCGGCACCCACACGGTGGTGCCGGAGTAATTCGGTTCGATCTTCACCGCGGTGTGGACGCGCGACGTCGTCGCCCCGCCGATCAGCAGAGGAACCTTGAATCCCTGACGCTCCATTTCCTTGGCCACGTGCGCCATTTCCTCGAGGGAAGGCGTGATCAGGCCGGACAAGCCGATGATATCGGCGTTTTCCTCGCGCGCGGTATTCAGGATTTTTTCCGCAGACACCATGACGCCGAGGTTCACCACGTCGAAGTTGTTGCACTGGAGTACGACCGAAACGATGTTCTTGCCGATGTCGTGCACATCGCCCTTGACGGTGGCGATGACGATCTTGCCCTTGCTCTGGCCGGCGGTGCCGGTGCGCAGCTTTTCCGCCTCGATGAAGGGAATCAGGTGCGCGACGGCTTCTTTCATGACCCGCGCCGATTTAACGACCTGCGGCAGGAACATCTTGCCGGCGCCGAACAAATCGCCAACGACGTTCATTCCCTGCATCAAAGGGCCTTCGATGACCTGGATCGGATAGGGGAATTGCCTGCGCGCCTCCTCGGTGTCCTCAACGATGTAAGTCGTGATGCCCCTTACCAGCGCGTGCGTAATGCGATCTCCCACGCTGCCTTCGCGCCACGACAAGTCTTCGATGGCAACCCGGGAACCGCCCTTGTAGCTTTCCGCGAATTCGACCATGCGCTCAGTCGCATCCGGGCGGCGATTGAACAACACGTCCTCGACCCGTTCCAGCAAGTCGTTCGGAATTTCCGCGTAGACGCCGAGCTGGCCGGCATTGACGATGCCCATGGTCATGCCGGCTTTTACCGAATGGAACAAGAAGGCGGTATGGATGGCTTCGCGGATCGGATCGTTGCCGCGGAAGGAAAACGAGATATTGGACACCCCGCCACTGATACTCACGTGCGGCAGATGCTTCTTGATGGCGCGGGTGGCCTCAATGTAGTCTATGGCGTAATTGCTGTGCTCTTCAATGCCGGTCGCAATGGCAAAGATGTTCGGATCGAAAATGATGTCCTCGGGCGGAAAGCCCGCTTCTCGCGTCAACAATTCGTAGGCGCGCGTGCAGATTTCGATGCGGCGCGCAAGCGTGTCGGCCTGGCCCTTCTCGTCGAAGGCCATGACCACCGCCGCGGCGCCATAACTGCGCACCAGGCGTGCCTGGCGCAGGAATTCGGCTTCGCCTTCCTTCATGCTGATCGAGTTGACGATGCACTTGCCCTGCACGCATTTGAGTCCGGCCTCGATGACTTCCCACTTCGACGAATCGATCATCAGCGGCACGCGCGAGATGTCGGGCTCGGAGCCGATCAGGTTGAGGAAGGTCGTCATCGCCTTCTTCGAATCCAGCATCGCCTCGTCCATGTTGACGTCTATTATTTGCGCACCGCTGTCGACCTGACTGCGCGCCACGGCCAGCGCATCGGTGTAATTGCCCGCAAGTATCAGCCGCGCAAAAGCCTTGGATCCAGTCACGTTGGTGCGTTCGCCGACGTTAACGAACAGCGAGTCGCCACCTATGTTGAGCGGCTCCAGTCCGGACAATCGCAGTTTTTTCTCGATTACCGGAACCCGGCGTGGCGCCACGCCTTTTAACGCCTCGACCACCGCCTTGATGTGCGCGGGCGTGGTGCCGCAACAGCCACCGGCAATGTTCAGGAAACCGGCCTGCGCGAATTCCTTGAGGAAAGACGCGGTGTATTCCGGTGTCTCGTCGTACTCTCCGAACGCGTTAGGCAAGCCCGCGTTCGGATGCAGGCTGGTATGCACGTCGGCGACTTTCGACAGCTCTTCGATGTATGGACGCAGATCCTTGGCGCCGAGCGCGCAGTTCAGCCCGACGGAAAAAGGACGCGCGTGCGAAATGGAGTTCCAGAATGCTTCGGTGGTCTGGCCGGAAAGCGTGCGGCCGCTGGCGTCGGTGATCGTGCCGGACACCATTACCGGGACATGCAGGCCATGGCGGCCGAGATAATCATCGATGGCAAACAGCGCGGCCTTGCAATTGAGCGTGTCGAACACGGTTTCGACCATCAACAGATCGGCGCCGCCGTCGACCAGGCCCCGCACGCATTCCAGATAACAGGCCACGAGCTCGTCGAAGGAAATATTGCGGAAGCCCGGGTCGTTGACTTCCGGCGACATTGACGCGGTGCGGCTGGTAGGGCCGAGCACGCCGGCGACGAAACGCGGCCGCCCTGGCGTGCGGGAGGAATATTCATCCGCGGCGGACCGCGCCAGGCGCGTGCCAGCGCTGTTGAGTTCGTACACCACCTCGGTCATGCCATAGTCGGCCATCGACACCGCATTCGAATTGAAGGTGTTGGTCTCGACTATGTCGGCACCGGCTTCCAGGTAAGCGGCATGGATGCCGCGAATGATCTGTGGCTGCGTCAGGGTCAGCAGGTCGTTATTGCCCTTCTGATCGCACCCATGGGCATGGAAACGTTCGCCATGGTAGTGGCCGGCCTCCAGCCCGTGTCCCTGGATCATGGTACCCATGGCGCCGTCGAGGACAAGGATGCGCTCGCCGAGCAGGCTGTTCAGTAACGCAGTGCGCTGAGTGGTCATGCGATCGTCAGAAATAAAAACCCGCCTGCTGAAGCGGGACGGGTTTGTCACGCTTTAGCCGCATTTATTAAGCGCCCGCAAGCTGAGAGTCAAATCGGCGCACTCGCAAGGTAGCCCGAAGGCCGGATTGTGTCAATGCGCGGCGGCACTTCACAGCCGTTCGTGGCGCCGGTACTGCACGGCTTCCGCGACATGCGTCGTCGAGATGCCGGCCGCGCCCGCCAGGTCGGAAATGGTGCGCGCGACCTTGAGGATGCGATGGTAGGCACGCGCGGACAGTCCGAGCGTGCTGATTGCCTTGCGCGCGAGCTGTTCCGCGGCGGCGTCGGCAATGCAGTGCTCCGCGATTTCTTTCGCCGACAAATGCGCATTGGGTTTCCCCTGCCGCGCCAGCTGGCGGGCGCGCGCTACCGTCACCCGCTCGCGTATGGCGGCGCTTGACTCGCCAGCCTGGCGCGAGCCGAGATCCTTCTCGGGTACGGCCGGAACCTCGATGTGCAGATCGATACGGTCCAGTAGCGGGCCGGAGATGCGATTGCGATAGCGGGCGACCTGATCCGGTGTGCAATGACATTTGCCCGAATAATGGCCGAGGAAACCGCACGGACAGGGATTCATGGCGGCCAGCAACTGGAAGCGCGCCGGAAACTCCGCCTGCCGTGCCGCTCGCGAGACGCTGATTTTCCCTGACTCGAGCGGCTCGCGCAGGACTTCCAGCACGCCGCGGCTGAACTCCGGCAACTCGTCGAGGAAGAGCACGCCGTGCATCGCCATCGAAATTTCGCCCGGTCGTGGGTTGCTGCCCCCGCCCACCAGCGCCACCGCCGAGGCGGTGTGGTGAGGTGACCGATAAGGCCGTCGCTTCCAATGGCGCACATCGAATCCCGCGCTGCCAAGCGATTGCATGGCCGCCGAGGCCAGGGCTTCTTCCTCGGTCATCGGCGGCAGAATGGCGGCGAAGCGTTCCGCCAGCATGGTCTTGCCGGTGCCCGGCGGCCCCACCATCAACAGGCTGTGTCCGCCCGCGGCCGCAACTTCCAACGCGCGCTTGGCCTGCAACTGGCCCTTGACCTCTGCGAAGTCCGCCACTTCACCATGTTCGGAAAACGCCGCTGTCGGTTTGGCGGGCGTCAGGGGTTCGCGCCCGGCGAGATGCGCGCAGACTTTCAGCAGCGTGGCTGCCGGATACACCTTCGCATCGCCCACCAGGGCTGCCTCGACCGCGCTATCCACCGGCAATACGAAAGCGCGCCCGTTGCGATGCGCGTTATAGGTCATGGCCAGCGCGCCGCGGATGGCGCGCAACTCGCCTGTCAGCGCGAGCTCGCCGGCAAATTCATACTCGCGCAATTTATCTCCCGGAATCTGCCCGGACGCGGCCAGGATACCCAGCGCGATCGGCAGGTCGAAGCGCCCGCTTTCCTTGGGCAAATCAGCAGGGGCAAGGTTGACAGTGATGCGACGCGCCGGAAATTCGAAGCGGCAATTCAGCAATGCCGAGCGCACGCGGTCCTTGCTTTCCTTCACTTCGGCTTCCGGCAATCCCACGATGGTAAAGCTGGGCAGGCCGTTGGCAAGGTGAACCTCCACCGTGACCGGTGGGGCTTCCATGCCGGCGAGTGCGCGGCTATAGAGGACAGCGAGAGACACGACGCAAGGATCGCAACGGTCAGAGTTTGGCGGGGTTCGCGATCGCCTTTTCCAGTTCGGCGACCCTGACTTCCATATGCTCCAGCTTTTCGCGCGTGCGGGCGAGCACGGCCTGCTGAATATCGAACTCCTCCCTGGTCACCAGATCGAGCCGGGAAAAAGCGCTCGACAGCAGCGCCCGCAGATTCTTCTCGATGTCTTTCGCCGGCGAGGCCGCAATAAGCTCGCTGACCTTCTTGTTCAACTCATCCAAAAATCGGGTTTCCACGGACTCACCTCCTGGCGCCCAGTGTAGCAAAGCGATGGGTCATTTCGTGCCGCACCGTCAGGGTGCAAGCCATTCACAGCGCGCCTATGTTTGGTGCGCGCCCTTCCGCGCGACGTCGCTGAGGTTCGATAACTATCTGACGTGAAGTTGTTTTCTCTTTGGCATGGTAAATGCTGACGTCTGTTCCCGCTATTTTGAATTTAGTTATCGATTTAATCATCTCAGAGGAAAAACGCCATGCTGAAGAAAAGTGTTCTGACCGTCGCCGTGATCGGCGCCTGCGCTCTTCCCGGAATTGTCTTCGCCGACGAAGCCGCCGCGCCCTCGCCGATTACCGGCAATCTTACCCTCACCACCGACTACATCTTTCGCGGCGTCTCCCAGACCATGGGCAATCCTGCGGTGCAGGGCGGATTTGACTACGCGCATTCGAGCGGTCTGTACGTCGGCACCTGGGCGTCGAACGTTAGTGGCACCCAATACACCAACGCCAACATGGAGTGGGATTTATACGGCGGCTACACGGGCAAGATCAACGACGACCTGAGCTACAACGTAGGCGGCATCTATGTTTATTACCCGGATGGCGTGACTGGCCCGGCGCCGAACAAGAAGTGGAATACCGCAGAACTCTTCGGCGGCGCCACCTGGAAGTGGTTCAACGTCAAGGCATCCTACTCGCTGACCAACTGGTACGGCATCGGCAAGGACGGCGGATTTGTTCCGACCGAAATCAACACCGCGGCATCGTCTGCCGACGATCCCGCCAATCCGGACGACTCCAAAGGTTCGCTCTACCTCGAAGCCAATGCAAGCTACGAGTTGCCGATGAAATTCGTGCTGTCCGGCCACGTCGGACACCAGAAGATCAACAACTACAAGGAACTCGACTACACCGACTGGAAGATCGGTGTATCGAAGGATTTCTCAGGGTTCAACGTCGCGCTCGCCTACACCGACACGAACGCCAAGAAATACAATCTTTACTACGTGACGGACGTTACCGGCGATCAGAAAAAACTCGCCGAGGGCGCGGTGATTCTGTCGGTGACAAAGACCTTCTAACAAGCAAGCCCGTAGAAGGGCCCGGCGCAATGCCGGGCCCACCCTGCAAAGTCAATTGGAGAAAACATGAAACTAGTTACCGCAGTCATCAAGCCGTTCAAGCTTGACGAGGTGCGTGAGGCCTTGTCCGCCATCGGCGTGCAGGGGATCACGGTTACCGAAGTCAAGGGCTTTGGACGGCAGAAGGGACATACAGAGCTATATCGCGGAGCAGAATATGTCGTCGACTTTTTGCCCAAGGTAAAAATCGAAGCCGCGATCAAGACCGAACTCCTGGACCAGGTGATCGAGGCCATCGAGAAATCCGCCAACACTGGAAAAATCGGCGACGGCAAGATCTTCGTTTTCGACCTCGAACAGGTTGTCCGCATCCGCACCGGCGAGACCGGCGCAGACGCGCTTTAGGGAGAATGTCATGATCAAGAAGATTTTTGCACTGATTGCCTTGTGCGGAGTAATAGGGCTCTGCGTACCGAGCTTTGCCGACGAAGCGGCCGCACCCGCGGCGGCACCGGCAGCCGGTGCGGTCGCACCTGCCACCGCACCTGCCGCTGCGCCGGCAGCCGAGGCGCCGAAAATGGATACCGGCAGTACCGCGTGGATGATCACGGCCAGCG
>JBDTRK010000062.1:0-20310 GCA_039931685.1 Betaproteobacteria bacterium | reverse complement strand
CTAACGAAGTTGTAGAAAAACCATCCCGTGATATTGCGCTTGTCATAAGGCTGCTGCAATATCGGCGCATCGATATTGTTGGGAGGCAGACAGCGCGATGGCCCGCTACAAGCGAATCGATACGAGTCCGAAGTTCCTCCCCGTAGACCTCTCCCGCCAGCTACTCCCCGGCACTTTCGAACACGCGCTTGATCACCTGCTCGATCACGAACTGGATCTATCCGGGCTGGACGAGCGCTTTCGCAACGATGCCACCGGGGCACCGGCCTACCCGCCCGCCATCCTGCTCAGGCTCATCTTGTTCGCCTACTCCCGCGGGATCGTGAGCAGCCGGGCGATCGAGCAAGCCTGCCGCGAGAACGTGGTGTTCATCGCCTTGTGTGGCGATCAGCCCCCGCACTTCACGACCTTGGCCGCCTTCATCCGGGAACTCAAGGACGAGATCGCCAACGTGTTCACCCAGGTGCTGTTCATCTGCGACGCCCAAGGCTTGATCGGGCGCGAGATGTTCGCCATCGACGGGGTGAAGCTGCCTTCTAACGCCAGCAAACAGCGCAGCGGCACGCGTGCGGAATTCAAACGCGAGGCGGCCAAGATCGAAGCCCAGGTGCGCAAGATGCTCACTCGCCACCGTGACAATGATGTGCAGATGCCCGAGCCGGACCGGGCCGCCAAAGAACTCGTCCAGATCGGGCGGCTGCAATGCGAGGCCGCACAAGTACGCCAGTGGCTTAAAGCGTACCCTGAGGATCGAAGCGGGTCCAAAGGATCAATCCGCAAGAGCAACCGCACGGATAACGACTCGGCCAAGATGGCCACCGGCAAAGGCGTGATCCAGGGTTACACCGGGGTGGCGGCGGTCGACGGCAAGTGCCAGATCATCGTCGAGGCGCAGGCGCACGGTACCGGCAGCGAACAGGAACTGCTGGTCCCCGTGGTCGAGGCGATGCAGGATCTGATCGAGAAGACTTCGACCGTAACGGCGGATGCGGGCTATCACAGCGAGAAGAACCTCGAAGCACTGGCGAAGCTTGAAGTCGACGCGCTGATTGCCGACAACGGTCTGCGCAAGCGCGATGCGCGCTTCGCCGGACAACAAGAACATAAGGCCAAGCCCGATCCGCTCTACGACAAGACATCCGGCGGGAAGAAGACGCGCTTGTTCGGGCCGAAGGACTTCCACCACGACGAAGACACCCAGACGTGCATCTGTCCGGCCGGGGAGTTTCTCTACCAGAACGGCAGCGAGGTGGTCATCCGGGGCTACGAGGCGGTGAAGTACACGGGTGCGAAACGCGTATGCGGACCGTGCCCGCTCCGAGACCAGTGCCTGCGTCATCCCGAACGCACCAAAGTGCGTCAGGTCGTATTCTTCACCGGCCGCACCCGCAAAGCCGAATCGCACACCGAGCGGATGAAGCGGCGTATCGACAGCGAGGAAGGCCGCAAGCGCTATGGCCGACGCTTCGCCATTGTGGAGCCGGTGTTCGCCAATATCCGCTACAACAAGGGGCTCGACCGCTTCACCTTACGAGGGCGACAGAAAGTCGATACGCAGTGGAAGCTCTTCTGCCTGGTGCACAACATCGAGAAGTTGGCGCATCACGGGTATGCGCAGTGAGAAGAAGAACAAGAGGGCAAAGATCGCGCGGCGTTCACGCTGAGCGAGCAGCGATCTGAATCGCGGCAGGGAAGCAAAACATCGAAGGGAAATCCGCAGCAGGTGCGCGGAGGGAATTCGCTTCACGCAAGAGGGCTTTTTCTACAGCCTCAACGCCGTGGTTCAGCGGCGGCCGAGCGAAGCGAGGCCGTCCGCTGGAACCACTGGTTGGGCGCGATCAGTAACCTGCCTGGCATTCTTCCCAGTCCTTGTAGACCTTCCCATTTTTCGGCGAGATGAAAGCGAAGGTAGGAAGATAGCCCGGCACGAGACTTTTCTTTCCGGGCTTTACGATCACGCAGCCATGCTTCAGGCCAACCGAAGCGTAAAAATCTCCATCGAAGTCTGACTTCATGAACGTAACCCCTGTATCGGGTTGGCCGAGTCCAGCGATGGAGATGCGCAGAGACTTTCCGATACTGTAGTTGCACTCAACCGACTGGAGAGATGACTCCTGACACGACTTACCTCGAACGGTCAGGTCATAGGTCGTAGGTTCAGCGAAAGCCTGACCGGAGCTGAAAAGTCCAATGGCAGCGACGATACCGAGAGGCTTCATGTCCATATTTCCCCTAGAGCGCCCAACGTTTGAATTCACCGGCCTGCGCGGCTTTTCGCGCAGGTCCGGTGGAATGATGGGTTGGGCGCCATGTGCGTAGCAAGGCGGCGTTGGGGTTCATTTCGGTGGAAGCTAAGTCCGCTATTGCGTTACTGCCAGGGGTCGTCGGAAAATTTGAATCCTTTATCGCGCAGGTATGTGCGCAGTACTGATGCTGAACTAGTGGCCCAGTCCTGCTCTTTGGCATCCATTGAGGTACCGAAATTGCGTTGGAGCACACCGAGAACGTCGTTGGCCTGCCTACGTGTGATTGCGAGATGGCTGAGATGGCCGTGACTGTCCGGCTTCTGCGAGATCAACATCATGCCGATCAGAGGTGTTAGCTTGAATATTGACTCATCAACGTATTCAAGTGACGCGCTGATTTCGGGCATGTGAGATGAGAGTTTGCTGTAGTCCACGCCTGGCTTTGGCCCTTCCATGAAGGTCTTTGCCGTGGTCACCATTTCGTCATAAAAGTCCCTTTTGCGTTCCTGCCATTTAATTAGGGTAGGAATCAATGTGTCGAATGGTTTTTCTAATTGCATGTGCTGCAATCGGCCTATGGTCTCAGAGAGCCGCAGCTTGACACGCGTTCCATTGCGGATGATTGCCACCATTTGTTGTTGCCCGTCGTCTCGGGGAATGGAACTAAGCTCGCGTTTGGCCAGATCCTGGTTGTTCTTTGTCTCAACTTGCTCGCGTACAAATTCGCGCAAGACATGGTATGGAGACGTGACATCAGCATAGCAGCTACCAGACAGCACGAATACAGCAAGAAAAGATAGGGCGATGCGCACGGTGAGCCCCCTCTCTCTGTTTGTCATGACTGCGGCGGTTCTGGTCGTGAGCTGTCTCTTGACGCCCAACGCCGGAAATCAGCCGACGACAATGGCAACGCCGTTGGTGGTCGGCTGCATTGATTGGTTAGGTGCTCAATCACTATTGGCCCACTGTCCATAAGGCAAACCCTAGAGCGAATGTCAATTCACAAAGATATTGCGCTTGGGGATTACGACGAATCAAAGAAGACACAAAGAATGTAAGCGATAAAACGGCTACGGGGAGCCAAAGCCATTGTGCACCTGGACCCATCGTGCTTTGTAGCCAGGAGATTGCCCCTTTCAATGACTCTGGGAAATGAGGCGACATTAAGCCCAGTGCGATAAACAGTGCGACATACAGCAATATGACGGTACTCGCGCGAACCTTGAATTGCTGGGAGAACCGCCAACCTGTCGATGCGCTCACAGGGCACCTAACGTGATGTCCGTAACCGGCGCGCCGCTTTTGGCGCGTCCGGGTTGACGGGCCGGTTGGGCGTAGCGCGCGCGGTGAGGGGACGTAACGGTTTTAAGCCGGTACCTGACATGACCTCCACTCCTTCCGCTTCACGGCTCAACGGCAGGTTAGCGGTACCGCCGCGGCACACGAACTCACATTGCAGCGCGCCAAGGTTCGGGACTGTTGTCGTGTAGTGAGCACGAAGAAGCTTCTGAAGATCACTACGTCCGGCCAAACCAAGGCATTCCCGATGTAGCGCCCACACCGACTCGGCGTCGAGCGCATCAATTCTAAGGGTAACCGTTCGATCGTCGTGTTTGGCGAAGGCGCCTACGCCAGAAAGAAGCCACAGTTCTTGTGCGTCAGATGAAACCAGGCGGCGCAATATTTTCTCGAGTTGCGGGCTAACGCGCATAGATCCTCGACGCCCAACGCAAAGGTAACCGGACTGCCGCTTGCGGCAGGTCCGAGCGACCGAAGGGAGCGATGTTGACCGCGTGGTTAGGCATGCGTACCTTCACTACGGCCAAAAAAACACGATGATCGAAGCAATCCACCCTGCAACACTCCAGCTCTCGGAATACGCCTTTCCAATTTGGTTTGACTCTCCGTGAGCACGGCCAATGTCGACCGCGGACGCTACTGCAGGAAATGAGCACGTTGCGCACTTGTGTGTGCCAGGTTCATTCGCGTGCTGGCACAGGTGGCAGGTCCAACGCTAGGTGGGCGCAAGCATGCCTAACTATAAGTCGACACCTTCGAGGTGCTTGCAAAGGCCCCTCGAAGGTGTATAAATACACAGTAGTCATTCAAGTTCATGATCCCTCTCAGATTGCATTACCGGAGGATGCGCCATGTTCCCTGAAGCCAATCCGACTCCCTCTGTCCCCCAGGAACCGAAGCTGCTTGATCAGCTTCGCGGCCGTCTGCGCGTCAAGCACTATAGTATCCGCACCGAGCAGGCCTATGTCGAGTGGGTACGGCGGTTTGTGCTGTTCCATGGAAAACGTCATCCTCGTGACCTCGGACAGGCTGAAGTCGAAGCCTTTCTGACGAACCTTGCAGTACAGAGGCGGGTTTCAGCCTCCACTCAGAACCAGGCCAAATCGGCGATCCTTTTTCTATACAAGGAAGTAATCAATAAGGAATTGCCCTGGCTGAACGGAGTGGTGGCGGCACGCGTCTCCCAGAGATTGCCGGTTGTTCTTTCGGTGGAGGAAGTCAATGCGGCGTTGGGCCGCTTGCGAGGGACGCCCGCGCTGGTTGCGCGGCTTTTGTATGGTTCGGGATTGCGGATTTTGGAATGCCTGAGACTGCGCGTCAAAGACATCGATTTCGCGAGCCGCGAGATTCTGGTGCGCGATGGCAAGGGCGCAAAGGATCGAGTGACGATGTTGCCCGAGTCGCTGATTGAACCTCTGCAGCGCCATCTCGAGCGGGTGCGGGAATTGCACGGCGAAGATCTGGCCGCGGGCTACGGCTCCGTATACCTTCCCTACGCGCTGGATCGCAAGTATCCGAACGCCGGCACGCAATGGATGTGGCAATACGCCTTCCCCTCCGCGCGCCTGTCGAAGGACCCGCGCTCCGAAGCCATCAGGCGCCATCATGCCGATGAAAAACCCGTCCAACGCGCCCTTCAGACAGCATTGCGCGCGGCGGGCATCGATAAACCAGCGACGCCGCACACTTTGCGCCATTCGTTCGCGACGCACCTGCTGCAGAATGGTTACGATATCCGTACCGTGCAGGAATTACTCGGCCACGCCGACGTGTCGACGACCATGATCTACACGCACGTACTCAACCGCGGCGGACGCGCCGTGGTCAGCCCACTGGATGCGGGCCGGGAGCGTCCTTAGCATTGCGGACGGGGGATGACGGGCGCGACTGCTATCTTCGCCCCTTGTGGTCCTTCTGGCCGTCGCCTTTGTGCCGGCCGGCCACTTCCCGCTGTTCCGCCTTCTCCCGTTGTTTTTCCTTGGACAAGTCGCTCGTCTGTGGGGTGGGGGGATTCTTGCCGGTTTGATCGCGCTGCTTGAGTGGCGTCATGAGACTCTCCTGTTGCAATGAACTGGTGGGGACGACAAAAGTGGATTGGTAATTTTTGAGTCGGTCAGCACGTAGGTTCCTTGACGACGACGCAGTGCTGGAAGGCTTCCGAATTGAGCGTGCCGGCGTTGCTCCGGTAAGGGGCAAAACAGGCTTCGCTTTCCCTATATCGCTTCCATTGCGCCTCGCACCGGCCTGTCTCGCCCTCGGCCGTGGCGGCTACGGCAGCAGCCGGCGGCGCTTCGGGACGCGGCTTCGGTGTCTTTGGTTCGCGCGTGGCAATCGATTTTTCCTTTGTCCTGTTTTTTGCCGCCCTGGCCGCGGCCTGCTTGCGCTCGGCGGGCGTGGGTTCGGGAATTTTCACTTCGATTTTCGTCGCAGCGGACTTGTATTTGGCAGGGACTTGCTGGCCGTACTGAACCCGTCCCTGGTCGTCGATCCACTTGTAGATGTCCTCCGCGTAAGACCACGCGGATATCGACACGAAGCCAAGCAAAAGCACAATTCGGTAAATCATCGCTGGTCCTTTCGAACACGGTACTACTGATTCGACGTCAAATGTTCACCCTGCGCCGCTGGCGGTACGTGGTGAGCCTTAAATATTCAGCGCTGCGCCGAAGCCTGCCTGGTCAACGGCTTCACGCGCCAGATCGTGTTGCCGACGTCGTCGGCGACCAGCAGCGCGCCGGCCTTGTCGACCGCCACGCCGACCGGGCGGCCGTAGGCCTTGCCGTCCGCATCGAGAAAACCGGTGAGGACGTCTTCGACTTCCCCGGTCGGCCTGCCGTTTGCGAACGGCACAAAGATTACCTTGTACCCACTCGGCGGCCTGCGGTTCCAGGAGCCGTGCTGGCCGATGAATGCACCGTTGGCGTAATGCGATGGCAGGAGTGCGCCCGCGTAGAACACCAGTCCGAGGGAAGCGGTGTGGGGACCGAGCGCGTAGTCGGGCGCAATGGCCTGCGCGACCAGGTCGGGGCGGGGCGGTTTGACCCGATCGTCGACATGCCCACCGTAGTAGCTGTAAGGCCAGCCGTAGAAGCCGCCGTCCCTGACGGACGTCAGGTAGTCGGGCACGAGATCGCTGCCGATTTCGTCGCGTTCGTTCACCACCGTCCAGAGCGCGCCGCTTTGCGGCTGCCAGCCCATGCCGTTCGGGTTGCGCAATCCGGATGCGAACGGGCGCGTGGCGCCGGTGCGTGGATCGATTTCAAGGATCGCGGCACGGTTTTCCTCCTTGTCCATGCCGTTCTCCGCCACGTTGCTGTTGGAGCCCACCGTCGCATAAAGATGCTGGCCGTCGCGGCTGGCGAGGATGTTCTTGGTCCAGTGATGGTTGATCGGTCCCGCTGGGAGGTCCGCGACCTTGCTGCCGGGACCGGCAATGCGCGTATCGCCGGTCTTGTAGGGGAAGCGGATGATGGCATCGGAATTGGCAACATAGAGTGCGTCGCCAATGAGCGCCATGCCGAAGGGCGAATGCAGGCCTTCCAGGAACACGGTTCTGGTCTCCGCGATGCCGTCGCCATCCACGTCGCGCAGCAAGATGATGCGATTCGCGCTGGGCGTTCCGGCACCCGCCCGCTTCATGACTTTCTTCATGATCCAGCCGCGGAGGCCTTTGCCGTCTTCGGGTTTCGGCGGCGCATTGGTTTCCGCCACGAGCACATCGCCGTTGGGCAGGACATACAGCCAGCGCGGATGATCGAGGCCGCTGGCATAGGCGCTCACCGTCAGGCCCGCGGCGGCAACCGGCGTTGCGCCGGCGGGCCAGCCGATGGCGGGTGCGATGTTCACCGTCGGCAGCAGTGTGTGCTTTGGCGGCGGCAGCTCCGGATCGGGGCCGGTGCCGGCTTTTACCGGCAGAGTCGCCTGGTCGCCGCAGCCGGCGAGGCCCAGTAGCAGGCTGGTGCAGAACAGCAAGGTGGCGATTGCGCGCATGAAATGTTCCCGGACGCAAATGGAGGGCGATGTTCCCGGCGCATTGGCGTCGAGTCTTGTGATCGCGCCCGGCTTCGGGAAATCGATCGGCTTGCAAGATTGACCCCGACAACGGCCGATGGTTCTCGGCCGGGCCGTCAGCGCGATGCGGTACTAGCGGCGGGAATGGTGCGGGGGCGGGAAAACCCAGAAGAATTCGCCGCTGCGCCCGCCTTCGCGCGCGGCGCAGGCGGTCATGTATTCCATTTCGGTTTGCAGTTCGCGTTCCGACCAGCCGCGGCAGGAGCGCAGCTTCAACGTGACCGGATCGTAGTCGAGCAAGTCGCTTGCCGGTGCGCGCACCATCAGCGCGGAGGGCAGCACGACGCAGTGATATACGCGCAGCGCGGTGGGCAGGCTGCGCGCGCGCTCGAAGCTCTTGCGGAAATTCTGCGGCGTGTCGCCGGGCAGGCCGAGGATGATCTCGATGGCGACGTGCGCCACTTCGCGCAGTTGTTGCAACGTGGTTTCGAAGCGCGATTCATCGTAGGAGCGCTCGACATGCTTGAGCACGTCGTTGTCGAAGGATTGCAGGCCGATGCCCACCAGCGGCTCGTGCACGGACGCAAGGAAGTCGATGTGCTCCTGCTTCACTTTGGCCGGATAGACTTCGCAGATCAGCGAGCGCTTGGCGAAGAAGCCGGTCATGTCCGCCGCGGCGCGCAGGTTGCGGAACGCGTGCTGGTTCAGGTTCAACCCCGCATCGACTTCGAGCGCGCCCATGACATCGTGTCGCGCCATGCCTTCGAATTCCACGCATAGCTCGTCGACTTCGCGCACGCGCTTCGGCGATTCCATCGTCCCCCATTCGCAGAACGAGCAGGTGAAGGGACAGCCGCGGTAGGTCTGCAGCACGCTCAGGCCGCCCTTGGTAACGAGATCCATTGCGTAAGGCGAGGGCAGGTCGTTCAGGTCGCCCAGCGGCCGCGCCGGGGTCTCCACCCAGCCTTCGCCCTTGGGCAGGGCGAGGCCGGGAACGGCCATCAGCGCCGCCGGGTCGCGCCCGGCCAGCGCCACGATTTCGCGGAAGGCATGCTCGCCTTCGTTGATGACCAGCACATCCACCCAGTGGCGCGCGGCGCGAAACGGCGCCAGGCTCATCATGCTGGGCCGCGCGGACGGGCCGCCGAACACGATCAGGCGGCGCGGGTCGTCCTGCTTCACGTGGCGGGCGACTTCGACGAAATAGGGAAACGACCACAGGTAGGTGGAGAAGCCGACCACGTCTGGATCGAAGGCGATGATTTCCCTGGCCAGCGCTTCCACCGAGCCGGCGGTGAGGTCCCAGGATTTGAGTTCCAGGCCGTCGAGCGCGGACGCATGCAGCATGGCTTCGACCATGCGCATGCCGTGGTTGGAAATGAATTGCGGCATGGCGCGGTCGCGCTGCGGATAGCGCGCCAGCAGCGCGACGCGCCGTCCTGTCCTGCGAGCTACGGCCGGCGCGGTATCCATCAGCGCCGGCGCGGGAAGAACCACCAGTAGTCGCCGGCCTTGCCGCCGGCCGCGCGTGATTCCTGCGCGATCCAGGCGCGCGTATCGAGCAGATCCTGTTCGCTCCAGCCCATGCAGGATTTCATGCGCAGGCTGACCGGATCGAAGACGACATTCCACTCGGGCTTGCTGCGCGTCATGAAGGCGTCGGGCAGCACCAGGCAGCCGTAGGCGCGCACGTTCACCGGCATCGAGCGCGCTGCCTCCAGCGTGCGCCGGAAACCGGCCGGCGTATCGCCCGGCAGGCCGAAGATGATCTGCAGTTCGGTGTTGGCGACCGCGGAGACCTGGCGCACCACGGTTTCCAGCCGCCGCTGGTCGAATGGGCGCTGCAGGCCTTTGAGCACTTCCGGATCGGTCGACTGCAGGCCGACGCCGAGGTAGGAGGCATGCACCGAGGACAGGAATTCCAGGTGTTCTTCCTTGATCAGCGACGGATAGATTTCGCTCCAGAAGGAAACGTTCTTGAGGAAGCCCACGCGCGCCTCGGCTTCGCGCAGGTTACGAAACGCCTGGTGGTTCAGGTTCAGGCCGGCATCGACCAGGAACACCGTCGTGGTTTTCAGGCGCGCATAAGCTTCCAGCTCGCGCGTGATGTAGTCGGCGGAAAAAACCGCCTTGGAATCCTTGGTGGCGCCCCATTCGCAGAACGTGCAGGAAAACGGACAGCCACGGTACGTCTCCAGGTAGGTGACGGCCTGCTCCTCCATCACGCCGAGCTGGTAGGGTGAGGCGATGTCGTCGAGCTGCATGATCGGCGCGCGGTGGGCGCTGTGCTTCCACCCGGCGGGCGAGGGCAGGTCCAGTCCCGGCACCGATTCGAGTGCGGCGCGCGAAAGCTCCGGCAGGCCGGCGATTTCACGAAAGGTGTTTTCGCCTTCGCTGGCCACCAGCGCATCGACGTAGCGGTAGGCGGGCGCGTAGGGTTGCAGGTCGAACAGCGCGGTGCGCGCGGACGGGCCGCCGAAGACGATGGTGCAGTCGGGCAGGCGGTGCTTGATGCGGCGCGCGACTTCGACCAGGCAGGGCGTCGACCAGACGTAGATCGACATGCCGATCAGGTCCGGCTCGAAAGCCGTGATCGCCTCGACATAGGCGTCCGCATCGGGTTTTTCGACGTCGATCAGCGCTACCGGCGCGCCCTTGAAGCGCGCATCGCCCATCAGCGCGGCGAGGATGCGACGGATGCCGTAGCTCGGCAGTTCCATGTCGCCATGTTCGTTGGCGTCCGAAGCCGGCGTCATGCAGACCAGGGCGATGCGCCGCGTGTTCAATTCCATCTCGATGATCTTCGGAAGGCAGTGCAGGGATTCTACGCGGGCTTGTCGAAGCGCATGTACAGATAACGCAGGTGGCCGTGGCGGTGCAGCCAGTGCAGCATCCATGCCGCGCGGGCGGCGCCGGTGACGGGTTCAGGCGCCACGGCGGGGGCGGTGAAGCGATGGCTGGGTAGCGTCGGGGCGCTGGCGTCGTGCAGCGCAGCGGCCTCGAGCCCGGCCGCGGCGGCGAGCGCGCCGTGGTCGGCATCGGCGCTCCAGAAATCCGGCCACGGTCCGAAGCCATCACGGATCGGTAATTCGATTTGGAACCCGGGCGTATCGAGCGCGCGCGCGGATGCGGCAATGACGATGTCGGACGCGACCAGCACGCCGCCGGGCTTGAGCACGCGCGCGGCCTCGGCGAAAAAAGCGCGGCGCGAACCGAAATGGAACATGGCTTCGATGCACAGCACGCGTTCGAAGCTGGCGTCGGCAAACGGCAGCCGGCAGGCGTCGGCCAGTTGCCAGTGCAGCCGGTTGCCGTGCAGCGCTTCGATCTGGCGGCAAAGGTCGAGCTGGCGCGCATCGATGTTCACGCCGGTCAGCGCCATGTCGCGCCACTGGCGGTTGACGAGCTCGACGGTGCCGCCGAAACCGCAGCCGACGTCAAGCACGCGTTGACCGTCGCGCAGCTGCGCCAGGTCGAGCAGGATTTCGCAGAGCCGCGTCTGCGCCCGCGCGAACTCGCCGGGTTGCGGCGGCACGTCGGGCAGAGGCGGCGCGTCCCAGTGGCCGAGGTGGACATGGCGTCCGCCCTGGCCGCGACGGAAGCCGTCGATCAGGTAATCGAAATAGGGCGGCACGAGGGCTTGCATGCTCATCCCCAGCAGTAAGTCGCCTCGCCCCGGCGCGACAACGCCATGAAGCTGCACGCGGTCCAGCGCTTGCGCGCGCCGGCCACCGGCGTGAGGCGATGCAGGTAGCGGCCGGAGTCGAGCAGGATCAGCGCGCCCGGCGGCAGGCGGAAGCTGACCGAGGCGAGCGTGCTGACGTCAGGCTTGTCGACGATGCGGTCGTCGCTGATCATGCGCGCGGCTTCCGGTGCGGTGACGAGGTCGAATACTTCCAGCGCGCCGCCGTCCTCGGCCATGGTCAGGGCCAGCACGAACGAGGTCATGTGCAATTCAACGATGTCCTGCAGGTGGCGATAAGGCGCGCGCAGACGTTGCTCGTTGTCGAAATGTGGCGGAATGTAGCCGCCTTCGAGATGCGCGCGCAGGGTGGTGAACATGTAGCGCTGGTCCGTGGCTGGCCCGGGTGCGGCAACGAATGGGCGGCCATGGTCGAGCGCTGCGAGCAAGCTGCCGACGCGCGGCGCGAGGCCGAGCCCGGGCGGGAACAGGGTTTCGAGCTGGTGGTGGAATTGCGCGGCTTCCGCGAAATAGCCGGGCAGGTCGGGATGCGACAGGTTCAGGTTGCGGCCGAAAAACCAGGAACGAAATTTTTCCGGAAACCAGGTCTGCAGGAAGGGCGGATCATGGCGCTCCAGCCGCTCGACCAACTTATCGAGCACGGCCTGCGGATAAACGTCGTGCACGATCGCCGCCTGCAGCTCGCCCGCGCGCAGGCGCTCGAAGGTATCGGGATGGTCGGCCGCGTCGGCGGCGCCGAACTCGATGGTGCGCAGGAACCCGCCCAGAAGCTTTGCGCCGCCGGTACAGGATCCCGCCTGCCAGTGTTCGGTCGTTCTCGCCGGAACGGAGCCGGAGGAGGGGATGGCGCTCACGGCAGCCTGCGCAGGATTTCGCGGCTGGCCGATTGCACGACTTCGGCAAGCGGGCCCTGGCCGTCAATGACGACGTCGGCCAGCGCGGCGACCTTCTGCTTCTGCATTGCCATCAGCGAACGCACGGTGCCGAGATAGTTGTCGAGATAGTTCTGCAGCCATTGCACTCGCTGCGCCAGCGCCTGCGGGTGCGTTTCGCGCAGGAAGGATGCAGTCAGCGCGCGGATCACGCGCGCCAGCGCGATGTCGAGCGGCGTGTCGATCCACACCAGCAGGTCGACATAGCGGCCGGTGGCGCGATGGGCCTTGCCGAACTGGGTCTCGAACAGGAGGTATTTATGCGGCAGCACCACCTGCCGGGTGAGCGGCTCGACGATGGACACGCCCTGGCTGAGGCGTTGCAGGTCCTGCTCGAGCTGCGGAAAGGCGAAGGCGTCGATGTCGGCGCCGTCCTTCATCCATTGCGCGATCTCGCCGATCGGCGTGCGCGTCATGGTTTCGTAACTGTCCATGTGGATCGCGCTGGCATCCCCCAGCGACTGCACCAGGCCGTGGACCACAGCGGACTTGCCCGCGCCGGGATGGCCGGCGACGGCGATGACATGGCTCATGCTGTTGCGTCCGCGGTCCGTGTCACGCTCAGAACACGTTGTAATAGCCGCTCTTGAGGATGCGTACTTCCGATCCTTCGACGCGGTAATCGAGGCCGACGTCGTAGAGCAGGTGGTCGAGGCTGGCGCGGTTGGCCTCGAAGAAGGCGATGATTTCACCGGGATAGGACAGCGCCCTCAGGAAGAACAGCAGCTGGTCGACGTTGATTTCGGAGAAATAAACGCAGTCGTTGTGCTGCTTGTTCGCCACGCAGATGGTGCGGCAGTCGCGCAATTCCGGCCACAGAATGCGGTCGAGGTTGATTTTCGAGACATCGACGAAGGCCGAGCAGCAGATCTTGTCCGCGGCTTCCAGCATCTGCGTCTTGGCGTCAAAGAAAAAATAGAAATTTTCCAGCGTCGTGGTCTGCGGCCGCAGCGCATAGGCGATCCCCGAGGACACCTGGCTGCCGACGTTGCCAACGTACATGTGCACCACGTCCAGGTCGCGGCGTCCGCTGACCAGCGCCGAGTCGACGTCGATGGAGAACATGAAATAGGGCAGGCTTTCGTTGGGCTTGATATCGCAATGCGCGAACGGGCGGATCGCTTCCAGGACCTTGCTGATGGAAACCTTGCGATCCTTGCGCAGGTAATCGTAGAAATAAAATTCCCAGCCCATGCGGCCGTCGATCTGCTTGATGCCGAACACGGTCTGGAATGCGCCGATGGCGTCGCGAATGCTTTCCACGAAGGCGTAGGCGCGCGCATCGATGCCGGCGAAATCGAAGGACTGGTAGAGCACATTGATGCCGCGGAACTTGTCTTCGGTCGGCGCGATCGGCCGATACGGCCACAGGCAGTAGTTGAAGTAATGGTCGTCGCCGGTCGCGTATTCGAAGCGGTCGAGGACGGCAGACTGGTCTTGACTCGTGTTCATCGCCTCATGTTCACCCTTGCCGCCGTTGCACGCCATAGTACACGTTGAAGAAGTCGTGGCCGTTGCGGTGCACGCCGCCCGCCAGGTGGCCGGCGGTTTGCGCCTTGATCTGGTCGTAGAGTGCCTGGAATTGTCCCGGCTTGATGGCAAAGCGCTGGCGCATCTGCGCCAGCGGCGCCTGCAAGTCCTTCACCAGCAGCCCGGCATCGTAGAAATTCAGGTCGAAGGACAAGCGCTCGTTGCCGTCTTCGCGCACTTCCAGGTATTGCAGGGCATCGGCCTCGACGCGGGTGCAGGCCACGGCCAGCACGCCGCGTGCGATGTCGAGCGACGCCTCGTTGCCCGCGGCCTGGTAGATGTGCGCCATGCGTTCGAGGATTTGCGTTTGGGTCAGCGCGGGATACAGCAGGTAGCGGCTGACAACGCAATGCGCCGGATCGGCGGTATCCCATTTGTAGGCAACGTGCAGGGTGGCGGGCGCATCCGCCGCGGCGCGGCTCGCTTCCTGCGCGGCCGCGTCGTATTCGATGTAGTACTTGAACAGGATGCGGTCGTCGCCTTCGAAGCCAAGGTGCACCGCCCGCGCCCGGTCCAGTTGCTCTGCGGCAGCGGCGCGAAATGCGGCCGGCATCGCCAGCTGCTCGCACAAGCCCAACGCGGCATGGCGGAAGTCGCCCTTGACGGACTGCCTGCTGAGCGAGAGCAGGAAACGGTTGGCGGCAAGCGTCTGCCCGGTCAGGCGCACGGAACGCTCGTACAGGTAGGGCGTGCGCAGTTCGTCCATGATGCGGAACAGTTGCGTGGCTTTCTGCGCTGCGGCGTCCGGTTCCGCATGCGATGGCGTCGGCGCCCGCGTGGGCGTTTGTTCCGCCGGGGCGGCGATGCGCCAGCGCGTCTCATGGTCGCGCAGGCAGGTATGCAGCGCGGACAGCAGGCGCGCGGCGGTGGCGGCGTCGACGAGAATGCGCTTGTCGAGGCCGATATCCACCGTGCCATCGGCTTGGCGGTCGCGAACGCCGCCGAAATCGAGGGCGATGCGGCGCTCTTCGATCAGCGCGCGGAAGGCATTTGCCGCGGTGCTCGCTGGTGGGGTCGGTTGTGCGTCCGGCACGGCGTGTTCAGCGCGACAGGGGCCGGCGCGACGCCGGATCAAGCGCGGGCGCGACGCGAGGCCGCAACCTCATGATTGCTTAGGGAAGGGAACCAGGACATCGGCCTGCCAGCCGAACTTCTTGACGTAGGCGGTGTTCAGTCCGAGGCAGGTCTTGTAGCCGCAGTAGTCGCGGTGGATGCACTGGTGGAAGCCGTTGCGCATGAATTCCGGCCAGAACGCCGGATCGATGATGAGCTTGGGTTGGTCGTTGTCGAGGGCGTCGCGGTCCTCGCCGAGCATGCATTCCGGAAAATTCTTCACTTCCACGCCGCGGCCAAGGGCGCGCGCCTTGCGGATGGCTTCGCGCAGCGGCGGCAGGACGTCGACGTGCGAGGCGAGCAAGTCCTTGTCGTCGGTTTCGCGCATCGGCAGGTAATTCCAGAATTCCATCTGCACCAGCCGGCGCAGGTGGGAAAGGCGCTCGACGACTGCGGGCAATTGCGCATAACTGAGCCTGGTGACGACGGTATTGGTGAGGATGGACACCTGATCGAACGCGTCCAGGTTCTCCATGCCGCGCACGGTCTTGTCGAACGAGCCCGGCACTTCGGTGATGGCGTCGTGGATGGCGGCATCGGCCGCCGTCACGCTGACGAAATATTCGTCGATGCCGGCATCGACCAGTTCGCGGCAATAGCTTTCACTGGCCAGCCGCATGCCGTGGGTCTGGATGCGCACGTGTTCGAAGCCGTGGTCGCGCGCCCGCCGCGCCAGCTCTGGCAGGTCTTTGCGCAGCGTGATCTCCGAGCCGGTGAATATCAGGCCTTTCCAGCGCGCATTGTCGGCGTTGAAGGCGAGTATTTCGGCAAAGCGATCCATGGACTCGGGCTTGAGCCAGTCCATGGTGTCTTCGATCATGCAGTGAACGCATTTCAGGTTGCAGCGGAAATGCATCGTGAGCTCGACGTATTCGTCGTGCACGAAGCGCTTGCGCACCACTGGCCGGTCAGGGGAAAGGATCGCCGTCATGATGGGCCGAGGTTACCGCCGCCCCATGGCCCCGTCAAACGCGCGCTTGCCTCAGGCGGCGGGTTTTTTGCCGGTCACCACGAAAAACGGCACTTCCAGCGCTACTTCCCGGGTCTGGATGTCGGTAAAGCCGAGTGCCAGCAGGTGGCCGACATAGATGGCCGGCGCGCGATAGGAGCGGAAAAACAGCATGGTGGGCAGGTGCGAAAACGGCGGTACCTGCGCCGTGACGTCGAGCGGTGCGCGCTCGAAAATCAGGATTGTGCCGCCGGGTTCGAGGGCGGCGGCGGCGCGGCTGAGGAATTCCCTGGCGGACGCTTCGGGCCAGTCGTGCAGCATCGATTTGAAGCTGATCAGGTCGAAACCGGGCGGCACCGCGTCCTCGCGGATGTCGCCCTTGAGGAAGGCGATGCGATCGCGCTCCGGCTCGGCCAGCACATGTTCCTGGCCGATGTCGCAAACCAGCGGAAGGTCCATCACCGTGGCGCGCAGTTGCGCATGCTTCCTGCAGATCTGCAGAACGAACTCGCCGCTGTTGCCGCCGATGTCGAGCATGGCGCGGCTGGCGCCGAAGTCCCAGGCTTTCAGGCAGGCGCGGGTTTCGTAGCGCGTCAACGTCGTCGTCAGCCGCATCCAGCCGCGCGTGCGCTCGTAGTTCTCCACGCTCGGCTCGAGGCTGCGTTTGTAGTCGAAGAGCTGGAACAGGCGCGCCCTGCGCATGAATCCCGGCGGATCCGCGATCAGCCCGGTGAACAGTTCGAGATAGTCGGCGGCGAGATAGCCGGCAAAGTCGAGCTTGGCCTCGAGCAAGTCGCGGTAGCGCAGGGCGATGCGGAAGGCGGCGCTGAGGCTGTATCCGCCATTGCGGTTTTCCACCACGCCGGCGCCGGTCAGCAGGTCGAGCAGGAAGGTGAGGCCCATTCTGTCCGCCTTGACGGTTTCACCGAGTTCGCCGAGGGTCGACGGATGGCGTGTGAGCAGATGGTCGATCAGCCCCAGCTCGAACGCGCTCTTGAGGGCGCGCGCGCCGATCAGGTCGCGCAGGAAATCGTCGACGACGAGGAATTCGAGATCCGGATCGAGGTCGCGCCGGCGTTTGACTGGGGTGGCCATGGCCTCTCCTTGGGGCGGGTGGGGTTTCCGGTCCGGCCGCGCGTGGCGAAACCGGGGCCGAATCTTTTTATCGACGACAAGGATACCGACATCTGCCTGCGCAGACACGGCTCGCGTAAAATTGCGCCCATCTTGATTGCAGACCTGCAGCATTTCTTCGCCGATTCCGGCCCGCTGGCCGACGCCATTCCCGGCTACCGTCTGCGCCCCCAGCAACTGGAAATGGCCGAGGCGGTCGCGCAGGCGATCGAGAGCAATGGCTTGCTGATTGCCGAGGCCGGCACCGGCACCGGCAAGACCTTCGCCTATCTGGTGCCCGCCTTGTCCAGGGGCGGCAAGGTCATCGTCTCCACCGGCACCAAGACGCTGCAGGACCAGCTTTTCAATCGCGACATCCCGATGGTGCGCAATGCGCTGCGGGCGCCGGTCACCGTGGCGTTGCTCAAGGGCCGCGCCAATTACGTCTGCCATTACCATCTGGAGCGGGCCAAAAACGACGGCCGCTTTCTCAACCGCGACGACGTGGTGTATCTGGCGCGCATCGAGTCCTATGCCAGAACCAGCAAAACCGGCGACCGCGGCGGACTGGCGGAAGTGCCGGAGGACGCCAGCGTGTGGCCGCAGGTGACCTCGACCCGCGAGAGTTGCCTCGGCGGCGAATGTCCGAATTACAAGGACTGCTTCGTCATGGAGGCGCGCAAGCAGGCCATGGAAGCTGACGTGGTGGTGGTGAATCATCACCTGTTTTTCGCCGACGTGGTGTTGCGCGATGAGGGCGTGGCGGAATTACTGCCGGCCTGCAATACGGTGATTTTCGACGAGGCGCATCAGTTGCCAGAAACCGCCAGCCTGTTTTTCGGTGAAAGCGTTTCTAGCGGCCAGCTGATCGAACTGGCGCGCGACACACGCATCGAGGCGGCGACGTCGGCCAAGGACAATGCGGCGCTGCCGGAGGCGGCCGCGGCGCTGGAGAAAGCGGCGCGCGACCTGCGCCTGCAGATCCGCGAGGACGCGGGCCGTTTGCCGTATGCGGCGGCACGCGACAATCCGGCCTTCACCGCGGCGCTGGACGTGGCGGGGACGAAGTTGACCGATTTGTCGATCCTGCTCGAGTCGCAGGCCGATCGCTCGGAAGGGCTGCAGAACTGCTGGACGCGCGCCATGGAATTGCTCAAGGCGCTGGTGCGCTGGGAGGAAGAGGAGGACAGGGCGTGGGTGCGCTGGATCGAGATTTTCGGCGGCTCCGTGCACCTGAATGCGACGCCGCTGTCGATCGCCGATATTTTTCACCGCCAGATCGCCGGAAATCCGCGCGCGTGGATTTTCACCTCGGCGACACTGTCGGTGCAGGGCAATTTTTCGCACTACCAGCGCGAGATGGGACTGGCGGACGCTGCCACTGCGTTCTGGGAAAGCCCTTTCGACTACGCCAACCAGGCCTTGCTATACGTTCCCGAAGGCTTGCCGGAGCCGAACGCCGAAGGTTATACGCGCAAGGCGGTCGAAGCAGCATTGCCGGTAATCGAGGCGGCGCAGGGGCGCACCTTTTTCCTGTTCACCAGTTTGCGCGCCATGCGCGAAGCGCGCGAACTCATCGAAACCGGCATGAAGAAAATGGGCATGGACTATCCGCTGCTGATGCAGGGCGAGGGATCGCGCACGGAGTTGCTCGAGCGCTTCCGCCGGCTGGGCAATGCGGTGCTGCTGGGCAGCCAGTCCTTCTGGGAGGGCGTGGACGTGCGCGGTGAAGCGCTGTCGTTGGTGATAATCGACCGCCTGCCATTCGCGCCGCCGGACGATCCAGTGCTGGCCGCGCGCATCGAAACCATCAACGCCGAAGGGCGCAACGCCTTCATGGAGTATCAGTTGCCGCAGGCGGTGATTACGCTCAAGCAGGGGGCCGGCCGGCTGATCCGCGACGAGAACGATCGCGGCGTGCTGATGATCTGCGATCCGCGTCTCATCACCAAGCATTACGGCAAGCGCATCTGGCGCAGCCTGCCGCCAATGCGGCGCACGCGCGAACGCGCCGAAGTGCTGGAATTCTACCGGCGGCCAGCCGACGCCGCGGCCTGAGCGGCGGCAAGGGCGCGAGGCAGGCTTATCTGGCCGACAGGCGCGGACTGATCAGCCAGAACCAGAGCCAGCATAGTGCGGCAAGCCACAGCAGCACGATAATCGCCGCGGCGATCCAGTTGCGCGGTCTCGGCCGATTCGCATCGATCCAGGCCTGTGCCTTGGCGCGCGCCACCAACAGCACCTGTTGCGGCATCAGCTTCAGCACCAGCCAGATCGCGCCGGGCAGCAGGATGATTTCATCGAGGTAGCCGATGATCGGGACGAAGTCGGGAATCAGGTCGACCGGCGACAGCGCGTAAGCCACGATCAATACGGCAAGCAATTTCGCGTACCACGGCGTGCGCGGATCGCGGGCCGCAAACCACAGCACGAGCGCTTCGCGCTTGATGGCTGCGGCCCAGGTTTTCAGCCGCGCGAGCATGGATCAGCCAGCCAGTTCGCCGTGCAGGTCGTGCGTGTCCGCGCGGGTGATGACTACTTTCACGAAGTCGCCGACTTTGGTGCTGCCCGCCTTGCGGATGTGCACCACGCCGTCGATCTCCGGCGCGTCGGCGCTGGAACGGCCGACGGCGCGGTCGTCTCCGGCTTCGTCTACCAGCACGGTCAGCGTGCTACCGACTTTGCGCTTGAGCCGCTGCGCACTGATTTTTTCCTGCACCGCCATGAAGCGCGCGCGGCGTTCTTCGCGCACTTCGTCGGGCACTGCGTCGGGCAGCGCATTGGCCGCCGCGCCCTGCACCGGCGAGTAGGCAAAGCAGCCGACACGGTCGAGTTGGGCTTCTTCGAGGAATTCCAGCAATGCGCCGAACTCGGCTTCGGTCTCTCCCGGAAAGCCGGCGATGAACGTGCTGCGGATGGTCAGGTCGGGACTGATCTTGCGCCACGCGCGGATGCGTTCCAGATTGTTTTCGGCGTTGGCCGGGCGCTTCATCAATTTCAGGATGCGCGGACTCGCGTGCTGGAAGGGCACGTCGAGATAAGGCAGCACCTTGCCCTGCGCCATCAACGGCAGGATTTCGTCCACATGCGGGTAAGGATAGACGTAGTGCAAACGCACCCATATGCCGAGTTCGCCGAGCGCCTGCACCAGCTCGGTCATGCGCGTCTTCAGCGGCCTGCCGCCCCAGAAGCCGGTGCGGTACTTGACGTCGACGCCGTAGGCGCTGGTGTCCTGCGAGATCACCAGTAATTCCCGGACACCGGCCTTCACCAAGTTCTCGGCTTCCTGCATGACTTCGCCCACGGGACGGCTGACCAGGTCGCCGCGCATCGACGGAATGATGCAGAACGTGCAGCGATGGTTGCAGCCTTCGGAGATTTTCAGGTAGGCAAAATGCTTCGGCGTGAGCTTGA
>JBDTRK010000061.1:0-20449 GCA_039931685.1 Betaproteobacteria bacterium | reverse complement strand
CTTCCCGGCTGACGATGTTTTGTGTTTCCTTGCCGCCCGGGCAGGCCACCACGAGGATCTTCACGTCGCGCGCCATCTGCATCGGATTGTCGTAGTAGTCGTAGCCGACACCGGTCTGCTTGTTGCGGCTGTGGTACGAGATCTTCATGCCGAAGGCTTCGGCCCGCTTCGCGATGGCCTTGCCGATGCGCCCAAGGCCGATGATGCCCATCCTGTTGCCCGTCACCTTGTCCGCCAGCGGTGCGCCGCCCTTGAGCCAGTTCCCGGCGCGCACGAATTTGTCGTTGAACACCGTGCGCCGCATGGTCGCCAGCACCAGCGCCAGGGCATTGTCCGCGACGCATTCGGTCAGCACGTCCGGCGTGTTGGTCACGGCGATGCCGAGCTTGCGCGCCGCCGGCACGTCGATGCCGTCCACGCCGACGCCGAAGCAGGAAATGATCTTCAGCTTCGGCAACTTTTGCATGAGCGCCACGCTCATGCCTTCGTGGCCGGCCGTCGCGGCCGCCGTGATGCGGTCGGCGATGCCGGCGATGAAGGCATCCTTGTCGGTCGCCTGGTAGTAGCGGTGCACCGTGTACGCTGCGTCGAGTTGTGCCATGGTGGCGGGAAACAGCGGGCAGATCAGCAGCAGGTCCGGCTTCATGTGTTGGTGTTCCCTTTGCCAATATTCAAGCGGCGGAGTTTACCCATTTCTTCAACTCCCAGTGTTCGTGCCTATGGAGCGAAGCGACGGTACGGGTACGCCCGTATGGAGCGAAGCGACGGTACGGGTACGCCCGTATGGAGCAACGCGACGGTACGGGTACGCTCGTATGGAGCAACGCGACGGTACGGGTACGCCCGTATGGAGCAACAATTCGGAACACCCGCACGAAACCTCGAGTGAGCAGCCCTGGGCTGCTCCGGTAGAATGGCACGCGACAACCAGTCTGACAACGGGAGGACATCATGGCAAAAAACATGCAGGTGCTGCTCGCAAGCCGGCCCACGGGCCCGGTCGAGGAATCGAACTTCAACATCGTCGAATCGGACATTCCCAAGCCAGGCGGCGGCGAAATCCTGGTGAAGAATTACTGGCTCTCCCTCGACCCGTACATGCGCGGACGCATGAATGCGACGAAGTCCTATACGAAATACGTCGAGATCGGCGAAGTCATGACCGGCGGCACGGTGGGCAAGGTCCTCGAGTCGGACAATCCGAAGTTCAAGGTCGGCGAACACGTCGTCGGCTCACTGGGCTGGCAGCTTTATGCGACGAGCAACGGGGAAGGATTGAACATCGTCGACACGAAAATCGTCCCGCCGTCGGCGTATCTCGGCGTCTGCGGCATGCCTGGTGTGACGGCGTGGTTCGGCCTGCTGGAATACTGCGCGCCGAAGGCCGGTGAAACCGTGCTCGTGTCCGCCGCGAGCGGCGCGGTCGGCAGCGTGGTCGGCCAGCTCGCGAAAATGCAGGGCTGCCGTGCGGTCGGCATCGCCGGCGGCGCGAAGAAATGCGAGTACGCGGTCAAGGAACTGGGCTTCGACGCCTGCGTCGACTACAAGGCCGGCAAGCTCATCGACGACCTCAAGGCCGCCTGCCCGAACGGCGTGGACGCCCTTTTCGAGAACGTCGGCGGAGAAGTCATGGATGCGTCCTTCCGCCTGCTGAATCCGTTCTCGCGCGTCGCGCTGTGCGGGCTGATCTCCGACTACAGCCGTACCGAGGCGTACGGCGTCAAGATGATCCGCGCCTTGCTGGTGAACCGCGTCAAGCTGCAGGGCTTCATCGTCTTCGACCGCCAGGATCTCTATCCGAAGGCCGTCTCGCATCTCGTCAAAGGCGTCGCCGAGGGAAAGATCAAGTATCACGAGACCATTGCAGAAGGCTTGAAGAGCGCGCCGCGGGCGTTCATGGGATTGCTCAAAGGCGAGAACCTCGGCAAGCAGTTGGTCAAGCTGGCCTGATTTTCCGTTCGCGCCGGACCAAGGTCGAAGGTGAAGAATTTCAAAGGCGAGGCCTGCTCCCGTTGAGATCCCCGCACTTCGCCCTCCAATTGCAAGTGTGCAGGCCTGCCCCGCTGGATTTTCGGCCGCCCGGCGGCGACATTCGCCCGGCTCGTACTAGCGCGGCTTCGTAGCCGCCGGACGCCCGAAGGTTACCGCGGCGCCGACCTCTTTGGGTACGGACTCCGCAAGTTCCCAATCCGGCTTGACGCCGAGCGCATCGTTGACGGTCGAAAAGGCAAGTCGAAATGCGATGAACACGGTCGCCTCGAAAATCTCCTTCTCGGTGAATCCGGCAGCCTGGAGTGCGTTCACGTCCTGCGGCAATGTCCCGTTCGGGTTGGTGACGACCTTTCGAGCCCAGTCCGCCAATGCCTGGTCACGGGCGTTCAGCCCGTCGTGCTCCGAAGCGCCGATGACTGCGGCTGCCAGCTCCGCGCCGGCTTCCGCAGCAAGCTTCTTGCCCCACGCAAGCGAACAATAGGAATCACCAAGCCCGGCAGCCGTCGCGCATACGATTACCGCCTGCTCCCGGTTGCTCAAGGACGACTTTGTCGTGAGCTGCGAGCGAAGCGCCGCAAAGCCCTCAAAGACGTCCGGCCGCCAGGCCCAGGCGCGCGTAAGGTTCATGACAAATCCCTGCGAGTCTGCGTTTGACTTGTAGAGCTGCGCGGTGTCAGCGGTGTCTTCGGGTGCGGCGATAAACATGTCAGACCTCAGAATTCCGTGATGGTGGATTCGGGATGCTTGATGCCTGGCATCCAGAAGAGAAACAACAAGAGACAGACTACCTTTTCCTGAATCGACGATCGATTCAAAGTAGCCAAGAAAATGGGGGCGGAGTCAATTTCCTCGCGTCATCGCGAAACAATTCATCTCCGACCTCATTTATTTCTGCTTATGGCGAAACGGTTGCCTCGACAAGGCCAGCTAAAGCCTTGGCGATGTTTGCTGCGACCGGACACTGGGGTACTTCATGGCGTTTCGCCACATAGGCCGTGTCGTTGTAGCCAAGCCAGACTTGACCCAGTGAATCTTCCCAAACAAGCGCTTTAAGCGGAAGGTCGATGCCCACCGTTTGCGCGCATTCCATGAATGGCGTACCGCCCTGAGGATTTCCGAAGATGAGAACTTCCGTTGGGCGAAGTGTCTTGCCAATTCTGGTCGCCCCGGCGGCATGATCAATGCGAGCAAAGATATTTAGGCCACGTTGCTTTGCCAGGTCTTCCAGTCGATCCATGGTCGCCTTGACGCCGCGCGGGCTCTTGACTGTGATTAGCCCATCGGCCGCACCCGCAACAGCAGTGAATAGCGATAGCGTAATAACAGCCCCGATACGAAAGAGGTTCATGCTGATTTATCCATCTTCCACTACGGGAAAAGGTGGGGGGGGTGATGCCCAACGAGACGCACATCGGCGGCTGGAGAACAGGGACGCGAAGCGCCGCTGTTGAACAGTCCGCTGGATGTGCTGGTTTGGCGTCGCTCTGCGCCGCACACAGGTCCTCCGGCTTGAGGCCCGTGTGCTTCGCGACACGAGCAAGCATCTTCGGGCCTATCTCTTCGGAATCGTGGAACGCGAAAACATAGTCGGGCGAGCCTTCCCGGACAAGCGTTTTGTGGGAACCCGATTGACGTTTGACCTGCCACCCGATTCGGATCAGAGCGGCGAGAACCCGCCTGGCCTTCGACGAAGGCCACTGGCTCACGCAGGAATGGAGATATTGATTGGTTGAGGAGAGGCTTCACCGTGCTCAAGACGCTCGGCGATAACTCGCAGAGCGAGAACCTGCGCGCGGGACATTGCCTCATTGCGTGTGGTGCCATAGGCAAGCACTCCAGGCAGTTGCTCCACTTCCGCCAACCAGCGCCCATCCTCTTCCAACTCAGCTTCGATAGTGAAATTCATACTCCACCCGGTACATAGGTTCGAATGATCGTATTCTACGCCGCACCACCTCAAGACGCCCAACGTGATAGCTCAGGGGCGCCCCGCATGCGGCGCGTCCGCTGCAGCGCCGGGTTGGGCGTCATTGCTTACCGCCCTTCCGAACCGGTCTATCAAGCGGCATGCCGCCTATCACTGCCCCCTTTTTGTAACTAACCGCACCTTCGCCCGAGACGCTACCGACATTCCCACCGATGATGACCTTCCCACCAGTGGTGTGAAGGTGGTGAAGCATGCCCTCAACCTCCACACTCCCGCCTAGATTCTTTACTGTGCCATTGACTACTCCAGTCACCCGCAACTGGCCGCCACGTTGAACGGTGATGTCTCCGTTCGAAATTCCGCTGAGTTCAAGCGTGCCGCCTTTGAGGATTGTCGCGCCGTCGATGATCGCAGCTTCGGAGGTGCGCGTGCGGACAGTTAAGTGGCCTTTGGTGCCTTCATTGACAACCACGTCAGGCGGAAGCGGGGAGGAAATGACGCGACCCGCTTCAGGCTTGCAAAAAATGGGATCAGCGTCGATTTTTTTGCTGGGCACTTCGACTCTGAGCCCATTTATTCTGCTCAGCACCATCAGCGGCCCGGCAAACGCCCCCGCCTCTTCACTGACCTGGCAGGCGCAGCCGATGGACTTCACGCGCGCTTGGACTGAGCCTTGATTGCCTCTACGCAGACTTCCCGTACGCACTCGCGCAGCCAGCGATGCGCCAGGTCGGCATGCAGCCGCGGATGCCAGAGCAATGACACCGCGACCTCCGGCATGGTGAACGGAAGCGAAAAACTGTGCATCCCGCCGCGCAGGACCCCGGTGTGCCGCTCCGGCACGCTGGCGACCAGATCGGTGGCCCGCGCCAGGGCGAGCGCGGCCGAAAAGCCGTCGACGATGGTGACGATTTCCCGTTGCAGGCCAAGCGATTTCAACGCTTCGTCGATCGGCCCCCTGTCGAGACCCCGTCGCGAAACATTGACGTGCTTTGCGGCTGCATAGCGGGCGGGCGTGATCCTGCCGCGGGCCAGCGGATGATCCTTGCGCACGACACCGATGAAACGATCGCGGAACAGCGCTTGCGCACGCAACTCGGGACCGGTGGACTCCCCCACGACACCGGTTTCCAGGTCCACGCCGCCCTCGCGAAGCGGCGCGCTATCCTTGTTCGGTTTCACGACGAAGCGCAAGCGCACGCCGGGCGCTTCCGCGCTCGCGCGGGCAATGAGGCGCGCGCCAAAGTTCTCCACGAATCCTTCGCTGGTCCGCAGGGTGAACGTGCGCACCAATTGCTTGAGCTTGAGCTTCTCTGCCGGACGCAGGACAGCCTGCGCATCCTGCACGAGCTGGCCGACCCGCTCCCGCAGTTCGATCGCCCGCGGGGTGGGCACGAGCCCGCGCCCCGCCCGGACCAGCAACGGATCGCCCGTCGTCTCGCGCAAGCGCGCGAGCGCCCGGCTCATCGCGGACGGGCTGAGTCGCAAACGCCGCGCGGCGCGCGCGACGCTGCCTTCCGCGAGCAATACATCCAGGGTGACGAGCAGGTTGAGGTCGGGAGTCGACATGCGCGGACCGTAGCACGGTTTGATCTATATGTGGCGTCAAACGCACGAATAACGTGCACATGCGGCGTCTTCCGCCGTGTCATGCAAATCGCTACGCTTCTGATAGACCCATGCCATGGGCCACCAGAAGGAAGGAATCATGTTGAAGTCGATCACCGCAGGACAAGTCGGACCGGCAACGCAAAACGCGGGGCGCGCATCGTCCGTTCGCTGGGGGCTCGCCGCCCTTTCGCTCTCCATGCTGCTGTCTTCTCTCGGCACCAGCATCGCCAATGTCGGCTTGCCGACGCTGGCGCAGGCGTTCGGCGCGTCGTTCCAGTCCGTGCAGTGGGTCGTCCTCGCCTATCTCCTTGCCATCACCACCCTGATCGTCAGCGTCGGACGCCTCGGCGACATTGCCGGCCGCCGGCGGCTCCTGCTGGCCGGAATCCTCTTGTTCACGGCGGCGTCGGTCTTGTGCGGCGTTGCCCCGACGCTGCGGCTGCTGATTGCCGCGCGCGCGGCGCAGGGACTGGGCGCGGCGGTCATGATGGCGCTCGCCATGGCATTCATCGGCGAAACGGTTCCGAAGGAAAGGACCGGCAGCGCAATGGGGCTGCTGGGCAGCATGTCCGCGATTGGAACCGCGCTCGGCCCTTCCCTCGGCGGCCTCCTGATCGCCGGGTTCGGCTGGCCGGCCCTCTTCCTCGTCAATGTGCCGCTTGGCATCGTGGCCGCATTTCTCGCCTATCGCCACCTGCCCATCGACGCGCCGCGGCAACATGCGGAGAAAACCGGTTTCGACATCAAGGGCACGCTGTTGCTCGCCTTGACGCTTGCGGCCTATGCGCTTGCGATGACGATGGGACGCGGTGGATTCGGTGCAGTCAACCTGGCGCTGCTTCTGGCTGCCGCCCTTGGCGCTGGGCTGTTCGTGCTGGTCGAGACGAGGACGGCATCGCCGCTGGTCCGCCTGGCGATGTTCCGCAATCCGCTGTTGAGCGCGGGCTTCGCCATGAGCGCCCTGGTCACGACCGTGGTCATGGCAACGCTCGTGGTCGGGCCCTTCTACCTTTCCGGCGCGCTTGCGCTCGACGCGGCGCAAATCGGGCTCGTGATGTCCTGCGGTCCGGCTGTCGCCGCGCTCACGGGCGTTCCTGCCGGGCGCGCCGTCGACCGGTTCGGCGCATTCCGCATGAGTATCGTCGGTCTCGCCGGCATGGCCGCGGGCTGCATTTTGCTGCCGATGCTGGCGACGGCATTCGGCGTACCGGGATACATTGCGCCGCTCGCGATCGTCACCGCCGGTTACGCGTTGTTCCAGGCCGCCAACAACACTGCCGTCATGACCGGCGTCCAACCGGACCAGCGGGGCGTCATCGCCGGGATGCTCAATCTCTCGCGCAATCTCGGGCTCATCACCGGCGCATCCGTCATGGGCACCGTATTCGCCCTGGGGTCGGCAACGGCCAGCGTCGTGACGGCGCCTCCCGAGGCCATTGCGGCCGGCATGCGGCTTACGTTCGCCGTAGCGGCGGCACTCGTCATCACTGCGATCGCCATCGCCGTCGGCAGCCGCTCCCGCGCAAAATAAGCGGGGTCGAGATCAATTTTCCCGATTCGTCAGGAAATAACTCGCCTCTGACCCTGGTTATTCAGGTGCTAGCTTTTTTTCTCCATGCCATCGCACTCCGCTTCGTAATCCGATACCACCGAAGCCAGTGCATCATGGAATGCGTTTTGATGGGTGAGCAATGGCTCGAACTTCTTCGCCATTTTTTTCTGTTTCATTTCCCCTTCGAGCAACAGCCAGAACTCGGTAACTTTCTCGATGTTGGTTTTCGAGTAATGCAGCATGTCCTTGAGCTGGACGATGATGTCACGCGATTTCTCCAGGGTGGTCTTCTCTTGTGGTTGGCCTGTCATGGTCTCCTCCTTGTTAGTGCCGGTTTGCGTTCAATGGAATCCCGTCCAGACTGGTCAATGCCAGCCCCACCAAAAACATGTGGAGACTACGGAACTGGCAGGTTTTTTACTTCCCTCACTATTGGGATGAGACACGGGGAGTAACGCAGAGTTTTGCACTTGTATAATTTTCTTCTCACCGGTCGAAGGCAGAGGCCGTCGGGCGATGGAATTTTTATTATTCCTGGCTCGACTCCAGACAACCAGGATCGGCGCCAATTCATCCTCGATCCGTAACCGGATGGCTCGGTGGTCGCGGTTAACGACCCGATTGGCTTCGAGAAATTCAGGAAGGGCCAGTGGGATGCGCGCTTCGCCACGCCGGTACTGGAAACAATTCGGCTCCGACCCCATTTATCCAATCGACACATCAGGCCAATTTAGTCCGTCATCCAGACGAACCCAAAGCGTCATGGTGTCCTCGAAAAGAAGACCTACCGGGTGAAGACCCAGAGCAACAACGGAAACAGAATCGACGACGCCAGCGCGGTCAGTGCCATCGCCACCCCCGCAAAGGCGCCCGCCTCTTCGCTGACCTGGAAGGCGCGGGCGATGCCCATGCCGTGGGCGGCTACGCCGATGGCGAAACCGCGCACGCCGTGGTCCTGGATCTTCAGGAAGTTGAGCACGTACTTCGCGCTGATGACGCCGATGACCCCGGTCACCATGACCAGCACCGCGGTCAGCGACGGCAGGCCGCCGATTTTTTCGGAGATGCCCATGGCGATCGGCGCGGTCACGGATTTCGGTGCGATCGAGCGCAGCGTCGTGTCGCTCGCGCCGAGCAGCCAGGCAATGCCCACCGCGGAACCCGCCGCGACGACGCCGCCGGCGAACAGTCCGCCGATCACCGGGACGATGAAGCGCCGCAGCTTGCCGAGCTGGGGATAGAGCGGGACCGCCAGCGCCACCGTCGCCGGCCCCAGCAGAAAGTGCACGAACTGCGCGCCGTCGAAGTAAGTCTGGTAGGACGTGCCCGTCACCGTCAGGATCAGCACCAGCGCCGCCACCGACAGCGGCACGGGATTCAGCAGCGGATTGAAATTGGCGCGCTTGTAGATCCAGAACGCGCCCTGGTAGACGAGCAAGGTGACCGTCAGGCCGAGCAGCGGCGTGGTGGAAAGATAAACCCAGATGTCGCTTAGCCGCGGCGTCATGCTTCGTCCCTGGTCGCGAAGCGGCGCATCAGCCAGTTCA
The DNA here is from genome assembly GCA_039931685.1 of Betaproteobacteria bacterium. GTDB lineage: Bacteria > Pseudomonadota > Gammaproteobacteria > Burkholderiales > JACQAP01 > JACQAP01. The sequence goes on along the minus strand of JBDTRK010000061.1, from coordinate 11,820 downwards.
TCACCAGCGCGGTGCAGGCGATGGTCAGCAGCGTGCTCAGCACCAGCGCCACGGTGATCGGCAGCCATTCGTCCCGCAACCGCGACAGGTGCACCATGACGCCAACGCCGGCCGGCACGAACAGCAGCGAGAAATGCTGCAACAGCCCGGTCGCCGTGGTGCGCAACGCCTCGGGCACGCCCGCGCGCAGCCGCAAGGCGACCAGCAGCAATATGAAGCCGATCACCGGCCCGGGCACCGGCAGGCCGAGCCCCAGCGAAATGGCTTCGCCAGTGAGCTGGAAAACCAGCAGTATCGTCAGTGATCCCAGCATTTCCCCTCCCTGCCTGTGCGGCCGACGGCCATGCGCTGTCCGCGCGCCGATTGCCCTGTCATTGCACCATCGCCTTGCCGCTCCGGTGCGCGGCGAGGCAGCGCTTCACGCCTTGCGGCGAGCTCGTCCGCAGCGTGGCAGAAGATTAACGCAAGGCGTCCGGCCGCGGGCGAACCACGGCCAGCGCAATCCTGAACGGGATCAGCGCGATCAGCGCAATCGCCACCTTCATGCCGAGATCGCCCAGACCCAGCGTGACCCAGGGCATATCGGTGCCGGCAAAAGCCAGCGTGAAGAAGATCGCGGTATCCACGACCGAGGCAAACAGGGTGGATACCAGGGGAGGCTTCCACCATGCGTGCCGGCGCAGCAGGTTGAAAATCGTGACGTCCAGCAATTCAGCGCACAGGAACGCCGTTCCCGAGGCGAGCGCGATGCGCGGCGTGGCCAGCCATGCGGACAGCACCAGCGCGACGACGAAGCCCACGTACACGATCCTGCGCGCCATGCGCGGACCGTGATAGCGGTTGGCGAGGTCGACCACCAGAAAGGAAGAAGGATAGGTCAGCGCGCCCCAGGTGAGCCAGTCGCTGAGCGGATACTGGACCAGCACGTTCGAGCTGACCACGATGGCAACCATTGCTGCCGCGAATGCAATTGTCAGTCTGAGGTTCGTCATGATGCGGTGCCATTCCGGAAATGCATAGGGGACGCGATTATGCGGTTGCGCCACGGAAGTTGCCAGCGCAGGCCGGGATGGCGTACTGAAACGATGCGGCCGGCAGTTTGGTTACGCGTGCAGCCGCGATCGGATCAAAGCACCGAAAGGAGCCCGCCCCCTGCGTTGACCGACATCGGCGCCGCCGCCGGCGAATTGTCCCTCGCAATGCCGTACCCGCCGCTCAGAACGGCAGCGACGTGAACAGGCTCACGCCGGTGACATCGCCCGTGCTGCGGATCGCCACGCCGAAGCGGTCGACGTCGAACAGCTTCAGCGACCAGGGATTGCGCGTGAGGATGCTCACGGCCAGTTCGACGCCCTCGCCTATCCTGCTGTTGGGATCGCCAAATTGGGCGAAGCTGAATTGACTGAAGTAGTAGTAATAGATGGGGGTGAAGCCGACGAACACCGTGCGGCCGAAAAGGGTGCGCTCGGTCGGGATGGTGATGTCGAGTCCGGTCGCAAGATAACCGAAGGGATGGGTCGGCCCGCCGCGCGGACGATAACCGGCCGAGGTCAGCGAATTGACCAGCGCAAACTCGACCCCCTGGTCGCGCGCTAGCAATACGCGGCTTTTCACGCCAAAGTCGTAGATCCAGGCCGATTCTCGACCAGCGATTTCCTGCCCGAATCCGGCGTCGACATAAGGCCGGATGGTCCAGCGCCGGTTCATCGGCAGCTCCCATTCGAGGCCAGGCAGCACACTGAGCGTGCTGATGCGGTGGGGCACGTTGCCGCTGAGCACGCTGTCGACGTTGTAATCGTAAAACCCGAGCGTGGCGGACACCTTGAACTTCAGGCCGGTGCCGTCCTCCGCCACGTTTTTCAGCGCACGCGAAAAAGGTACTTGCAGCACGCTGACCGTGCGGTCGCCGGCGGTATAGATGCCGGTGCCGAACGTGGCCGCGTAGTACCAGTTGATGAAGTCCTGCGGGTCGGCCGGGCGGCTGGGCTGCGATTGCGCGTTCGCAGCCTGCGCAAGAAGCATCCAGGCGATGGCGACAAGGGGAACGACACGACGAAACGAATTCAGCAACGACACACTCCGGGGAAACGGTTCAGCCTCTGCCCTGCGACATCCCGCCCGCCGGCGCCTTCCAGAAGATTCCATCCTTCATGATGGCGAGCAAGCGTTCGCGCTGCTGCAGGATGCCTACGTTTTGCAGCGGATCGCCATCGACCAGCAGCAGATCGGCAAGATAGCCGGCGCAGACCTGGCCGAGCCGGTCACCCATGCCCATGATCTGTCCGCCCAGGCGGGTCGCCGCCATGATGGCATCCATCGGCGAAAATTCCAGCAACTCCACGAAGTGACCGATATCCCGGGCATCGGTTCCCACCGGATTCCAGGCAAAGCCGTAATCCCCGCCAATCAGCACGCGCACGCCACGACGGTGCAATTGCTTCATGCTCACGATGCCTTGCTCGAGTTCGTGCGCCACGCCGCGCTGTTCGGCCATCGCGCGGGTAATGCCCCAGGCAGCCGCTTCGTTCAGTGTCGTGAACAAGTGGCCGAGCACCGGCGCGACGAACACGCGCTCGCGCTGCGATTCGAGCTGGTCGCAGGCCTCTTCGTCGAGCAGGGTGGCGTGATAGATCACGTCGACGCCGTGACGCAGGCACATTTTCACCGACTCCGCGCTGCGCGCGTGGGCCGCGAGCCGCTTGCCGTGCGCCTGCGCCACGCCGCACACGGCGGCGACTTCGGCGTCGCTCATCACCGTCGAGTCTGCCGGCGACGCCGGCGTGCCGGCATCGCCGGACACATTGATCTTCAGCGTATCGACGCCTTCGCGCACCATTTGCCGCGCGTAGCTACGAAACGCCTCGACGCCATCGCAGACCACGGCGAAATTTTCGCGATACATGTGATGCAGGCGCACGTCGCCAAGGCCGGCCGAGACGGTCATTTCCGGACTGGCCGCGGTGGTGCGCGGGCCGGCCAAATCGCCGTTGTCGATGGCATTGCGCAAGGCGATGTCGAGCCGCGGCTTGGCCGACGCCGCGCTAAAGCAACTGGTAAAACCGGCGTCGAGCATGCGGCGCGCGTTGAGCGCGGTTTTGAGCATGTGCTCCTGCGGGGGGATGAAGCCGAGTTCGACCGACTGCGCAACATCGGTGAAGCTCAGGTGGCAATGCGCTTCGATCAGACCTGGCATCAGCGTTGCGCCGCGGCCGTCGATCACCACCGCATCACCGTGCGCCAGTGTCGCATCGGCCGGAACGACGGCGGCGATGCGGTTGCCTTCGACCAGGACGCTGCCCGGGAACGATGGCGCCCCCGTGCAGTCGAGGATGCCGACGTTCCTGAACAGGGTCCGGTTCATGCGCGTGCGAGAACCCGCATTACAGGTTCTCGATATACATCCGGTTCCAGGTCGGACTGATGATCAACTGGTTGATGCAGGCGTGCGCCGGCATTTCCGCGATGAAGCGGATAGTGTTGCCCAGGTCTTCCGGCTGCAGCATCTTTGCGCGGTCCGCAGCGCTTGGCGGGACTGGGCGCCGGTCCATGATCGGGGTCGCGACTTCGGCAGGGCAGATCGCGCAGGCGCGGATGCCGTTGGCGCACTCTTCCATGTTGATGGTTTCGGTCATGGCCGTGACCGCGTGCTTGCTGCCGTTGTAGGCCGCGCCGGTCAGCTTGGGGTGAAACACGCCGGCCCAGGACGATACGTTGATGATCAGGCCATCCTTCTTTGCCCGCATGGACGCAAGCACTGCGTGAATCGTATAGAACGAGCCGTCGAGATTGATGCCGATCACATCGCGCCACCCCTCTACGGTCTGGTTCTTCCAGTATCGATTCGGCGTGTTGAGGCCGGCGCTGTTGACCAGGATATCGACGCGGCCGTGGCGGGCAAGTATGCCGTCGGCGACTTTTTTCACCGCCTTGGCGTCGGAGACATCCACCGCCTCGACTTCCGCCGTGCCGCCCTTGATGCGGATCTTTTCCGCCTCCGGCGCCAGCACTTCCTTGCGCCGACCGGACATCACCACGATGGCGCCGGCATCGGCCAGCGCTTGCGCGGCGGCCAGCCCGATGCCGCTTCCCGCCCCGGTGATCCACGCGATCTTGCCCTTCAGATTGCTCATGCCGCCCCCCTCAGTCAGTTACGCCATTTTGGAAATCTTGCGATCGATGCCGCGGTGGTTGTCGAACGCCTCCTTCATCGCCGCCGCGGATTCCGCCACGGCACTGCGCGACGCCTCCAGCGCGCCGCCCATCAGGAAGAAGCCGTGGACCATGCCCTCATAGTTCGACAGCCGCACGCGGTTGCCCGCCTCGATGAGCCGCTTCGTGTACTCGATGCCCTCGTCGCGCAGCGGATCGTAGCCTGCCACGATGACCAGCGCCGGCGGCAGGTTCGACAGGTCGTCGTGCACCAGCGGCGCGAAGCGGAAATCCTTCACGTCTTTCGCATTGCGCAGGTACTGCTTGTAGAACCAGGTGATCGAATTGCGCGAGAGAATGTAGCCTTCCTTGAACTTGTGGTGCGAAGCGGTTTCCGGTTCCGGCGCGACGCAGGGATAGACGAGCAGCTGGAACGCGAGTCTCGGATGCGCGGCATCGCGCGCAAGAATGGCAACGACAGTCGCGAGGTTCGCGCCGGCGCTGTCGCCCCCCACCGCCATGCAGCTCGCGTCGCCGCCGAATTCGACCGCGTGCAGGGCCACCCATTTTGTCGCCGCTATGCAATCCTCGACGGCCGCGGGGAATTTAGACTCGGGCGCGAGGCGATAGTCGACGGAGACGACGATGCAATCCGCCTGGTTCGCGAGCATGCGGCACGCCGAATCGTGGGTTTCCAGCGAACCGATGACAAAACCGCCGCCGTGGAACCATATCAGCACCGGCAGCTTTTCCGCCGGGCCGGGCTCGCGCGGCGTGTAGATGCGCAGCGCGATGTCCGAGCCGGGGCCGGGGATGCGCCGGTCCACGCTGCGAAAGATCGAATCGCTGAACTTGAGCTTGTTCACGCGCATCGCGTATTGCTCACGCCCCTGGTCGGGCGTGAGCTGCCAGACTTCCGGCAGCGCGGCTTTTTTGGCGAGGTCGAGCAGGATTTGCACTTGCGGATCGAGCGGCATGTATTTCCTTTCCCAATATAACTCTCACCGCGGATACCCTACGCGCATAGCACGTCGGAGTTATGGTCGAAGACCGGTATCCTCCGGAACACTTTTAGGACGCGGAGGACGCGGAGGAAAAACGAGGAGGAAGAATTGGGGACGCACTTTGCGTGATAGCTATTCGCCAAACCGAAGGGCCACCGTTGTTTGAATTGGATCGCGAACGAGTCAATTGCGTTCACCCAAACTTTTTCTCCTGCTCCTGTTTTTCCTCCGTGTCCTCTGCGTCCTCCGCGGTTGGCGCTTCGTTGTAAAGTTTGATCCCCGTCCGTCGCTAATCCCCTGCCGAAGGGTACAGGAGCTTGAACGTGCCCGTGGCCTTGGCCAGCAGGGTGCCGTCTTCGCTGCGCAACTCGCCTTCGGAGAATATCAGCGATCGGCCCGCGCGCTGGGCGCGACCTTCGCCGAGTACCGGGCCGGCCGCGGCGGCGATGAAGTTCACTTTCATTTCCACGGTCAGCGCGCCATTGCATTTTTCGTCGAGGGCACGGCCCGCGCTGGCCAGCGCCACGTCGAGCATGGTCATCAACACGCCCCCATGGACCGAGCCCCAGCTGTTCTGCAGTTCCCGCCGCGGATCGAGCCGCAGCCTGACCAGCCCGTCGCCTTTTTCCAGTATGCGCACACCCAGGTGCTCGACGAACGGAACGTGGATGTTGAAGCCCGCTTTCTGCTGCGCCATCACATCGCCACCAGGCCGCCATCGACGGCGACGGTCTGGCCGGTGATGTAGGCCGATGCATCCGAGGCAAGCAGCACCGCGAGGCCTTTGAGGTCGTAGTCCGTGCCCAGCCGCTTCATGGGCGTCATGTCCATGATGATCTGCTCGGCCTTGTCGATCATGCCCTGCGACATTTTCGACGGGAACACGCCCGGCGCAATGGCGTTCACGGTGATGCCGTGCTGCGCCCACTCCACCGCGAGCGAGCGCGTGAAGTTGATCACGCCGCCCTTGCTCGCGTTGTAGGCGATGGTCGGCATCATGCGCGGGTCGGTGCCGACGAGCCCGGCGATCGACGCCAGGTTGATGATGCGCCCGTATTTGCGCGGGATCATGCCGAGCTTGCCGACTGTCTGGCTCATCAGGAAAACCGCCGTCAGGTTCAGGTTGATGACCTTGTACCAGGCGTCGAGCGGATGGTCTTCCGCCGGCGCGCCCCATACGGCCCCGGCATTGTTCACCAGGATGTCGATCTGTCCCCGGCTCTTCAATACCTGCTCCACCATCGGCTTCACCGAATCCGTGTCCTGCAGATCGTTGACGATGCTCAGCGCGTCGATGCCCATGCCTTTCAGATGCGATTTCGCCTCTTCCAGTTCGCCGGCCTTGCGCGCCGTAATGACCAGCTTCGCGCCCATTTCGCCGAGGGCTTCGGCCATCTGCAATCCGAGGCCGCGAGAGCCACCGGTGATCAATGCAACCTTGCCCGACAGATCGAATAATTTTTTCACGTTCATGAAATATCCCTTGTTCTAGAACCAGCCATCCTGCATGTCCAGGCAGGTCGGATCCAGTGTGTCGACCAATTCGGCCCACTGCCTGGTCTTCGATAATTCCCAGCGAAAGAAAAAAACACAGGCCTGCAGTTTACCCTGATAGAAATCCCGGTCCGCGTGGTGCGCAGTGCCGAGTTTCCCCACGGCGACCAGCGCCTGCCGCAGCCACATCCAGCCGATGACGGCATGGCCGACCAGGTCCAGATAGACAGACGCATTGGCCAGCGCGAGCTCCGCTTCGCCGCGCCCGCTCACGCACAACAGATTGCGTGTCACGCCGATGACCTGGTCCAGCGTTTCGTTGAGCAGGGCGGCGCAGCGCTGCAGCTCCGGCGACTCGCTGGCCGCGGCGGCGCGCGCCGTGAAACTGATTTCCCGCGCCAGCAACTGGAACGCCGCGCCGTCGTTCATGCCGACCTTGCGCCCGAGCAGGTCCAGCGCCTGGATACCATTGGTGCCTTCGTGGATCGGATTGAGCCGGTTGTCGCGGTAGAACTGTTCGACCGGATACTCGCGGGAGTAACCGTAGCCGCCGTGCACCTGGATGGCGAGGCTGTTGGCCTCGAGGCAATACTGCGAGGGCCATGCCTTGGCGACGGGTGTCAGGATGTCCAGCAGCAGCTCCGCCTCCTGTCTTGCCTTCGGCGTCTCGGCACTACGGCTTTCGTCCACCAGCAGGGAACAGTACAGGCACAAGGCCAGCGCGCCCTCGACGTAAGCCTTCTGCGTGAGCAGCATGCGCCTGACGTCGGCATGCTCGATGATTTTCACCGGCGGAGAAAGCGCATCCTTGCCGCCCGGTGCCCGCCCCTGCGGCCGCTCGCGCGCGTAGGCCAGCGCGTGCAGATAACCGGTGTAACCCAGCACCGTCGCTCCCATGCCGACACCGATGCGCGCCTCGTTCATCATGTGGAACATGCAGGCAAGTCCGCGATTCGGTTCGCCGATCAGTTCTGCATAAGCCCCGCCTTGTTCGCCGAAATTGAGCACGCAGTTGGTGGTGCCGCGAAAGCCCATCTTGTGGTTCAGTCCGACCAGCGCCACGTCGTTGCGCCCTCCCGCAGTGCCATCATCGTTGACGTGATATTTCGGCACGATGAACAGCGAGATGCCCCTGACGCCGGCCGGTGCACCCTCGATGCGCGCCAGCACCAGGTGCACGATGTTCTCGGAGAGCTCGTGCTCGCCGCAGGAAATCCACATCTTGTTGCCGACCAGCCGGTAGCCGCCATTCCCGTCGGAATGCGCGGTGGTGCGGATGTCCGACAGCGACGAACCGGCCTGCGGTTCGGACAGGCACATGGTGCCGAAGAAGCGTCCCGACAACAGCGCCGGCAGATATTTCCGCTTCTGCTCTGCGGAGCCGAAAGTGCGGATCAGGTTCGCGTTGGCGATGGTCAGGAAAGGATAGGCCGCGGTCGAGACATTGGCGGCGTTGAACCAGGCGAAGCAGGCCTGCGCCAGAGTCCAGGGCAATTGCATGCCGCCGAGTTCGAAGTCCTGCGCGGCCGCCAGGAAGCCCGCCGCGCGAAACACTTCGAGGGCTTCCCCAACTTCGGGAATGATCTCGACGCGGATGCCGTCGAAGCGCGGTTCGTTGAGATCGCTCTTGCGGTTGTGCGGCGCGAATTTCTCTTCGGCGATTTTTGCCGCGGCATCCAGCGCGGCGTCGAAGGTTTCGCGCGAATGCTCGGCATAACGCGGGCGCCGCGTCAGCGACGCGACGTCGAGAAGTTCGTAAAGGATGAAATCCAGGTCCCGCCGATTCAGGAGTTTCGATTGCATGCGAGACCTTTCCTATAGTCTACAGCCCGAATCTCATCACGAATGCAGGCTTCGTGGTGAGAAGTGGGCTCTAGACAACCTCGAAGAGCCCAGCAGCGCCCATGCCGCCACCGATGCACATGGTCACCACCACGTACTTGACGCCGCGGCGCTTGCCCTCGATCAATGCATGCCCGACCAGACGGCTACCGGTCACGCCGTAGGGATGCCCCACGGCGATCGATCCGCCGTTGACATTGAGCCGCTCGTCCGGAATGCCGAGCTTGTCGCGGCAGTAGATCACCTGTACGGCAAAGGCCTCGTTAAGTTCCCACAGACCGATGTCCGCGATTTTCTTGCCGGTTTGTTTCAGCAATTTCGGAATCGCAAAAACCGGACCGATGCCCATTTCGTCCGGCTCGCATCCGGCAACCGCGAAGCCGCGGAAGATGCCCATAGGCTGCAGGCCTTTGGCCGCGGCCGTCCTGTCGCTCATCAGCACCTGTGCCGATGCGCCGTCGGAAAACTGGCTGGCATTGCCGGCCGCAATGACGCCGCCTTCGATGGCCGGCTTGATCTGGGATATGCCCTCGTAGGTGGTGTCAGCGCGGATGCCCTCGTCTTCGCTGGCGGTGACCTGCTTCGTGGATTCCTGGCCGGTATTCTTGTCCACGATTTTCATCGTGGTGGTAATCGGCACGATCTCGTCCCTGGTCTTGCCCGCGGCACGCGCGGCCGCCGCGCGCTGCTGGCTCAGCACGCCATAGCGATCCTGCGCTTCACGGCCGATCTTGTAGCGCTTCGACACCATTTCCGCGGTCGCCAGCATCGGCCAATAGACTTCCGGCTTGTTCTGTTCCAGCCAGGCCTCCTTCAACATGTACTTGTTGGCTTCGTTCTGCACGCAGGAGATGGATTCGACGCCGCCGGCGACAAAGATATCGGCCTCGCCGGCAAGGATGCGCTGGGCGGCAAGCGCGACCGTCTGCAATCCGGAGGAACAAAAGCGGTTGACCGTCATGCCCGACACGGTGACCGGCATGCCGGCGCGCAAGGCGATCTGGCGCGCGATGTTCTGGCCGGTCGCTCCTTCGGGCGTGGCACAACCCATGATGACATCCTCGACTTCCGCCGGATCGAGCCGCGCCCGTTCCAGAGCGGCCTTGACGACATGGCCACCCATTGTGGCGCCGTGTGTCATGTTGAGCGACCCCTTCCAGCTCTTGCACAGCGGGGTACGTGCGGTCGAAACGATCACTGCTTCAGTCATTTTATGTCTCCAAATTTGGCTCTCACCGCAGAGGACGCGGAGGACGCGGAGGAAAAACGATATTCAATATCTGCCAGGCGGACCAAAAATGTACGCCTCTGCCAACACTCCATTAAATGCAAATCCGCTTTTCGTATTAGCATTCCTCCGCGTCCTCTGCGGTGAGCGCTTCGTTTTAGCTTTTCAGGCGTTGAACTTTTTGCCTTCCGCGGCCAGCTTTTCGAGCAACGCGGCGGGTTTCCAGAATTCGCCGTGTGCGGCATGGAAGCGCCTGACCGACTCCAGCACCTTGTCCAGTCCGACCGTGTCCGCATGGAACATCGGCCCGCCGCGGTAGCGTGGGAATCCATAGCCGTAGATATAGACGATGTCGATGTCGCTCGCGCGCAATGCGATCCCCTCTTCGAGGATTTTCGCGCCTTCGTTGACCAGCGCGTACATGCAGCGCTCGAGAATTTCCTGGTCGGTGATCTGGCGGCGCTCGATGCCCGCTTCTTTCGATGCCTTGACGATCAGGTCCTCAACGATCGGATCGGGAATCGGACTGCGGTTGCCGGCTTCGTAGCGATACCAGCCTGCGCCCGTCTTCTGCCCGAATCGGCCCAGCTCGCAGACCTGGTCGGCCAGCTTCGAGTAGCGCAGGTGCGCCGGCCGCGTTGCCGCCTGGCGCTTGCGGATGTACCAGCCGACGTCGAGCCCGGCCAGGTCGCCGACGCGAAACGGCCCCATGGCAAAACCGAAATCCTCGATGACCTTGTCGACCTGCTGCGGCAATGCGCCCTCTTCGAGCAGGAAGCCGGCCTCGCGGAAATAGCCGTGCAACATGCGGTTGCCGATGAAACCGTCGCATACGCCGGCGACCACGCCCACCTTTTTGATGGCCTTCGACAGTTTCATGGCGCTGGCCAGCACGTCTTTGGACGTTTTCTTCGCACGCACCACTTCCAGCAGCTTCATGACGTTGGCGGGGCTGAAAAAATGCAGGCCCAGCACGTCCTGCGGACGCGACGTCACCGCGGCGATTTCGTCCACATCCAGGGTCGATGTATTGGTGGCGAGGATGGCGCCCGGTTTGCACACCTTGTCGAGTTTCTCGAATACCTGCTTCTTCACCGACATGTCCTCGAACACCGCTTCGATGACGATGTCGGCATCCTTGATGTCGTCGTAGCTGGTCACTCCGGAGAACAGGCCCATGCGCTTGTCCATGGCTTCCTGGGTAAGCCGGCCCTTGGCCACCGTCGCCGCGTAATTTTTGCGCACGATGCCCAGGCCCTTGTCGAGCGCCTCCTGGTTCAGTTCCAGCATCTTCACCGAAATGCCGGCGTTGGCGAAGTTCATGGCGATACCGCCGCCCATGGTGCCGGCACCAATCAGGACCGCCGATTTTATTTCCCGCGTCGCGGTGCCCTCGGGGACGTCAGGAATCTTGGCTACCTGACGTTCGGCGAAGAACAGGTGGCGCAGGGCGCGCGATTCCTCTGACTTCACCAGCTTTTCGAACTGCTGGCGTTCGATTGCCAGACCCTTCGCAAACGGTTGCAACACCGCCGCTTCGACGCAGGTCACGATCGCCAGCGGCGCAGGATAGCCGCGCCAGGCCTTGCCGATCCGTTTGCGTGCTTCTGCGAAAAATGCGTCCGGCTGCTCGACCGATGCGGTCAACTGGCTGGCGCGACGTACGCCCGGATTCTCCTTGAGAAGTCTGTTCGTGTAAGAAATTGCGGCCGCACGCAGATCGGCGCCGACCACTTCGTCCACCAACCCGACTTCCTTGGCTTTTTCGCTGGAGATGGGATCGCCCGACACCATAAGGTCCAGCGCCTTTTCCACCCCCATCAGCCGCGGCGAGCGCTGGGTGCCGCCCGCGCCCGGCAGGATGCCCAGCTTCACTTCCGGCAATCCGATCTGGGCGCCGGTGAGCGCGACGCGGTAGTGCGCGGTCAGCGCGAGCTCGAGCCCGCCGCCCATCGTCGGCCCGGAGATGGCGGCGACGATCGGCTTGGTCACGGTATCCATATAGGCCAGCAGGTCGGCCAGCGTGGCCTTGCCCGGGTCGTAGGGTTTGCCGAATTCGCTGATGTCCGCGCCGCCGCTGAAATTGCGTCCGCCGCCGATGAT
>JBDTRK010000060.1:0-21185 GCA_039931685.1 Betaproteobacteria bacterium | reverse complement strand
CGATACTGGTTCGATTGCGTGAAAATGGTCGAGATCAGGCGCTGGCCGAAGGCGTTGTAGAGTGCGTTGTCAATCGCGGCCGGTGTCACGCCGAGCCGGCTCGCGGTGTTGCGATCGATTTCAACGTAGGCCTGCAGTCCGCGGTCCTGCAGGTCGCTGGCGACGTCGGCGAGTTGCGGTGCGGCGCGCAGGCGCTCGACCAGCTTCGGCACCCAGATGCCGAGGTTGTCGGCGTTGGCGTCCTCGATGCTGAACTGGTATTGCGTGCGGCTGACCCGGTCTTCGATGGTCAGGTCTTGCACCGGCTGCATGTACAGCGCAATGCCCGCGACCTGCGCAAGCTGCGGCTGCAACCGGCGGATAACGGCCGTCGCGTCGATGCCGCGCTCCGCGAGCGGCTTCAGGTTGATCAGCATGCGGCCGCTGTTCAGCGTCACGTTGGTGCCGTCGACGCCGATGAACGACGTCAGGCTTTGCACCGCCGGATCCTGCAGCACGACTTTGGCAAGGTTCTGCTGGCGCTGCGCCATGGCCGCGAACGAAATGGACTGCGGCGCTTCCGAGATGCCCTGGATCACGCCGGTGTCCTGCACCGGGAAAAAGCCCTTCGGCACCATCAGGTAGAGGATAACGGTCAGCGCCAATGTGCCGAACGCTACCAGCAACGTGGCGGCCTGGCGATCGAGCACCCAGTCGAGTGCGCGGCCGTAGCGCGCGATCACCGCGTCGAAGAAGGCGCCACTGGCGCGATAAAAGCGCGTCTGCTCATTTGGCGGCGTGTGCCGCAGCAGGCGCGCGCACATCATCGGCGTAAGCGTGAGCGAAACGAAAGCGGAAATGAGGATGGCGACCGCCAGCGTGATCGCAAATTCGCGGAACAGCCGTCCGACCACATCGCCCATGAACAGCAGCGGGATCAGTACGGCGATCAGGGAGAACGTCAGCGAGATGATGGTGAAGGCAATCTGCTCTGCGCCCTTAAGTGCCGCCTGCAGTGGCTTCATGCCCTGTTCGATGTAGCGCGAAATGTTCTCGATCATGACGATGGCGTCATCCACCACGAATCCGGTGGCGATGGTCAAGGCCATCAGCGTGAGATTGTTGATGCTGAACCCGGCCAGATACATGACACCGAAGGTGCCCACCAGGGACAACGGCACGGCCACGCTCGGGATCACGGTGGCCGCGACGTTGCGCAGGAACAGGAAAATCACCATGACCACCAGTCCGACCGCCAGCAGCAGTTCGAACTGGACATCTCTTACCGATGCGCGAATCGTCGTCGTTCGGTCGGTGAGCAGGGCCACGTCCACCGAACCCGGGAGGCTCGCCTGCAGTTGCGGCAACAGCTTCTTGATGCGGTCGACCACCTGGATCACATTGGCGCCCGGCTGTCGCTGAATGTTGATGATGAGCGCCGCCTTGTCATTGGCCCAGGCGGCAAGCCGCAGGTTTTCGGCGTCGTCGATGACATCGGCGACGTCGGTCAGGCGGATCGGCGCGCCGTTCTTGTAGGCGATGATCAGGCGCCGGTATTCGGCTGCGGACTTGAGCTGGTCGTTGGCATCGATGGTCGAGGCCTGCGACGGGCCGTCGAAACTGCCCTTGGCCTGGTTGACGTTGGCATTGCCGATCGCGTTGCGCAGATCGTCCAGGCTCATGCCATACGCGGCCAGCGCCTTCGGATTCGCCTGCACACGCACAGCCGGGCGCTGCCCGCCGGACAAACTGACCAGGCCGACGCCGGGCAACTGCGAGATCTTCTGTGCGATGCGGGTGTCGATCAGGTCCTGCACCCTGGGCAGCGGCAGCGTGTTCGACGTCACCGCCAGCGCGAGGATGGGTGTATCGGCTGGATTGACCTTGTTGTAGATCGGCGGCGCCGGCAGATCGGACGGCAGCAGCGACGTCGCCGCGTTGATCGCGGCCTGCACTTCCTGTTCGGCGATATCGAGCGTGAGTTCGAGGCTGAACTGCAGGGTAATCACCGACGCACCGCCCGAGCTGGTGGACGACATCTGGTTCAACCCCGGCATCTGGCCGAACTGGCGTTCGAGCGGCGCGGTTATCGAGGAGGTGGTGACGTCCGGGCTCGCGCCGGGGTACAAGGTGACGACCTGGATAGTCGGATAGTCCACTTCCGGCAACGCGGACAGCGGCAGCAGTCGATAGGCAACGATGCCCGACAGCAAAATGGCGACCATCATCAGCGAGGTCGCCACCGGGCGCAGGATGAACGGGCGCGACGGGTTCATGCGTCGCCCGGATCAGCTGCCGGACGCGGGCGCGCCGCCGTCGCGGTGGCGCTTGCCCTGGGCAGGCGCCGCGCCGGCGCCTGGTACGGCGGCTTTGCGCTCGCCGATCTCCACCTTTGCGCCTTCGCGCAGCTTGTCGGTGCCGTCCACCACGACCAGGTCCCCCGCCGCCAGTCCCGATTCGATGGCTGTGGTATCCGCATCGGTCGGTCCGGCCTTGACGCTACGCACCGTCACGGTCTTGTCGTCCTTGACCACATAGACGTAAGTGCCCTGCGTGCCGCGTTGAATCGCGGCCGCCGGGATCAGCGTGGCGTCATGGATCACGTCAAGCAGCAGGCGCGCGTTCACAAACTGGTTCGGGAACAGCCCGGAATCGTCGTTGGCGAACTGTGCCTTGAGTTTGACCGTTCCTGTTGCCGGATCGATCTGGTTGTCCACCGTCAGCAGCGTACCGCCGGCGAGTTTCGTGCCGCCGGAACGATCGAAGGCATCGACAGCGAGCTTCTCCCCGGCGTGTATTTTCTTCATCACCGCCGCAATATTGTCTTCCGGCAGGGTGAATACCACGGTGATCGGCTGCAGTTGCGCGATGACCACGATACCGTTGGCGTCCGCGGCATGGACGATGTTGCCTGGGTCGACCTGGCGCAGGCCAAGCCGTCCGCTGATCGGCGCGGTGATGCGCGCGTAGGTCAGCTGCAGCCTGGCGCTGTCGATCTGCGCCTGGTCCGCCTTGAGTGCGCCTTCATACTGGCGCACCAGCGAGACCTGTGTGTCGAGCTGCTGCCTGGCGATTGAATCCTGCTCGAATAGCGTGCGATAGCGCTCGAGGTCGGCCTGTGCGTTTTTCAGCAGTGCCTGGTCGCGCGCCATGTTGCCTTCGGCTTGCGCGAGTTGGACCTGGTAGGGGCGAGGATCAATCTGCGCCAGCAGGTCGCCCTTGCCGACCATCTGGCCTTCGCGGAACATCACCGCGCTCAACTCGCCATCGACATGGGTGCGAACCGTGACGGTGTTTAGCGGCACCACAGCGCCGAGCCCGTTAAGGTGGATGTTGATATCGCCGACCCGCGCGGCGACCGCCACCACCGGCTGGCTGCGGTTCGCGCCATCCAAGTCATGCTTGCCTGCCGCCGGCTTGGCGCTTTCGGACTTGGCAAAGATGAAATAGGCGCTGCCGCCCAGCGCGCAAAGCAGCAGCAGCCAGACCCAGGTGCGCTGCCACCAGGCGGTTGGCTGCTCCATGGTGGACAGGCCGGCTGGGATCGCGGCCTGGTCGGAAGGAATGTCGCTCATCGGTTTGGTCAGGGAGGCTGGGTAGGCTTTTCTCGAGAATACAACTGTATGTCTTGCCCTGGCCTGCGATGTAACGAAATGTCCGGGACCCGGCGCAGGGTTACAGTAAGTGACAAAACTTTCCCCAACAGGTTTCCGTCGGATGTATAAGAGCAGCCATGCGCGATCGCGTCCTGATTGTCGATGATGATGAAGACATCCAGTCCCTGCTGGAGGAGTACCTGCGCAAAAACGGCTTCGATGCGCACGCCGTGGGCGATGGCAAGGCGATGTGGGAGGCGCTGGCGGCAAAACCGGTGAGCATGGTGGTGCTGGACCTGATGCTGCCTGGCGAGGACGGCTTGTCGCTTTGCCGCCAGTTGCGCGCGCGCTCGCAGGTGCCGGTGCTGATGCTGACCGCGCGCGGGGAAGCCGTGGACCGCATCCTCGGACTGGAAATGGGCGCCGATGACTATCTTGCCAAGCCGTTCGATCCACGCGAGCTGCTGGCGCGCATCCGCAGCATCCTGCGCCGCGCCAAATCCCTGCCGACCGATACCGAGATCGATGTGCCCGAGCACTTCGCGTTCAAGGACTGGCGGCTCGACACACGCGCTCGCAACCTGTCTGCGCCCGACGGCGTGGTGGTGCCGCTGTCCGGTGCGGAATACCGCTTGTTGCTGATCTTCCTGCAGAATCCGAATGCCGTGCTGTCGCGCGACCAGCTTTCCAATTTTACTTTCGGGCGCGACGCCGATCCGCTCGATCGCACCATCGACATGCAGGTCAGCCGGCTGCGCGAACGCCTGCGCGAGCAGGCGCGCGAACCGGAAATCATCAAGACCGTGCGCGGCAAGGGCTATGTGCTTGCCGCACGCGTCGAAAAGCAACAGTCTGAGGAGCGGCAATGAGGCTGCTGCCACAGTCGTTGTTCGGGCGCATCGTCCTGATTCTGGCCGGTGGTTTCCTGGTCATCCAGTGGGTCACCACCGCCATCGCGCTGTCGGACCGCAATGCGCTGGTGTTCCGCGCCGGCGCGAACCAGGCGGCGACCCGTATCGGAGACGTGGTGCGCACGCTGTCCGCGGCCAGCCCGGCCGATCGCAGCCACATCATGCAAGCAATTTCAAACGACACGCTGAAGGTGACCTACGGCAAGCCCGCCGGCTCGGATGCAAAGGCCGGGGAGGAATCGGAGTTGATGACGACTGCGCGCGATGCACTCGCGCTTGCGTTGCAACCCGGCGTTGGCTTCAAGGTGATCGACGCGCATCCGGTATATCTCAATCCGGATTCCTGGTATGCGCGCGAGTTTGGCGAACGGCCCGGGGTGCGCATGTACGCCACGGTACTGCTGGGCGACGGCGTCTGGATCACAATAGAAAGTATCGACCCTGCGCGCGCAACGCAATGGGTCATCCGCATGTTCCGCAACCTCGCCATTGTCGATGGGGTGATGGTGATCCTGTGCTTCTTCGCGGTGCGTCTGGTGACCCGTCCGCTCTCGGTCCTGGCGCATGCCGCGGAAGACCTTGGTCGCAATATCGACAGGCCGCCCCTGCCGGAGCGTGGTGCTGTCGAGCTGGTGCGCGCGTCGCGGGCATTGAACGTGATGCAGGATCGCTTGAAGCGCTACGTCGACACACGCGTGAAAGTGTTGGCGGCGATGTCCCATGACCTGAAGACGCCGATCACGCGCATGCGGCTGCGCGCCGAGATGCTGGACGATGCGCAGATCAAGGCGAAGTTCACCAAGGATCTCGACGAACTGCAGCTGATGGTGAGTTCGACACTGGACTACATGCGTGGACTCGCCGAGGGCGGCGAGGCAGTGCAGCAGATCGACGTTACCGCGTTGATCTCCAGCCTCAAGGAGGACGCGGAGGAGGCCGGGCATTCGGTCACCGTGGCCGGCGTTGCTGGCGCGCCGGTGCGGGGCCGCACCCAGGCTTTGAAGCGCTGCCTGCAAAACCTCATCGACAATGCGCTCGCCTACGGTCGTCGCGCCGACATCACGCTGCGTGACGAGGGCATCGCGCTGAATATCGCGGTCAGCGACGACGGCCCGGGCATTCCGGAGAGCGACATCGAGCGCGTGTTCGAGCCGTTCTATCGCGTCGAAGCCTCGCGTAACCGCAATACCGGCGGCAGCGGCCTCGGCCTGTCGATCGCGCGCAACATCGCCCAGGCGCACGGCGGCTCGTTGCGTCTGCGCAATCTCGCCCGCGGCGGGCTCGAGGCTACCTTGCGCATTCCGCGCGGCGCCTGACAAGCTGTCAACTGGCATTCGCCGCTTCCACAACGGCGTGTCGCGCGTAATATGGCGGCTCGCAGCAACCAATACGGATTAGGATTGGCATGAGCGAACCGATTCAGGAGTACCGGGGTAAGAAAATCATCGTGCGCTTCGACGCCGAAAAATGCATTCACTCGCGTAATTGCGTGCTCGGCCGCCCGGAGGTTTTCCAGGCCAACGTTCCCGGTGAGTGGATCAAGCCTGACAACGTGTCCGTCGAAGAAGTTGTGGCTACGGCACTGGTTTGTCCATCGGGCGCGATCACGTACGAACGCGTAGACGGCGGCGCGCAGGAAGTACCACCGCCGGTCAATCTGGTACGGGTGCGCGAGAACGGACCGCTTGCCTTCCACGCCGATATGCGCATCGGCGGTGACGCCACACAATTGCGCGCCACGTTGTGCCGCTGCGGGGCCTCGAAAAACAAACCGTACTGCGACGGCAGTCACAATGCAGCCGGATTTCAGGCGACCGGAGAGCCGCCGACCCAGCCGTCCGAACCGCTCGCCGCACGTGCGGGCCCGCTGGCAATCACGCCGAAAAAGGACGGACCGCTTTATTTTTCCGGCAATGTCGAACTGGTCAGTGGCACCGGACGCACATTGAACCGCGTGCAGGAAGCGTGGCTATGCCGTTGCGGGCAATCGAACAACAAGCCGTACTGCGACGGCACCCACAAGAAAATCGGCTTTTGCGCCGACTGAAGATTACATCCCGTCGACGACGATGATCTTCGCATCGGACGTCCTGTGGCGTATGTCCATCGCCGGCCGGTATTCCGGCGAATCGTACCACTGCCGCGCGCGCTCGAGGCTTTCGAATTCGCAGATCACCACGCGCTTGGGGTTCCAGTCGCCTTCCAGCACGTCGATTCTACCGCCACGCGCGACGAACTTGCCGCCGTATTTGGCCAGCGAGGCGCCCACGAGCTTGCGGTAGTTCTCGTAACCGACCGGATCGTGCACCTCGATCTGGGAAATCAGGTAAGCAGGCATGCATTTCCTCCGCTTGTGACAGTCATGGATTGAGGCGTTTCCAGTCCTCGATGATCATTTCCGCGCCCTTCTCGGCGATCATGGTGGTGGGCGCGTTGGTGTTGCCGGAAGTAATCCGCGGCATGATCGACGCGTCGATCACGCGCAGGCCGGCCATGTCTCGAACTTTCAGGCGCTCGTCGACGACGGACATCGCATCGCGCCCCATCCTGCAGGTGCCCACCGGATGGAAGATCGTGGTGCCGAGATCGCCGGCCGCGCGCTCGAGTTGCTCCTGTGTCTGTACACCATGGCCCGGCAGGTATTCCTCGGGCTGATATTTCTCCAGCGCACGAGCCTTCATGATCCGGCGCGTCATGCCGATCGAGTCCACCGCGACCTTGCGGTCCTCCGGCGTGGACAGATAGTTCAGCAGGATGGACGGATGCGCGTGCGGATCGGGGCTCTTGATGCGGACCTGGCCGCGGCTGGTCGGGCGCAGGTTGCACACCGAGGGCGTAATGGCCGGAAACTTGTGCAGCGGAGAGCCGAACTTGTCCAGCGACAACGGCTGCACGTGCCACTCGACATTGGCGGATGGCTGCGCGGGGTCGCTGCGGGCAAAGGCGCCGAGCTGGGATGGCGGCATCGTCAGCGGGCCGGTGCGGTACAACGCGTATTCCAGGCCCATCGCCGCCTTGCCGAGCAGGCTGTTGGCGCGCTGGTTCAGGGTGACAACGTTTTTCACCTTGTAGACGATGCGCACCTGCAGGTGGTCGTGCAGATTTTCGCCTACGCCCGGCAGGTTATGTTCGACCTCGATGCCGTGCTCCTTGAGCAGCGCGGCCGGGCCGATGCCGGAAAGCTGCAGGATCTGCGGCGAGCCGATGGCGCCGGCCGACAGGATGACTTCGCGCCGCGCCTGGGCGATTTGCTTGCCGCGCGGGCCGAGGCGGAATTCGACGCCGGTCGCACGCCGCAGCATGCCCATGTTCTGCAGGACGATGCGTTCAACGTGGGCGCCAGTGACCACAGTCAGATTCGATCGATGCATGACCGGTCGCAGGAAGGCCTTGGTGTTGCTCCAGCGCACGCCGCGCTTCTGGTTCATCTGGAAGTAGGCATTGCCGAAATTGTCGCCGCGGTTGAATTCATCGATTTTCGGAATGCCGCACTCGGCGGCGGCTTCGCGCCACGCGTCGAGGATCTCCCAGTTCACGCGCCGCTCTTCCACACGCAGTTCGCCGCCGGCGCCGTGAAATTCGCTGGCGCCATGCGCATAGTCCTCGGTACGCAGGAAGTAGGGCAGCACTTCGTCCCACGACCAGCCTTTGTTGCCGAGCGAGGCCCAGTAGTCGTAGTCGCTTTTCTGGCCGCGCATGTAGATCATGGCGTTGATCGAGGAGCATCCGCCGAGTACCTTGCCGCGCGCATAACCGATGGAGCGTCCATTCAGCCCCGGATCCGGATCGGTCTTGTAGCACCAGTCGGTGCGCGGATTGGCGATGGTATAGAGATAGCCCACCGGCACGTGGATCCAGAAATAGTCGTCCTTGCCGCCGGCTTCGAGCAGCAACACCTTGACGTTCGAATCCGCGCTCAATCGATTGGCCAGCAGACAGCCCGCCGAGCCGGCGCCGATGATGATGTAGTCGAATGGTCCCAAGGCTTGGGCCATCTTCCCCCCCGCTTTAATGTTGTAGGCAATTTTCTGGTACGACCCTTGGCGGGGATTATGCCCGAACCGCGGCGCTGGCTTCACGACGGCGTTCGCTTTAATCTTCGCATTCCGGAGGAAAACAATGAAAATAACCGCGATCAAGACGTCGGTGTGCAACGCCGAGATGCGCAATTGGGTATTCGTGCGCGTGGAGACCGACCAGCCCGGCCTGTACGGCTGGGGCGAGGCCACGCTGGAATGGAAGACGCGCGGCGTTGTCGGCGCAGTGCAGGACCTGGAGCCGCTGCTCATAGGCCGTGATCCGCGCGACATTGAGCAGGCCGTGCGCGTCATGACCAAGCATTCATTCTGGCGACTGGGCGTGATCGGCAATACGGCGATCAGCGGCATCGAGATGGCGTTGTGGGATATCTGGGGCAAGGAACTCAACGTTCCGGTGTGGCGGCTGCTGGGCGGCAAGACGCACGACCGCATCAAGATCTACACGCACCTGGGATTTGGTGACATGACCTCGGTATACGAGACCATGGACCATGGCGCGGTAGTCGAGCGCGGGTTGCAGGTCATCGAAAAAGGCTATCGCGCGCTCAAGGTGGTGTTCATTCCCTACACGCATTTCACCGCGTCGCCAAAGCAGCGGGACCACGTTGGCGGCATGATGCGCAAGCTGCGCGAAGCGGTTGGGGACGAGATCGAGATCATGATCGATTTTCACGGACGCCCGGCTTCCACCAGCGCGGCGCTGCAATACATCGAGGCGCTGGCGCCTGCGCGCCCGCTATTCGTCGAGGAGCCGATCCAGCCAGGCGATGCGCAAGGCATGAAGCAGATTATCGACAAATCGCCGGTGCCGATCGCGGCCGGCGAGCGGCTGGTCGACCGGCGCGAATTCGACGATTTGTTCCGCCTGCGCGCAATCAACATTGCCCAGCCCGATCTGTGTCATGTCGGCGGATTTACCGAGGCGCGCAAGATCGCTGCGATGGCGGATACCGCGGGCGTGGGCATCGCCCCGCATAACCCGTTGGGGCCGCTGGCTGGTGTTGCGGCGCTGCATTTCGACATCGCCACGCCGAATTTTGTCATCCAGGAGGAAATGTCCGGCGCAGTGCCCTGGTATCACGATGTCGTGGACGGGCCGATACGCGCGAAGGACGGCTACTGGCTGATCCCCGAGCGACCCGGCCTGGGCGTCGAGGTTGACGAGAAAGTCGTCGCGAAGCATCCGTTCAAGCAGGAAGTCATGCATGCCGGCCACGCGGTGCTCGACGACGGTACCATCGTTGACTGGTAAGCGCGGCCCACGGGCGGATCACAGCTGGCATTTTCAGGACGAAGAGGAACACCATGACGGAAGCCTTCATCTGCGCAGCGGTGCGCACGCCGATCGGCCGCTACGGCGGCGCATTGTCGACGGTGCGCCCCGACGACCTCGCAGCCATCCCGCTGCGCGAACTGATGGCGCGCCACAGTTCGATCGATTGGGCCGCGGTGGACGACGTGGTGTTCGGCTGCGCAAACCAGGCCGGCGAGGACAACCGCAACGTCGCACGCATGGCGTTGTTGCTCGCCGGCTTGCCCAAGGAAATTCCCGGCAACACGATCAATCGCCTTTGCGGTTCCGGCATGGACGCGGTCGGTATCGCCGCGCGGGCGATCAAGTCGGGCGAGGCGGAACTTGTAATCGCCGGCGGCGTCGAGAGCATGTCGCGCGCGCCTTTCGTCATGCCCAAGGCGGACACCGCGTTCTCGCGCAACAACGCCGTTTACGACACGACAATAGGCTGGCGTTTCGTCAACCCGGTCATGAAGCAGCTGTACGGCACCGACTCCATGCCGGAAACCGCGGAGAACGTTGCCGCGGAGTTCAACGTATCCCGTATCGATCAGGATACCTTTGCACTGCGCTCGCAGGCCAAGGCCTCGGCTGCCCAGAAAAACGGCCGG
Source organism: Betaproteobacteria bacterium (assembly GCA_039931685.1). Lineage (GTDB taxonomy): Bacteria > Pseudomonadota > Gammaproteobacteria > Burkholderiales > JACQAP01 > JACQAP01. Next base: position 10,754 of record JBDTRK010000060.1, on the reverse strand, counting down.
CTAGCAAAGGAAATCGTGCCGGTGACTGTTCCCGCGAAGAAGGGCGAGGCGGTCATCGTGGAGCGCGACGAGCATCCGCGTGAAACCAGCATGGAGGCACTGGGCAAACTGAAAGGCGTGGTGAAGCTCGATGGCACAGTTACGCCCGGCAACGCCTCGGGCGTGAACGATGGGGCCTGCGCACTGATTATTGCCAGCGAGGCCGCCGCCAACCGCCACGGCCTGGTTCCGCTTGCGCGTGTCATTGGTGTGGCGGTCGCCGGTTGCGCGCCGCGCATCATGGGCATCGGTCCGGTGCCGGCCACGCAGAAATTACTGGCGCGCACCGGTGTGAAGCTCGACCAGATCGACGTCATCGAATTGAACGAGGCCTTTGCGGCGCAGGGTTTGGCGGTGCTGAGGCAACTGGGCCTGCGTGATGACGATGCACGCGTTAACCCGAACGGTGGCGCAATCGCGCTGGGCCATCCACTGGGCATGAGCGGCGCGCGATTGGTGGCGACTGCCGCGCATGAATTACAGGAGCGCAAGGCCCGCTACGCGCTGACAACCATGTGCATCGGCGTCGGCCAGGGCATCGCCGCTCTGATCGAGCGCGTCTGAACCGGGCATGCATTGAAGCGCCGGTTCAGATCTTCACGCCGGCTGCAACGTAACTCGCCTCCATCAGCTTGAGCGTTTCGAGATTGTCAAGCCGGTCCGTCGGGAAGGGTTGGCCGCTGCGGATGCCATTCACGAATTCGCGCACGGCGGCGCTGAAGCAGATCTGATAGTTCTTCGCCAGGTCGAAAACCACCGGCGCATCATTCGAGCCCGCCATGTACAGTCGGTCGCGATCGAATATCAGCGTGCCATGCGTGCCCATGATCTCGACCCGGTCGGTGGGCAGCGGGCCATAACCCGGCGCGGAGATGTTTCCGTCAAGTACGGCAGTGAGCCTCGCGGCGCCTTTGAGCAGTACCACGGCGGCGTCTTCGCCCTTCAGTTCATGGTTGATCCCGGCGACCTGCGCGGCGGCGACTTCGAGCGGACCGAGCAGCACGCGCATGGCGTCGAGATTGTGAATCAGGACTTCAAAAATCAATAACCGGGGGAAATCCTTCAGATAAGGCTGGCGATTGAGCAGGAACGGCGCCACGCCACCGACCTCGATCATGCCCTGGCAGCGCACCGTCATTCGCGCCTGAGTGATTTTTCCGACACGACCTTGTTTCAGCCATTCGTTCATCAACACGTAGTGCGGACGAAACCGGTAATTCTCGTGCACCATGAAGCGCACGCGCTCGCCAACGTAATCGATCAACTCTTGCGCTTCGGCGACCGTAGGCGTGAGCGGTTTCTGGCAGCACACGTGCAAGCCTGCGTCAGCGGCAATGCGCGTTAGTTCCGCGTGGGTGCCGACCGGCGTGACGATATCCACGGCATCCAGTTGTTCGCGCTCGATCATGGCGCGGAAATCGGTATACACGCTGTCAATGCCAAAGGCCTGGGCCTTGATGCGCGCTTTCGACTCGTCCAGGTCGCAGATCGCGACCACCTGCGCGTCGGTCATTTCCGCCCAGCCGACTAGATGGTACTGGCTGATTGCGCCGGCGCCAGCGAAGCCGATCCTGAGTTTTCCGGATTGGGAAGTATTTTTTGCCATGCGCCGATTCTAGCCCAGCAGATATCCAGCGCAGCGAATAAAAAGCCCCGCACGCAGGCGGGGCTGACGAAGCCGGAACGGCTTATTTTTTGGTCTTCAGGCAGTCGCTCATGAATTTCTTGCGCTCGTCACCTTTCAGTTCCTTTGTCTTGGCGTCGGCATTACATTGCTTCATCTTTTCCTGCTGCGGCATCATTGCTTTCTTTTCTTCCTTGGCCTCGACTTTGGCGCCGAGGCATTCCTTCATGAAGCTCTTGCGGGCATCGCCTTTCAGGCTCTGTTTGGCGGCATCCGCATTGCAGGCTTTCATTTTGTCCTGCTGCGCAGTGGCCGCAAGAACCGGCATTGCGAGCAGAGACAGGCAAAGCATTACTAGGATTTTTTTCATTTGAGTTCCCCGGACATGTTGTGAGCAAAAGCTTCCCGCTTTCGGGAAGCTTTGCCGCTAACGCGCCGCGGCGGCCAGGGTTGACGGATCGTGCGCCGAGGGCAAGGGGGCCAGCCGGCCGGAGGCATCGAAAGCGAACGCGGCGGCAGGCGATGCGATCTGGAACTGCTCCGGCCGTGCCCGCACTTCCGCAAGCAGGGGTTCGGATACCTGGATCTGGGCGAGTTCCAGGGTATTGCGGATGCGCACAATGCGGCAGTTCTCCGGTTTGACCCGTACCACGGTTTTGACGGCGAGCGCGATCGCCTCGCGCTCGGTGTTCATGACGATCGGAATGGCGCCACCATCGAGATTCATCGATGTGATGATGTTCGCGTAAGTCGACGGGATGTCGATTTCCTTGAAAAGCCGCATCGTTATGATGTCGGCCCCGCCCATTCCGGTGGCGTTGCCTTTCGTTTCCGGCGTCAGGCCGAGCACTACGATCTTCTTGACCCTTGGGCCGAAGTTCCATTGCACCGCGCGGCGATTGCGGCCGGTGATGTTCGGGTCGAAGCCGGCGCCACTGATGTTCTTGCCCATTTCGTCGATGACCAGTACGTCGATTTCGTCGAAGTAGAGCTGGGGCATCTGCCTTTTGGCGAGTTCCTGCAACGCGGGCTCGCGGCCGGCGATTTGTTCCGCGGGCATGACTTCGATGACCGACGTCTGGTCGTGCGCGTTTTCGACGATGCCCACGCCAAGCAGCACGTTGCGTTTGGCCAGGTTGACGTCGCGCACCTTGGGCAGCAGTGTCGGAAATGTGTCCATGCCGTGCTGGTGATAAGTGGCGGCGCCATTGATCTTGCCGATGCCGATCGACAGCATCTTGGTAACGCCGCTCTCGGTTGCGCCGCGAAACGCCGTATGCGGCTTGATCCGGTTGATGACAACCACCCCCTCGGCTTGCGCCGCAAAACGATCCATGTGCACCGGCGTGCCGTCGTCGAGGTTGCCGACGATGACGGTATCCATGGTGGCGTTGACCGGAACCCCCATGGACGCTTCCGTGATGCCGTAGCCTTCCAGCACTTTTTTCTGGCCTTCGGCAGTAGCGGCGCCATGGCTGCCCATGGCGGGGAAGATGAAAGGTTTGGCGCCCAGCGCCTGCAATTCCCGGATCACGCACTTGGTGATGGTTGAGATGTTGGCAATGCCGCGACTGCCGCAGCCGACCGCGATGACCTGTCCGGATTTGACCTTGGCGCGCACTTCGGGTCGCTGGAATTCCCTGGCGACCGTCGTCGGGATATCGCCCAGATGCGCGCCATCGAACTTCTGCCGCACGTTGACCATACGCGGCAGGGCGACGTCGAGTCCGCCAGCAATGTTTACTTCGATTTTGTCTTCGATCATCGTTGTCTCCTCATGCTGGCTGGTAGTAGGGCACCACGTACGGTCCCTCGGGAATGACCGCCAGCGCGCGGTCGCCCCCGTGTTCGATGCATTCTTGCAGTGCATCTTCGACGGAGTCGATCAGGTTGACGCCGGTGAGCGCGCGAGCTGTTGCGGGCAGGCCGCCTGCGTACAGATGCACATTACCGGCCTTCATGGGTTTGAGCTGCATCTGCGTTTGCCACTCGTCGACGTCGGCAAACTGCTTGCGGCTAATGTCGGCGAAGAATCCGTCCGCACCGAGCGCGATCAGGCGGCGCTGCGCGTCGGCGTATTCCTCCGAGCCCAGGCCCTCGGAACACTCCGACACGATGATCAGATTGCCGCCAGGTTCAAGGATATCGATCGGTCCGACCATGCCTTTGACGGTCTGGTAATAAGTTTTGTCGAGCGGATAGCCTGCGGCGCTGGTGACGACAGTGTGGAAGCGCCGGCCGATCGGCACGCGCGCGTAATGCTGCGTGAATTCCACCGCCTGCAGGTGGCTCGCCAGAATCTCGCCGTAATTGACGAAAGACAGCTGGCGATGTTCGTCGATGACGGTGTTGACCGCCAACACATGCCCGAGCATGCGCACGATCTCAAGCTGCTCCTCGTGCAACGGATTGCCCTCGAGGATGCAGTTGTCGGCCTTGGGGTGCGCCATGAAGCGCGCGCTGTGGAAAGTGGTGATGGTGTCGCGGTGCGCCACGCCCGGCGCGATGACCTTGCGTCCGCCGGAGTAGCCAGCCATGAAATGCGGCTCGACCAGTCCGGTCGCGATCTTTACGTCGGCTTCGACGAAGCGGCGGTCGAGCTTGACCGGAGTTCCGCGCGGTGTGCGGCCGAGGTCCACGTGGGCGTCGTCGTCGCGCGCGAAGTGGTTGACCACGCGCACGGTTTTGAGTACCCAGGGATCGCCGACCAACTCCTCAAGTTCGGCGCCTTCGTTCGGGCGGTGCAGTCCGGTCGCCACCAGCACGGTGATGTTGTCAGGTTTCATGCCCGCATCGAGCAATTGCCGCACGATTTCCGGCAGCAGCAACCCGTTCGGGACCGGTCGCGTGATGTCGCAAATCAGGATGCAGGCGGATTTCATTCCGCGCGCTTCCTGTTGCAACGGACTTGCGCCGACCGGCTGGGCGAGCGCGTTGCGCACTGCCAGGACCGGATCGGGCACCAGCGGCATCGATGGCTTGCGTATGACCGTGACGTCCCAGTCGTCCGACAGTTCCAACGGATAGGAATCGCGGCCGTAATTCAGATCGAGTCGCATCGAAATTCGCAGGAGAAACAACGAAAGGAAACTATAGCACCGCGCGCCCGCTCGCGCCCGCCCGCGACTCGTCTCAACCCGCCATGAGCCTGACGATCAACCCCGCCAGAGCGCAGACGGCGATGGTCGCGATAATCCCGACCCGGAAGCGGAACAGCCCCACCAGGGCTGCTACGCCGATGATGGCGAGCGGCCACTCCACTTGTCCGCCGGTGCCGTCGGGAAGCAGCACATTCCAGGCGAAGAACAGCGCCAGATTCAGGATGACGCCGACGATTGCCGCCGTTATGCCGGTTAGCGGAGCAGTCAGGTGCGGCTGGCGGTAGGTGGTCTCGACCAGTGGTCCGCCGGCGAGGATGAAAAGGAAAGAGGGCAAAAAAGTAAAGAATGTCACCACCGTCGCCGCGACAATACCGGCGAGCACTTGCGCATCCAGTCCGAGGGCGTTGTACGTCCATCCGCCCACGAAGCCGACAAAGGCGACGACCATGATCAGCGGACCGGGGGTGGTTTCGCCCAACGCGAGGCCGTCGATCATCTGCGTGGCGGTGCCAGTGATGCTGTTTGACGGCACCTTGTACGACATAAGGCAATACCGCGTAGGCGCCGCCGAAAGTCAACAAGGCCGCTTTGGTAAAGAACAAGGCCATGGTCGCAAAAACGCTTTCTGCCCCGAAGACCGCGAACAGGGCGCCGATGCCAAGCACAAGCAGCAGGTGAGACCAGCTAAAGCGCGCATGGTCGGGAGTGGGGCTGTCGTCATCAATGATTGCGGGTCCGTAATTTTCTGCCGCCTCATGGCCTGCGCCGATCGCAAACCAGCGCGGCGCCAGCCGCCCTCCCACGACGCCGGTCGCCGCCGCGCCGAGGATGATCAGCGGGAACGGGGCGGCAAAGGTGAATACCGCAAGAAACGCCACGGCCGCGATTGCCCACAAGGCGGGATTGCGCAGTGTCCGCAAACCGATGCGGTAAGCGGCGAACACCACCACCGCAGTTACTGCGGGCTTGATTCCATAGAGCAGGCCGGCCACAAGGGGCACATCGCCGAACACGAGATAGATCCACGACAGGGCGACCAGGACGACAAGCGAGGGCAACACGAACAGGGAGCCGGCAACAATGCCGCCGCAGGTCCGGTGCATCAGCCAGCCGATGTAAGTCGCGAGTTGCTGCGCCTCGGGTCCGGGCAATACCATGCAATAGTTCAATGCGTGCAGGAAGCGCCGTTCCGATATCCAGTGGCGCCTGTCGACCAGTTCCTGATGCATGATCGCGATCTGCCCGGCCGGCCCGCCAAAGCTGATGAATCCGAGTTTCAGCCAGAAGCGAACGGCTTCTCCGAACGATGCCGCCGCTGGCGGGGCGGTGCTTTGTGCGGACGAGCCGGTACTTTCGGAGCGCGGGATCATGCGCAGCAGATTGACAAGATTTTCAGGGGATGTCACTTCGACATTCGAATTCTGTTTGACGGTATTAAATTCGGAGGAACGTTAATGAGTCGCATCAGCCGCGTGGAAGTGCATGAGTTTGCATTCGAGTTGCCCGATCTTGGCTGGGATGCGGGTGGATTCAATATCGTCTATCAGCCGGATAGCCGCTTGACCTTGTCCAAATACGCCATCGTGATCGAGGCCGACGACGGTGCCCGTGGCGAATATGTCGCGCTGTGGGGCGGCACGAAAATGGCGCTTGGGCAGACGCTGGCGCTGGCGCCGCATCTGCTGGGCCGCGATCCCCACCAGCGCGAACTGATCTACGATGATTTCAAGCGCGCATTGCGCCAGTACGACCACATGGGGGTGGGCTGCATCGACATCGCCTTGTGGGACCTCGCCGGCAAGCAATTGAACGTGCCGATCTGGAAAATGCTCGGTGGCTGGCGCAAACGCCTGCCGACATACGCCAGTTCCTATCATGGCGATCGCAACGGCGGGCTGTCGAGCGCCCAAGCCTATGTGGATTTTGCCGAACAATGCTACGAAATGGGCTACCGCGCGTTCAAGATGCACGGCTGGTGCGACGGCAATGCGAAGGAAGAGTCGGAAGCGGTACTGGCTCTGGGGCGGAATTTTCGCGGCCGCATGAACCTTATGCTCGACCCCGCCTGCGAACTTCGCACGTTCGCCGACGCACTGGCGGTCGGCCGCGCCTGCGACGAAGCGGGCTTTTTCTGGTATGAAGACCCGATGCGCGACGGTGGCTGGTCGCAACACGCCCACCGCAAATTGCGCCAGTTCATCAAGACGCCCCTGCTGCAAACCGAACATGTGCGTGGCGTCGAGCCGAAAGCGGATTTCATCGTCAACGATGCCACCGATTTCGTGCGTGCCGATCCCGAATACGATCTGGGCATAACCGGCACCATGAAAATCGCGCATCTCGCCGAAGCCTTCGGCCTCGATGTCGAAATCCATGCCGCCGGTCCCGCTCATCGACATTGCATGGCCGCGATTCGCAATACCAATTACTACGAACTGGCGCTGGTCGGCCCGAAATGCGGCAATGCCATGCCGCCGGTTTATGCCGATGGTTATAGCGATCAGCTCGATACCGTGGGCCCCGATGGTTGTTTTCCGGTACCCGAAGGTCCGGGGCTGGGCGTGACGTATGACTGGGCTTTCATCAACAAGCATCGCGTCGCGATTCACGCATTCCGCTGAAGGGGCGAGTCGTCACACCGGGGACCGACGCAGTCTGAGTGTAGTGGCTATTCCGCTTTAGCATAGGCCATATGCGATATCGGGCATTAATTCCGCGCCGCAATACTGCTTAGATCGCGGTCAAGGTGTTGCAACGATCGGCGCTCAGTCCGCAAACCGTTTGACGTCGTTGCGTTGCGCCATTTATATTACTGACCAGTCAGTTACTTTCTAGGTCCAGCGCGATCAGGCGTGAATGCAGGAGTGTGCGGATGAGGTCTGCGCGATCTGGCAAAGGTTTGTCGGCGATGGCGGAGCGCGCGAATGCGCGGAGGAGAACAAGAATTATGAATGCACCCTTTGAGCGGGCATTGTTGAAGGTGGACTGTGGGCAAGGTCCCGGCAATCCGGCGCAGGTTGCGCTCGTTAGGCCGGAGAGCATTCGCGTGTCCAGCCGGCCGCTTGGCTGGAAACCGCTCAACATCGAACGCCGCGAGCTTGAGCCGGGCGGCGATTGCTTGCCGGGCGGGGTCACCGAGCACCTGATCTTCGTGAGTCTCGCCGACGGGCATTTCATCCGCGAAAGTGGCGGCGCCATCGCGGAAAAGGATCTCGAGGCCGGCCTGGTATCGATCCATCCAAGCGATACGCCGGTGCGCTGGGCGTGGGATACGCGCTTGTCGTTCACGGTCATGTCGCTGGAACCGGATTACCTGGACAAGGTTGCGCGGGAATCGTTTTCCTTCAATCCGGCGCAGGTGAGGCTGAGGGCGGTGGAGGGGCAGCGCGACCCGGTCATCAACAGCATCGCCGGTGCGTTGATGCGCGAGGTCATGAGCGGCGACGCGGGAAGCCGCCTTTACGCCGAGTCACTGGCAAACCTGCTTGCGGTCCACCTGCTGCGCAATTACACCGAGCATCCGGAATTGGTCGCGGCCGAAAAGGTGAGTGTGGCGCCGCGTTCGGTCATCCAGGCGATGCAATACATTCACGAAAATTATCCGGGTGAAGTCAGCCTAGCCGCTATCGCGGGCGCGGCCCATCTCAGTCCCTACCATCTGACGCGGGTGTTCAAGAAGGCAACCGGCGTTTCGCCGCACCAGTATCTTGTGCAAGTGCGGGTAAACAGCGCCCGGTCATTGCTGGCCGCAGGGGCGGGCCGTCGTTCGCTGGCTGAAATCGCAACTGCTGTGGGATTTTCAGATCAGAGCCACCTCACCCGGCATTTCAAGCGCATGCTTGGCGTCACGCCGAAGCAATTGCGCGACTAAGGACTAGCGCCGGCTGAAACCATTTCACCTTGATGCAAGGTCGACTTATACGCCGCGTCCTGTAGTCTTTTGCATCGACCGCGCGCTTGATCAGAATAACTGACTGGTTTACTGGAGTGCTCATGATGATGCGGGTGCGGCGCTGGATTAGCCTATGCGCGGTTGTGCTTCTATTGGCCGCGCCGCCTGCGTTGGCGCAGTCAGCCCCTCCCTCTGGATCGGACATGATGGTGGACTTGGTGGTGACGCGGCCGCTCGGATTGCTCGGCGTCGTGGCGGGTTCGGCGCTGTTCGTGATCGCGTTGCCGTTCACCATACCGAGCGGCAGCGTGGGAGAGTCCGCCGAAGAATTGGTCCGGAAACCGTTGCGCTACACCTTTACGCGCCCGCTCGGCGAATTGCCGGGCGATCAGGCGCGCTGACGTTGCCCGCGTAATCCGCGTAATCACCCAGCGGGACCGCATCCGCCGGGCCAGCGCAATCAGGTCGCATCTGCCACAGCGATTTATGCCGGCGCCGCGGCGATCGATCGCGCGAAATGCAGTGCAACATCGCCAGCGCTGCCCCGAGATCGCTAGCGCCAGCGCCAATCTGGTTGCGAAATTTCCCCGGTAATTCGACTATACTTGCGCGCGATTGGGAGCCTGCGGCGAAGCCATCGGTATCTCGATAAATATAAAAAAATAATCATGAGGAGGAGACGTCATGGTCTGGTCTCAGAATTACGACCCGTTCGGCAATTCCATTCTATCGACGCTGGTCTGTGCAATTCCGGTTCTGGTATTGCTTGGCGGCCTGGGCATCTTTCAGATCCGCGCGCATTACGCGGCGCTTGCCGGCCTGGTTGCGGCCGTGCTGATCGCGATGTTCGTCATCGGCATGCCGGGAGGGATGGCGCTGGGCGCCGGTTTTTTTGGAACGCTGTTCGCCGTCACGACAGTTTGCTGGATCATCTTCAACCTGATTTTCCTGTATCGGATGACCCTGCAAGTAGGGTTGTTCAAAATCTTGCAGGACAGCATCGGCGGCATCACCAACGACCGCAGATTGCAACTGATCTTGATCGCATTCTGCTTCGGGGCGTTTTTCGAAGGCGCAGCGGGTGGCGGTACGCCGGTGGCAGTGACCGGGGCGATCCTGATCGGGCTTGGATTCAATCCGCTGGCGGCATCGGGCCTGTCGCTGATCGCCAATACCGCGCCGGTAGCCTATGGCGGACTCGGAACACCCATCATCGTTTTGCATTCGGTTACCCAGCCGGAAAATCCGGACTATCTCTTCACGCTTTCCTCCATGGTGGGGCGGCAACTGCCCTTCTTTTCGGTGATCGTCCCGATTTGGCTGGTGTTGACGTTTTGTGGATGGCGCCGGACGGTGGAAGTCTGGCCCGCGGTTGTCGTAGCCGGCCTGTCATTCGCGATTCCGCAATTCCTGATCTCGAATTATCACGGTCCGTGGCTGGTGGACATGCTCGGCGCGATGATCTCGATGATCATGCTTGCCGCCTTCCTGGCAGTCTGGAAACCGAAATCGGTCATGCTCGATGCCTCCGGAAGCGGGATTACCGTTCCCTGGGCCGAAGCGGCGAAGGAGCATCACGGACACAGCCGGGATCTGGTGATCAAGGCGTGGACGCCCTGGGTGATCCTGACCGTCGTGTTGTTCCTCTGGGGCTTGCCTGTGATCAAGGCATTCCTGAATTTCAAGGGATATACCTATTGGGAATGGCAGATTCCAGGGCTGCACAATCTTGTGCAACGCGTGGAACCTGCGGTCGCCGTGCCAAGAGTGGAATCCGCGATATGGAAGTTTGGCATCATCTCGGCGACGGGCACCGGCATTTTGCTCGCCGCGGTCATCGCGGGGTCCGTGATGGGATTAAAAGTGCGCGAAATGGTCAAGACTTGGCTGGAGACCTTCGGCATCATGAAGTATTCGCTGCTGACCATCGTGGCGATGCTGGCGCTAGGCTACATCACGCGATACGCGGGCATGGATGGAACCCTGGGTTTGGCGTTCGCCAATACCGGCTGGCTGTATCCTTTCTTCGGCACGATGATAGGCTGGATCGGCGTAGCGCTGACCGCTCTTGCGGGGCTGCTGCACCTGGCGGGACTGG
>JBDTRK010000059.1:0-21395 GCA_039931685.1 Betaproteobacteria bacterium | reverse complement strand
AAGGATTGGACGTAAACAGCATGAACAACAGGAAGCCGATCGAAATGAGCGCCATGACGCCGAGAATCCGCGCCACCATTTCCAGCGGCAAATGCCGGCTGAACACGCTCACCGCCAGCATCCAGACCGAGAGCATCAGCACCCACAGCAGCAGAGAACCTTCGTGGCTGCCCCAGGTCGCGGCGAAGCGATAAAACCATGGCAGGCTCGAGTTCGAATTGGTGGCGACATTGAGCACCGAAAAGTCGTTGGCCACGAAGGAATAGGCGAGGCAAGCAAAGGCGATGGCCACGAAGACGAACTGTCCCTGCGCCGCCGGCCGGGCAACGCCCATCCACACGATATTGCCGCGCGCGGCGCCGGCCAGCGGCAGGACCGCCTGCGTGAGCGCGATGCACAGCGCGATGATCAATGCGAAATGTCCGAGTTCTGGAATCATATGAAATACCGTGAATGATGATGTCGTGACTGGCGTGACTGCCGCGACTGTCGTGACTGTCGCAAATATTTGCTTAGGGAGAATTTACGAGTCACGATAGTCACGGCTTCTCCTGTCACGGCTTTTCTACCAGCGTCTTCTGCGATTCCTTCATCGCCTTGTTGGCGCGCTCGACGGCATCGGCCGCCTCCGGGGGCATGTAGTTCTCGTCGTGCTTGGCCAGCACTTCCGAGGCCGCGAACACCCCGTCCGCGCCCAGTTTGCCTTGTGCGACGACACCTTTGCCCTCCTTGAACAAGTCAGGAAGGATGCCCTTGTACGTGACGGGCACGCTCCTGGCCGTGTCGGTCACGACGAAACGCACGGTCACGCCATCGGGCTGACGTTGCACGCTGCCTTTTTCAACCAGGCCGCCGATGCGAAAATTGCGGCCCTGCGGCGCTTCGTGTGCGGCCACCTGCGTGGGCGTGAAGAAAAAAACCAGGTTGCTGCGAAACGCACTCAACACCAGCGTGACGGCAATGCCAAGAATGGCCAGCCCGGCGGCGATCAGTGCGATGCGTTTGTGGCGCGGTTTCATAAGCTCTCAGTCCGATTGCGCATGCGTACTACGACCCGTCCGCGTGCGTGGAGTTCTGCGCCGGCGCATCAGCGCAATCACTTCGGCGGCCATGACCCCCGCAGTCACGGCATAGGCGCCCCACACATACAGCCCGTATCCGCCCATGGCAAAGAATTCCGAAATACTACCCCACTGCATTTCTCACCTCACCAAATGAAAAAGTCATTGAACCACGGAGGATTCTTCACAATACCCCCTTGAGGGTTGCACGATGGACACGGAGGAAACCCAAAAAAATGGAAAGTAGTGGAAGTAAAAAGCGGGTCCGATGCCAAAGTAACAACCGATACCAGATTTTCACTCTCGGATATTTTTCTATCTTCGTCCTTCCTCCGTGTCCTCCGTGGTTCAGCATTCCTTTTGTTCCTTCACCCAGGAAGCGCCGCGTTCACGCGCCAGGATCCCGCGGCGCACCCGCATCAGCGATGCGCCGATGGAATACGCCCAGAACGCGAACACCATGACCAGCATGCCGGTCAGCATGATGCTGGCCATGCTGGGCGCGCGCGAGATGCTGATCGACGAGCCCTGGTGCAGGGTATTCCACCATTTGACCGAAAAATAAATGATGGGCACGTTGATGGCGCCCACCAGCGCGAGTACGGCGGATGCCTTGTCGGCGCGGCGCGGATCGTCGATGGCCGAAACCAGCGACAAATAACCCAGATACAGGAACAGCAGGACCAGTTCCGAAGTCAGGCGCGCATCCCATACCCACCAAGCGCCCCAGGTCGGCCGGCCCCAGAATGCGCCGGTCCACAATGCGATGAACGTCATCAGCGCGCCGGTGGGTGCCAGCGCATGCGCCATCATCGACGACAGCCGGGTGTTGAATGCCAGGCCGATGCCGGCCCAGAACGCCATGACCAGATAAATGAGCATCGACATCCACGCCGCTGGCACGTGGATAAAAATGATCCGATAGGCGTCGCCTTGCTGGAAATCGGTGGGCGCGGCGAACAAAGCGATATAAAGGCCGATCACGCCCAGAACGATGGCAGCCGCCATGAACCAGGGCACCATTTTGCCGGCGAGCGGATAAAAAGTTTGTGGCGATGAATATTTGAACCAGTTCATGTCTGCAATCTATTCAAGGGCAATTCTAAGTGCCAGCGCGGTTGCCCAGGGCGCAAACACCAGCGCCGCCAGGGACATCGCTCCCAGCAGGGATAAATGTGCCGCTGCCGCCATGCCTGCCGCCGATGCAACGACGGCACCGGCACCAAACACCAGTACCGGCACATACAACGGCAGCACGAGCAACGCGGTCAGCGCGCCGCCGCCGCGCACGCCCAGGGTCAGCGCCGCGCCGATCGCGCCGATCAGCGACAACGCCGGTGTCCCGATCAACAGCGATACCAGCAGCGTAAGCAGCGCGGGGGCCGGCAAGTCGAACTGCAGTCCCAGCAAAGGCGCGATCAGCACCAACGGCAGACCGGTCGTCAGCCAGTGCGCCAGCACCTTGGACAACACCAGCAAGGTCAGCGGTTGTGGCGTGAGAAGCAATTGCTCGAGCACGCCGTCGGCGTAATCGGCGCCAAACATGCGCGCCAGAGACAGCATGGCCGCCAGCAGTGCCGCCACCCAAACCACGCCGGGCGCAATTTCGCGCAGCGTATCGGGTGCCGGTCCGACGCCAAGCGGAAACAGGCTGACGACGATGACGAAAAAGAAAAATGTCGTCAGCACGTCACTGCGGCGACGCGCGGCGATCAACAGATCGCGCGCGACGACTGCGCGACAGGCCGCCCCTGCGGTTACGGCCAACTAGTGCACTCCCAGTTCGAGCGATCGCACCTGCACGTCCGCAAGCCCGACCTCCTGATGCGTGGTAAAAACCACCATGCCACCACCGCGCAGGTAAGCCGTCACGGCCGTCGCTACATGCGCGACCGCAGCGGCATCGAGTGCCGCGAACGGCTCGTCGAGCACCCACAGCGGCTTGTCCGTGCAAAACCCGAGCCGGGCCAACGCTACCCGCCGTTTCTGACCCTGGGACAGCAGCCTTGCCGGAAGGTCCACGACGCTGGCCAGACCTTGCCGGACCAGCGCTTCGCGCAAAGCCGGTTCGCCTACGGCGTGGCCGGCGAGCAGCAACGCGCTGCGCAGATTCTCGACCGGGGTAAGGTCGTCCTTGAGCGCGTTGGCGTGACCGAGGAAGAGCAAATCGCGCCGGTAATCCTCGCCCAGGGCGGCGATGCGTGTGTCGTCCCAGAGAATTTCACCTGCCTGCGGCGGCGACAGGCCGGCAAGCATTCTCAGCAGGCTGGTCTTGCCACTGCCGTTCTCACCGCCGACACGCAGCGCCTGTTTCGCTTCCAGTCGAAATGACAGATCGTGAAACAAACGCCGGTTGCCGCGGGTGCATTCGATCTGACGGGCCTGAAGCATGGGAATCCGGGATAACGCAGGCGCGTCATTATAGCCGGGGATGTGCCGGCTGAGTGACTGGGTGGCGGGGTGATTGAGTGTTTGGCTGATCCGGCGATTGAGGGATTAACACGGAGGGTAAACGTGGCTTTCAACTGATCGCCCAATCACTCCTTCGCTGTCTCGCACACCTTGCGCATGCTCTCGCCGCCCGGCGCCTCTGGATTGACCCATTCGAAACGGATCTCGGCATCCGGCGTGCGGTATACCTCGGTCACTTCGCCGCTCGCCATGGGGCCGCGGTAAAGCGTGGTTTCCACGTCGGCGCGCCCCCCGGACTTGCATTCATATCGCGTCAGTCGCGTCGCGGACATATACGGCTTGATCGGCCGGCGGGTGAGCTGCATCTGTGGAAAATCCCACAACAGCACGACTTCAACAACATCGCCGCCACGTTTCAGGGTATCGCGATCGAAATAGAAGGTCGACTCGTAGTCGGATGAAATCGTGACCCAGTCGCGCGCCGCGGCAGTCAACGGCATGAGGCACAACAGGAGCAAGGCAATGCGCATGGATTTAATGTCATTTGCAGGAATTGTGGCCTAGCCTACCGGTGCCGACGGCCGGACTCAAGTGCGCTGCGGGTCGGCGCATCGGGACGCTAGGCCTTCTTGTTGTTCGCCACCGCGTCCGCCATTGCCCGCGCGACCGGATCGGACGATTCGCGCAATCCGGCCACAACTCCTTGCTGGTCCTGCGGCGGCCGGTTCTGGCTGGTTTTCCATTTTCCGATCAGGCGCGTCAGTACAATCTCGATGCCGACGATTGCCCGCAACTGCATGGCGACAAAATCCTCCGGCGCGTCGGTCACCGCCCACGGCTGCGGGCGGGATGCCTCGAAGCGATCCGTGAGCCCGCCGACGAATTTGCGCAGCCAGGCTGCGTCTTCTATGCAACGCATGGCACCGTACGCATGCACCACGATGTAGTTGAACGTGGGCACCACCTTTCCGGTGTCCTTTTTGGTCTGGTACCAGGATGGCGTGATATAGACCTGCGGCCCCTGGAAAACAATCAGCGGCTCCACGTCTTTCGAGAACGCCTGCCATACGGGATTCGCGCGCGCCACGTGGGCCCGCAAAGTTCCAAACGGCGCCGGATGCGGATCGAACTCGAAGGGAACATGGTTCGCGTCGAGGCCGTCGGGCCCGAACGTAACGAGCGTGCCAAGCGGATGGGCGCGAATCAGTTCGCGCATGACTTCCGCGCGGGTTTCAGCGAAGTGCGCCGGCAGATACATCAGCTGATCCTTTTCCTGATCATCAGGGTGCACATAAATATACGGCAAAATGGGCGTGGCTCTGTCGCCGCGAAGGCGCGTGCCGTGGGATGGCACCCGGCGTCGCAAGGGAGACTGCAACGGGCGGTGCGCTGTCGGGGCAGGAGCAGGCAGTTCATGCGCGCATTACATCATGCACCGGCACAAAAGAAAAAGGACCCTTGCGGGTCCTTTTCCCTGCTCACATTTCGATTGCGGGTTTACTTCTTGTCGCCCTTGCCGAACGGGCTATCTCCGTGCGAGTGATCCTGATCGCCGTTGTCGTCATTGTCACAATGATCCTGACCGTCATGATCGCCGTGGCCATTATCACCCTTGGGGGGTTTGTCGCAGTGCCCCTTGTGCAGCTTGATGTTGCCGCCGCCAAGCGTGCCCGACGCGCTGTAGCCGGTCGAAAGCTTGATGGCAAAGGTGTCTCTCTTGCCTGACCTGCCGTTGTCGCTGACATCCAGCGCATACGTGCCGGCAACGCCGTCAATCATGGCAGTGCCTTCGATATGACGGGTGTTGGCGTCGACCACCACGTAAGCGGTGACATCCGTGCCCTTCACCTTCATGCCGGTGCTGTGATCAATGTAGGTCAGGCTGCCGAAAAATGCGCCGTTCCTGATTCCTGCCGTCACGCCGAAATTCGCCTTGTTCGCCTTCCCTCGGCCAATATTGAGGTAGCCGCCCCCGGTCACGCGATCCGAACATGCATGCGGACCCGGGCCCGGTTGAGATGCGCACTCGCCGTTGACGTTGATGCTGGTTCCCGTGGTCGTAACGGCCGTCTTCGCCAAGGCTCGGCCACTCAAGCTCGAGCCAACACCGGTAAAGGTAATGGCCGATCCCGCAAGAACGTTGCCGACGAACTGCGTAGCATCGAGTGACACGGCGGTGCCGGCTTGCCAGTAAACGTTACAGGCATTCCCGCCGCCCGCCATAACTACCGAGCCGCCAATGGTGGTTATGCTCGACGCGGCTTTGAAAATCCAGATCCCGCTCGAAGGGCCGTTGAGCGTCAGCTGGCTGGTCAGCAGTCCCACTCCGCTGATGCAATAGACACCCGGCGAAAGAGTCTGTCCGCCGAGGTCACCGCTGAGGTTGTGCGCCGCGTCAGCCGGGCAGGAAATGTCCGCCAGTTGCTGGTACGCCAGGACGAAATCGTTGTAAGCCTGGGTTGCGGTAGCGTCACCTTCGTTAATCGGCCCGTTTACGGTACATGTCGGCGTGGGCGTGACGGTCAGCAGCGAACCGACCGCTCCCGTGATCGTCGAGTCGGTACAGGTCACTCCCGCACCCCCAAGCACCGCAAAATTTGACGCTGTACCCAATGACGGCGCGCTCTGCGCAAAAGCCGGGGAGGCGCCAGCAACCAGCGCGGCCATCCCGAACAAACACGCGGTCAGGGACTTCGTGTGGGGTCTGAACATACTTTCGATTTTTTTCAATTACCTCTCCTTGTCGATCGATCGGAACGGGCGGGGTACATGGCCGACCCTCTTGCGGGTAAAAACCCGATACGATGGTTCGGGGTTTCGGCCTTGACCTGCTTCACGACGATGGTGGAAGGCTGATTTGATTCGGAAAACCAATATTCAACCGATCTACCCTGCGTCGATGCCGTCTTTATCCGCCTTTCGCCGGCGACGCTCTGTTAGCTGGCACACTTAAGGAGAAAATTCCTGCGGCCGGTGGCGGATGCCCGCACCGCTTTCAGTTGAGCTGGACCTCGAAGCGTCCTTCCTGGCGCTCGACCGCGATCAGGCGCATTAGCGGTGCGAGCTGCTTCTGGTATTCCGGCGAAATGCGGGCCGTGACCAGAAAGTCGGGGTTCGCGCCCTGCGTCCACGATCCTTTGCCATCGAACCAGAGCGGCCCCTCGATGGTGCGCAGGTAAGCGTGGACCGTCCTGCCTTCGCCATCGAGGCGGACCTCATAGTCGCCCAGCGGAGCGACGGGCGTGAGGTTCGAACCGGCAGCGCGCCATTGCAAGGTCGCAATGCCATTCATAGCGTCGCGGCCAATGGACAGGTTCGCCACGTGGATGAACACGTCGCCGGTGAGCCCAAGTGGGGCAAGCTTCGGGATTCCCAGACCCAGCGCCGTGGCGGGCAGGCTCATGTCCGCGTTCGCCAGTGCAATTCGGGAAAACGATATCGTCACGGGAAAAG
Source organism: Betaproteobacteria bacterium (assembly GCA_039931685.1). GTDB lineage: Bacteria > Pseudomonadota > Gammaproteobacteria > Burkholderiales > JACQAP01 > JACQAP01. The sequence continues at coordinate 14,469 of JBDTRK010000059.1, read as the reverse complement.
TCTTCTCCGACCGCTCCAGCCCGACTTCGAAAACCAGGTGTGCGCGCAGCAGCGATAGCGGCATTGCGCGCCAGGTGAGACTCTGGGCGACGCCGGTTCGCGCGCCCGCATCACGAACTTCGATCTGTCCCGACCCCGACCACAGCGTGCCCCGGGCTTCCGCAAGGCGCATCCTGCCGAGGCTTGCGCTCCGCAGGCTGCCGTCAATCAGGGTTGCCGGCGCCATGGCGATCAGCGCGATGACATAAGCGCCAAGTCCGATCGCAATCCCGCTCCAGCGCTTCATTGCGGTTTCGCGCGCACCAGGGTGGCCGTCACGCTGACCAGTCCCGGTGTGGAAAGCGCTTCAATCCGGCAGGCATCGACACGGACGTGCTGCGCTTTCAGGCTGACGATCCAGTTGTTCCAGTCCGCGAATGCCACCGCGCCGAACACCACCACCACCTGATCGGCGTCCGGCGCATCGATACCTATCAGCGCATGCGACAACCCGGCGGCATCGACCTGAGCTTGCACCAGTGTGCGCAAATCCGTCTGCGATGCCGCTACGGCCGGAGCGCCGCGCAGCCGTTCGATCTCGGCCGCCTGTTGTTCCAGGAGACTCGCCTGGGCGCGCAGGGTCGTGACCGCGGTGCGTAACTGCGCGCGCGCGCGCCAGCCAGTCTGCACGAATGCCACATAAAGGAGTACGCCCACCGCCAGGACAAGCGCGGCGACGATCGCCCGCTCCCGCGGCGCCCGCGATTGCCAGAGGCGGCGCAGCGTCGCCTTCACGTCGCGCGCACCGTGATCACGACCGTCGCGCCGCCCGGGCGTTTCAGCGTAGCGGCGGGTTCGACGCTCAAACCCGAATGAACCAGCCGCGTTACGAGGCGCTGTACGGCCGCGTCGTCGCTGGTCGCCACTTCCAGCGTCATGCGTCCGCTTTCGTAGGCGACGATGCGCAAGGCTCCCGCCGGAAAATCTTTCATTCCCTCCGTCACTTTGCCGACCATCGGCAGGAAATCGCCGCTGTCCGCCTGGCCGGTGGCATGGTGCACGTCGGCAAGCTTGCGGCGCATCTGCAGCGCCGGGTCCACCACGGCAACGGCATCGGGGAAAACAACGCGAAATCGCGACTCCATTTGCTGATGCAGGGCACGCCGTTCCTGCGCAAGCGACGTCCAATCGATGGCCAGCGCGATCGCCTGCAGCGCCAGCGCGGCACCCAGCATCCAGGCGGCCGGCCGCAGACGCGTGGATGCGCCCGCGAAGCCGCGCCAACGTTGGCGTTCCTGCGTCAGGCTGATGCCGGCGCCGGATGGCGCCGTCCTCCAGTCCCAGGTCCCCGCGAGGTTCACGGCTATGCCGAGCTCGCGCGACCATGCCTCGATATCGGGTGCCGCGCCGGGCGCGGTGGTATAGATCGCGATCGAGTTCGGTCCCGCGCTGCTTGCCTGCGCTTCCTCGACCATCAGGCGCAGGGACAGCGGCGGCATGCCAGCGTCTGCGCAATCGGTGGCCGCGCCTTCGAACTCTCCAGTGCGGACAAACCCCTCGCGCCCATTCCAGGCGAGACTCCATTCGCCCGTGGTCCACGGCAGCATCAGGGTTTCACAGTGGACTTCGAAATTGCGGATGCCGGCGGCGGCCATCGCATCGCGCCAGCGCGTCAATCCCGGCTTGTCGACGACCGCCAGCACCTCGTCCTCGCCGACGGTGCCGAGCCAACTGACCTGGTTGGCATCCGGTTCACCGGCGGTACGTTCCTCCACCGCGAAAGCCAGTAACGATCCGGCGCGACGCCGGGCCCCTTGCGGCACGCGGGCGCGCGTGATCAGCACCTGCGCGGCGGGAAGCACCAACTGAATGCGATCGGCGCGCCGGGGCACGTCAGTGAGCCGCCCCTCTCCCGCCACCGGTTCGCGGCCGTCGTTGATCAACGCCCATTGGCACCGTAATGGCGGTTCAAGAAGCAAGCCGTAAATGCGCAACATGCTCATTGGGTCTTGCGCCAGACCACGGCGGGCCAGCCGCTGTCCTCGCGTGCGAGGAGCGCCAATCCGCGTGCCTGCGCTCCGGCGATGGTCACGCGCAGCGTCGCCATGAAGTAGCTGCTGCTCACCGAAATATTCTCGGTGGGCACGATGAGTCCGGGCGGGAGCTGCCTGAAGAATTCATCGTAGCTGTTGAAAAAAGCACGCTCGCGTTTGGCGACCAGGGCACGCGCGCCGTCCAGGCCCAGCCCATCCATCACCGCGGCAAGCACTTCGGGCGGTGCCGTATTCACGTTCACGGATGTAAAGCGGGGAAGCGCTGTGACGAAGGGCCGCAGGCGGGCCCGCACGCCTTCATCGAAGCCGCGTACCAGCGCGAGCTCATCCACGTCGTTCAACGGCTGGTTGGCGGCCAGGTAAGGCGGCTGCAAAGCCAGGTAATAGGCGTCCTCCGCCCCTTGCGATTGCGGCTCGCTGTCGGCGTCGATCCAGTCGGCGAGCGCGTCCGCAAGGGCCGCGGACAAACCGAGCATGGACAGCAGGCGCTGGAAGATCGCGAGCTGTGCTGTATTCACCTTGCCGCCCTTCACCAGATTGTTGAGGTTGAACAGTCCCTGCTGGTCTTCGATGTATCCGGTCAGCTCGCCGTTTTCGATCGGCATCGCCGGCAGGCGCATCGCCCAGGGCTCGCCAAGATGATCGACGTTGCTGGTACGACGATCGTAGCCCAGTATTGCGCGCGACCAGTCCACGCCGGCCTGGATCAGCACCTGCGCCTGGACATGATCGGCCGTGAGTTCGGCCGCGCGCGACCAGGTGCTCTGCGTGACCATGATCGCGGTAGCCGCCATGGCGGCCATTGCGACCACTCCCATGGCGAGCACGATGGCTACGCCCCGCTGTGCCGCTCTCATGATCTCAGCGCGAACACGCGCACGACTTCCTCGCCCGAAACGAGCAGAACGCGCAGGCGAACCGCCAATGGCAGCGGCGGGTCGCCCGGCGTCACCGGCCAGGTGCTTGCCCAGGCAAGATCGTAATTCAGGTATTGCAGCTCGAACGCCTTCACGCCCTCGAGCACCGGGTAGCGCGCCGGCACGGCATCCGGTGCGACATCGAGGCCCGGCCACAACCACAATTCGATTTCCTGCCTGTCGTTGAGGCGGTAACCGAGCCGCCGCGGCGTATCCAGCCCGCCGATCGAGGCGAACCGGCTGAATTCGAGGAGTTCCCGCGTCGGATCGGGCTGGCCGAGCCACGCTGCGGTACCGGAAAAACCCCGCACTGAACGCGGCGCCGCGAGCTGGACGTCGCGTTCGAAGCGCGCAAAAAAGGTCGCCACGTGCCGCCACTTGTCGGATTCCCTGGTGACATGCACCCGCGCATCGAGCACGGCGCCGAGCCCGCGGTAGGACATCAGCGCCAGAGCCGACAGGATGAGCAGCGCGACGAGCAGCTCGATCAGCGTGAACCCGCGGCATCGAATGCCCGAGCGCGCCGTCATTTTCCCGTAGCCGGCATGTTGACGACGAACCCGGTGAGGTGCGCGAGCGCGTGCGCTTCCTCCGGCGCCACGAACACGCGGATGTCGACGCGGCGGAACATGACGTTCGGCGTCGCGATGACCTCCTCGCGCCAGACGAACTCGATGCCCCCCTGGGGCTGCGTGCCGCGTTGTATGCCGGGCGAGGGCCAATCGCCGCGGGCGCGCTGTTCGGCCAGAACATTCTCGGCGACCCAGCCGGCGAGCAGCCGCGCGCGCAGATCGCCCACACTCGTAGTGCCCGCGCCTGCCACGCGCAGCGCCGCGAGTAGCGCGATCGCAATGATGGCCAGAGCGACCAGCACCTCGACCAGGGTAAAGCCGCGGCGTTTATCGCTGCACCATTTTGTCATTCGTTCTTCCCTGCTCCGGCACTACGCGCACATCGCCGATCGGCGAGCCCGCCACGATCTCACGCGCGCTGCCCAGGGACATCTCGACGCGGAAGGACAGCGTCGGGCCGTAGGCGGTGAATTCCAGGCGCATTTGCGCCGGCGCGCGCATGTTCTCGATGCGCAGATCGGAGATAGTCATTCCCGTCGGCAGCGCGCGCGCGCGCAAGGCGTCGTCGTCGCGAATCTCGGTCCAATACGTGTCTTCACTGAATTGCCAGAACCGGTAGCCTGGTCCGTCCGCTGTCCAGGCGATGGACCGGCCGGTGTAGTGCGACTTTGTCGCGGCGAGATCCAGCAATTGCGCCAACCGCTCCGCCTCGACTCGCAGCCGCGCCCGATCATCGGGCTGCGCGATGCTGCTGACCAGGCCCACAAAAATGCCCATGATCAGCAGCACGACCAGCATCTCTATGAGCGTGAAGCCGTTGCACTGAGGTAATTCAGTGATTAAGTAATTGGGTGATTGTTTATTGACCATTGTCGCGACCGCTGGTGGAGTGCTCTAATCACTCAATCACTGAATCACTGAATCACTGAATCACTGACTTCAAAGCATCCACGAGCCAATGTCGGCATCGTTGCCTTCGCCACCCGGCGCCCCATCGGCACCGAAACTGAATATATCGATCTCGCCATGCACCCCCGGGTTAAGATATTGATAGGGATTGCCCCATGGATCCCTTGGCAGGCGCTCGACATACCCGCCCGCCTTCCAGTTGGGGGGCAACGGTGCCGTAGCCGGCCTTGCGGTCAGCGCCTGCAATCCCTGCTCGGAGGTTGGATAACGCTGATTGTCCAGGCGATAAAGCTTGAGGGCCTGCATCAGGCTCGCGAGGTCCTGTTTCGCCGCGATCGCCCGCGCCTCGTCGGGACGGCTGATGATTTTAGGCACGACCAGGGCGGCGAGTATGCCGAGGATGACGACTACGACCATTACCTCGAGCAATGTGAAACCACCTGAGGCTTTCCATGTCTTCATTACACCCTCCTTGATTGTCTATTTGATCTGAGGGCGGTAAGCCTTCGCACCGATACAGGCGGATGGCGTAATTATCCGGTTTGCCGGCAGACACTCTGTTCGCTAGCGCACATACCTGAGGAAAATTTAACATTAACCTTAGGTCCACTTAGTGATCCACCCGTCAAGCAAAACATTGGGCGTCGAATACTGTTGTTATCGTGCACAAAATAAAAAGGTATGCGGCACTTCTCCATCGACCGATCGAACCTGGCACAAACGGCCGTTTTCGCCCTGTTGACAACTGCGGCACTAATCGTGCTCGGCTTCGTCGCCGCTTACTGGACCTGGGTCTGGATAGCGCCGAGTCCGCAGCCGCGCGCGCAGGCCGTCGCAGAGTCGGGCGCGGGCACTTCCGCCGGCGGGCTGTTTGGCAACGTGCAGCGCGATCGCAATAGCGCGGCGCCGACCGGAATCGCGATCCGGTTGCTGGGGATCGTGGCAGCCGCGGCCGGCCGGCAAGGCTACGCGGTCGTGGAACTTGAACCCAGGCAGATTCTGGCGGTGCTGGAAGGCGAAGACGTTGCTCCGGGAATCCGCCTCGCGGAAGTTGCTACGGATCACATCATCCTGGAACGCGGCGGCACTCGCGAAACGCTCGCCTGGCCGGAGAAAAACAAAACGGTGGAACCTCCTGTGCTGCGAACGACCAAATGAATTCCCGTATAAAGACTTGCTGCCCTTGCCAACGCTACGCCCGAAAGTGAATATCATGACATGTCGCTCCATACAGATCGGGATGCTTGGGTGGGCGATGACAGCCGCTCTTCTCCAGGCGTGGCCCGCGAATTCCCAGGAGCGCGCAAAGGAAGAAGTCAGGCCGGCCACGAACACCCCAGTGCAGCAACCCACAGTTCAACCCGGGAACGCGACGAGTCCCGCGCAACCGGGCGCCACTGGCGCTAACGAGTCCGCGCGTCCCGCCACCAACGCCCCAACACAGCAACCTGCAGCCGGCAACGGGACCACGACGCCCTCCCCGCAAACGGGCGCCACTGGCGCTAACGAGTCCGCGCGTCGCAGCTCGATAACGGTGAAAGGCATGCCGACTGAAAGCGCGCAAACCACGCCCTCCGCAAAAAAGGGCGCCAACAAGTCCGCGCGCGCGAATCCGGATGTCGTCACGCTCAACTTCGTCAATGCCGATATCGAAGGCGTGGTGAAGGTGGTCAGCGAGATTACGGGGAAAAATTTCATCGTCGACCCTCGCGTAAAGGGCACGGTCAATATCGTGTCGGCGAAGCCGATGTCCCGCGCCCTGGTGTACGAGGTGTTCCTGTCAGCCCTGCGTCTGCAGGGTTTTGCCGCCGTCGAGGACCATGGCATCGTCAAGATCGTTCCGGAAGTCGACGCCAAGCTGCATTCCAGCCCCACGATCGGCCCGGACGACAAGGCGCGCGGCGGCGGCGACCGGATCGAGACCCGTGTATTCACGCTCAAGTACGAATCGGCGGCGCAGACGCTTCCGATCCTGCGTCCACTGATCGCTCCGAATAACACCATTACCGCATACCAGAACAGCAATACGCTGGTGATCACCGATTACGCGAGCAACCTTCAGCGCATCGCAGAAATCATCGACTCGATCGACCAGCCGAGCGGCAACGAACCGATCGTGATCCCGCTCAAGTACGCTTCGGCGGTCGATGTCGCGACGACCGTCAACCGCCTGTTCGCGGAAGCTGCACAGGCGCAGGGCGCGACGGCCACAGAACCCACCCAGCGCTTCACGGTCGTCGCGGATGCCCGATCCAACAGCCTGCTGGCGCGCGCGGGCGATCCATCGCGCCTGATGCGCTTGCGCAAATTCGTGTCGATGCTGGATTCGCCCACCAACGCTGGCGGCAACATCCATGTCGTCTATTTGAAGAATGCCGAGGCAGTGAAGCTCGCCGACACCCTGCGCGCGATTTACCAGGGCGATGCCAGCGCAACGTCCACGGGCGCGCAACGCTCGGCGATGGCCACGAATTCGGCGCTCGGCACCTCTGCACCCGCATCGTCGCAGGCGCCAGGCGGTTCGACCCAGGCATCGACGCAGGGTACCGGCGCCACCGGATCGTTCAGCACGACCCAATCCCAGCCGGCGCCGGCCGCCCCGGGCATCATCCAGGCGGATGCCGCCACCAACTCGATCATCATCACTGCACCCGACGCGATCTACAATAACCTGCGGGCTGCGCTGGACAAACTCGACGTGCGCCGCGCGCAGGTGTACGTCGAGGCGCTGATCGCCGAGGTGACCGCCAGCAAGGCTGCGGAATTCGGCATCCAGTGGCAGGATCTGAGCGGGCTGGGCAAGACCACTACACAGCCCTTCGGCGGCACCAATTTCGGCGGTGCCGGCCAGAACATCATCGGCATCTCGCAGAATCCGGCAACGGTGGGCGGGGGCCTCAATATCGGCATCGTGAAAGGCCAGGTCTCGATTCCCGGCATCGGCCAGATTCTCAACCTCGGTGTCCTGGTGCGAGCCCTGGAAACCGACGTCAACGCGAACATCCTGTCAACGCCGACCCTGCTGACGCTGGACAACGAGGAAGCCGTTATCCTCGTCGGCCAGAACGTCCCGTTCATTACCGGCCAGTATGCGCTGACCGGTGCGGCGACCACACCGACGCCTTTCCAGACCGTCGAGCGGCACGACGTCGGCTTGACGCTGCGGGTCAAGCCGCAGATCTCCGAGGGCGGCACGGTGCGCCTGCAGATCTACCAGGAAGTGTCCAGCATCCAGGATGCGACCAATCCCGCGGGCGTGATCACCAACAAGCGCGCGGTCGAATCGACGATCCTTGTCGATGAGGGCAAGATCGTCGTAATCGGCGGACTGATCCAGGACACCGTCAACGACAGCGTGCAGAAGGTTCCGCTGCTCGGTGACCTGCCGATACTGGGTGGCTTGTTTCGCTACAAGTCACGCACGCACAGCAAGACAAATCTGATGATCTTCCTGCGTCCGACGCTGGTGCGCGGCAGCCGGCAAGCCGATGCATTCAGCGGCGAGCGCTACGACTACATCCTCGGCGAGCAGGAGATGGCCAAACCCGTGCATGACCCGATTCTGCCGGACATTCAATCGCCCGTGCTGCCGCCGCGACCGCTACCGCCGCCTGGGCCGGCGCTGGATATTGAAGTCAAGCCGTATCGCAACGAGGGTCGCAACTGATGAACCGGGCCGCAATCAGGATTCCCTACGCGTTTGCCAAGAGCAACGGCGTCGTCGTCACTTCCTGCGACGACGACCTGGCGCAGGTCGCCATGCGCGACGGCGCGCACGCGGGCGCATTGGCCGAATTGCGCCGTGCGCTTGGCGTGCCGGTACTCGCCAAGCGCATCAGCGCCGCGCAGTTCGACGAGTTGATCACCGAGGCCTACAACAGCGCTGATGCCGGGGCGGCCGCGCTGGCCGGGGATCTCGCGCAGGACCTGGACCTGTCGCGGTTGCTGCAGGAAATTCCGCGCATCGAAGATCTGCTCGAAAGCCAGGACGATGCACCGGTCATCCGCCTGATCAATGCGTTGTTTACCCAGGCTCTGCGCGACGGGGCTTCCGACATCCATGTCGAGCCGTTCGAAACGCGCTCGGTGGTGCGGCTGCGCATCGACGGCACGCTGCGCGACCTGATCGAACCGGCGCGCGCCTTGCACGGCGCGATCGTGTCGCGGGTAAAAATCATGGCGCAGCTCGATATCGCCGAAAAGCGCTTGCCGCAGGACGGTCGCATCACCCTGCGCGTGGCGGGAAAGCCGGTGGACGTGCGCGTGTCCACGATCCCCACCGGGCACGGCGAAAGAGTGGTGATGCGCCTGCTGGACAAACAGGCCGGGCGGCTCGATCTGACGCGGCTCGGCATGGAAAACGTCACGCTCGCGCACATGGACCGGCTGATCCTTGAGCCGCACGGCATCGTCCTCGTCACCGGACCGACCGGCTCGGGCAAGACCACCACGCTTTATGCCGCCCTGTCACGGCTCGACGCCACCGCGCTCAACATCATGACCGTGGAGGACCCCATCGAGTACGACCTGGACGGCATCAGCCAGACCCAGGTCAACACCAGGATCGAAATGACTTTTGCGCGCGCCCTGCGCACCATCCTGCGCCAGGACCCGGACGTGGTCATGATCGGCGAGATCCGCGATCTCGAGACCGCGCAGATTGCGGTTCAAGCCAGCCTTACCGGACATCTGGTATTCGCCACGCTGCATACCAACGACGCAGTGAGCGCCGTTACCCGGCTCGTCGACATGGGTGTCGAACCATTCTTGCTCGCTTCCAGCTTGATCGGAGTTGTGGCCCAGCGCCTGGTACGCCGGCTGTGCCTGGAATGCCGCAAGCCTTTTGTCGCCGACGCGGAACAACTTCGCATCCTCGGCCTTACCCCGACCGATGGAACCCTCTATTCAGCACAAGGCTGTCCTGCCTGCAATCGCTCGGGCTATCGCGGCCGCACCGGGATTTACGAATTACTGACCGTCGACGACGAATTGCGCAAGCTGATTCACGACCGCGCGTCCGAACAGACTCTGCGCGCACATGTGCTTTCCCGTGGCATGCGCTCGCTGCGCGAAGACGGCATGCGCTGGGCGGGCCAGGGCGTGATCAGCCTCGAGGAAGTCGTGCGCGTCACCCGTGAATAATTAGCGGTAATGGAAGCATTCCAGTATCAGGCGCTCGACGCCGCCGGACGCAAGGTATCCGGCGTGGTGCAGGCCGACACGGCACGCCAGGCGCGCACGCAATTGCGCGCGCAAGGCCTGCTGCCATCGACGATTGGTCCGGTGCGAGCGCGCGAGCGCGCGCGTCAGGGCTGGGCCCGTGGCATATCGCCCGCCGAACTGAGCCTTGTGACCAGGCAAATGGCGACCCTGCTCGCGTCCGGGCTGACAATGGAGCAGTCCCTCAATGCGCTGATCGAAGCGGCCACCGAGCCGATGACGCGGGAAGTGCTGACCGGCGTCAAAACCGAAGTGACGGCGGGCTTGTCGCTCGCGGGTGCCCTGGGAGCCTACGAAAAGAGCTTTCCGGATTTCTACTGCGCGCTGGTGCACGGCGGAGAGGATTCCGGCGCGCTGCCGGTCGTATTGCAGCATCTTGCCGACTATCTCGACGCGCGCCAGGCGCTGAAACAGAAAACCAGCCTGGCGCTGCTCTACCCGGTTCTGGTCACCATCGTGGCACTCGCGATCGTCACCGGCTTGCTGGTCTACGTGGTGCCGCAGGTGGTGCAGGTGTTCCAGCAGTCGCGGCAGAGCCTGCCGCTGCTCACGCGCGCGCTGATCGCGTTGAGCGATTTCCTGCGCGGAGCCTGGCCGTATATCCTGGCAATCATCATCGGCACGGCGGTGGCCGCCCGCATGGTTTTGCGCAGCGAAGTGCAGAGGCGGCGCTGGCATGCCTTCTTGCTGCGCATGCCCTGGCTGGGATCCCTGATTCGCGGCGTCAACACGTCGCGCTTCGCCAGCACGCTGGCGATTCTGGTTGGCGGCGGCGTGCCGCTGCTCTCCGCCCTGGCTTCCGGTGCGCGGGTGATGAACAACCTGGTGCTGCGGGCCGCGGTGGAGCGCGCCATTGAGCGGGTGCGCGAAGGTGCCAGCCTGGCCCGGGCGCTCGGTGAAACCCGCGCATTTCCGCCGCTTCTGATCCATCTGGTCGCCAGCGGCGAGGTGAGCGGAAAACTCGAACAGATGCTGGGGCGCGCCGCGCAACTGGAAACACAGAGCCTCGAGCGGCGTCTGGCGGTGTTCCTCACGCTGCTCGAGCCGGTCATGATCCTGGTGATGGGCGGTGTGGTGCTCATGATCGTGCTCGCCATCCTGCTGCCGATCATCGAAATCAATCAGCTGGTGCATTGATCCGGGCTGCGCCGCCGATTGCAAGCCTCAAAAAAAAGGGGGGCCCGCAAGGAGATCGCTTGGACCGGGCCCCTCAAGCCAGAGTTCATCCTCGGGAGGGTGAGGCATAAACTCTGGCCCGCTTGAATCTTGGGTTTGCGTCGCGCCTCTGTATGTTATCTACCGCACATGGCAGATACTATTTTTTTCCGGGACGATAACCCGCACCGGCGCCGTCAGTGCACCGCGCTGGCGCGCCAGTCGACAGTGCCGAAGCCGTCATTGCCCAGATAGACATAGTACAAGCCGATCGATCCGTTGCTCTGGCTCGTGTCGCCCAGACTGGGCGAATAGGTATCGCGCCGGGACAGCAGGTATCGCACGGCGACGGCATGCTGCCGATGCACGCGTACCGTGAAGGCCGCGTCGGTGCGAATGATATTGTCGTGCCCGGCCCGATCGGCCCCGCCGATGCGGCTCACGAAGTTCTCGCGTATGGTCGTCTCGAGCGCGGCGCGGTCGCCAAAAATAAGGCGCAGCGCGACCAGTGCCTGCGGCGCCACACCGAAGTGATAGTCGTTTTCCAGGGTTCCGTGCACGGTTCCGACCGCCGCGTAACCAACGCCACCCAGTGCGGTGCCCTGCAGGGCGATCGCCCGGGACAGCCACCACTGGGCCGTGGTACCCAGTGACAGCGCCGTGCTGGAGACGCGAAAGATCTGCGGCTCGATGTAATCGTAGCTGCCGTACAGTCCCCACACCCCGCGGTAATTTTCACCGGCAGAGTAGTCGGTTCCCAATAGCAGGCCGCGAGTCATCAGGTTCTCGAATCCGTTGGCGCTCGATACGGTGGCTTTAAAGGCGAAATAGTCGAACGGCCGATCGTAGGTATAGCCCGGCTTACCCGGCAATCCGTAGTCGAGGGAAAAATCGACCAGCCCTTCGTTGCGCTGGTACTTGTCGGATCGGCCGATTTGCCTGGTCGTGGCTGTGCTTGCCCCGAGTGCGAAGCGCCCGTAGTAGATCGGATCATGGCTCGAAAAGATGCGATCGAAACGATTGCCAAACGCTAGACGGTTCAGGCCGCTGGGCGGAGAAATGGCCGAACCCATGACTTCACGCCAGAATTTGGGCATGTTCGCCTGCTCCAGCACCAGATTCGACATTCGGAACAGCGCTTCGCCCAGGAAACTGCCGCCAAAGCCCGTCGTGATCTGGTCGTTCAGGGAAGGCGGCGTCGTCTCGCCCGCGACCTCCCAGGCCGCGCTGCCCGCGACCGTGTAACCGAGCGACTCCCAGTAGGTCAGACCCGCGGAGCGCGCAAAGCCGTAGTACATCGACCCCTGGTAGGGATGGCCCAGTTGATTGACCGTAAAAGGATCGCTGTCGACACGCCAACTGCCGCGCAGGTTGCGCCCGATCGACGACAGATTGCTTCTGTACTCGTCGCCGACGAAATGCCTGTTGATCAGGTTCAGCAGCCCGTCGAAAAGAAGAATTTCGCCCGCGGGAATGCCATAGCTCTTGCGCTCGTCGACGTCGGCGAGAAAGTCGGCATCGGACGCGCCCATTGCGGGCAGCGTGGACTGCTCGGCGGCGGCCGCCGTGAGCGCCATGGCCGTCACCATGCAAGCTATGGCAGACGTGCCGCCGCACATCCATGTAAAAGTCTTCGATGCGCACCGCGGTCTGCTTTTCCTGTGACTCGCCATCATCGAAGCCCACCAACGGGTCGGCGGCACGGCTTGCCAACGATGTTCGCGACATTGATCCGCCTGCAGCCAGATCCCCGGAAGACTCCCATCGACCGTGCCATTGCTTCGCCCGCGTCGATCAGCGCCTTGCTGCCAGGAAACCGATCAGCAAGCCAGCCGACATCGCGATACCGACCGCGGTCCATGGATTGCCGTTTACATAATTGTTCGCAGTGGCCGCCGTTTGTCTCGTCCTGTCGAATACGGGCTGCGAGGCGATCGCCAGCGCCGCCTTGGCCCTGTTCAGTATGGCCTGGAATTTTGCCCGCGCCCGCGCGAAACCCTCTCCGGTAGCGGTCGGCTCCGCGTAGAGCAGTTCCTCGCTGTCGGAAATCAAGTTCTTGAAATCGGCTAGCAACCTGCTGCTGGCCAGATCGAATGCGTCCGCCTCCTGATCCATCATCATCGCCGTCTCCCTTAAAAGTCCGAAAAATAAAGCCGTGTTGCTGCCGTTTGATTCTCATGCTGTCGCCGGCATGCATCCCGAAAAGGCGGTGGTCGCGGTGTCGTCGTCATCCGCACCGTACGGACTGCATTCGGGCGAATTCGGGCCCCTTCATCCTCCCGATGCTCTGCCGCCGTTTCCGGATGAATCAGCTCACGGATATGCGCGCCGACGCGCGAAGCAACATTTCCCCAAGGCAGGTCCATGGTGGGAGGACGTCGCGTCGCTTGAAAATGCGCCCGCCATTCGTTACTTAAGTTGCAGGTCATTGGTGACGGACTTGACTCCGGCCACGCCGCGCGCGATCTCCACCGCCTTGTCCATGTCGGCGCGCGTATCCACAACACCGCTCAGTTGCACAACCCCCTTGAACGAATCGACGGTGATTTCGGCGACTTTGAGCGAGGGCTCGTTGAAGATCGCCGCCTTGACTTTGGTGGTGATGACGGAATTGTCGACGTATTCGCCGGTCCCCTCCTTGTGCGAAGTGGAGGCGCAGCCCAGCGTGGCGGCCAGCACGAAGGCGACGATAAGGGTGCAGGATCGCTTGGCTGTTTGCATGTGTGGATTCTCCGGATGAATGTGCAGGGGACGGCATCGCACGGCGCTGCGTCGGCAGCGGCCGACGCAGCGGTACCCGATGGTCTGGTCGGCGTGATGTTTGCGCATCGCCGCCGGATTATCTGCGCGCGCCGCACCGGGCTCTGTACGTTTGCGCACATACACCGCCCGTTTTACTGGGTTAGCCTTCGTCTTGTCCCTTTACTGGTCAAACACGAAATGGCGACAGTCCCAGTTTGAACGAATCGACCACATTGTCATGACCGCATCGCTTATCCCTCCGATCGTCGACTTTCGTGCCGAATTGCCTGCGGCTCAGTCGCGCGCGCCGCAATCCGGCCGGCGGCGCAGGCAAACGGATTCGGACCGCACCCCGACCCAGAACAAAGTGCTCGCTGCGCTGCCCGGCAAGGATTTTGAGAGCGTGGTTGCCGGTTGCGAACCGGTCACTCTCGCCTTCGGCGACATCCTCTATGAGCCGGGGGACACGATGCGCCACGTCTACTTTCCCTGCGATTCCCTGGTATCACTGCTGACGCTGGTCGACAATCATCTTGCGCTTGAAGTCGGCATGGTCGGCCGCGAGGGCATGGTTGGAATTCCACTGGCCCTCGGCGTCGACGCGTCGCCATTTCGCGCCCTTGTGCAAGGTGCGGGCACGGCCTTGCGCATGAAGGCCGCCACTTTCCGGCGCGAATTGCGCCACAGCCTGCCGTTGCAGAACGCGATCAACCGCTATACCTACGGCCTGATGTCCCAGATCTCGCAAACCGCCGCCTGCAACCGCTTTCACATGGTTCCGGAGCGCCTTGCCCGATGGCTGCTGATGACGCGCGATCGCGTCGGCTCGAACCATTTTCAGCTGACGCAGGAGTTTCTTTCGCACATGCTGGGCGTGCGGCGGGTGGGCGTGACCAAGGCCGCCGGGCAGTTGCAGAAGCG